>NZ_CP121113.1:0-300000 GCF_029581395.1 Roseinatronobacter sp. S2 | reverse complement strand
GCATACCAAGACGTTCAAACACCTTGCCCATCCATTCGGAATCGCGTCTGGCCAGATAGTCGTTGACGGTTACGACATGCACGCCGTTGCCTGTCAGTGCGTTCAGATAGGCAGGAAGCGTGGCCACAAGGGTCTTGCCCTCGCCGGTTTTCATTTCGGCGATATTGCCCTGATGCAGGAACATGCCCCCGATCAACTGCACGTCAAAAGCCCGCAGCCCCAGTGCGCGGCGTGCCCCTTCGCGGCAGTTGGCGAAGGCTTCGGGCAGAATGGCGTCCAGCGACTCGCCGTTTGCGACGCGGGCTTTCAGTTCTTCGGTCTTGGCAACAAGCCCTTCATCGGACAGGGCCTGAAACTCTGGCTCCAATGCGTTGATTGCTGCAACAATCGGGCGGGCTGCTTTGACCTTGCGGTCATTTGCAGTGCCGAAAACCTTTTTCGAAATCGCGCCCAAACCCAGCATTCTGTCTCCGCCTCGTTCCATCTGATGCGACCCGTTTTGACGGCCGCTAAAGAAATCGTCATGTTGCACTAATGCTGCCGGGGTTGTCGGAACGCGCTGGCTTCCATAGAAGGGCATGTGAACCGCGCGGCCCCTAGCAATGCAGAACCAGTCTGCGATGTAATGGTCGACCCCAAAAGTGTCAACGATGTGCGCCTGTCGCACAGGGAAAGGAACAAGAATATGGGCAGATTTACACGAATGAGTGTTGTTCTTGCGGCAGGGCTGGCGTTTTCCGCGCCCGCCATTGCGCAAGATGACGTAACGCGCGACACGGTTCTGGCAACCGTGAACGGCACCAGCATTACATTGGGCCACCTTCTGGCTGCCCGCGATGTGCTGCCCGAACAGTTCCGTGACCTGCCCCCTGATGCGCTGTTTGAACCGCTGGTCGAGCAACTGATCGAGCAGACGGCCATCATGCAGCAGGCCGAGGGCACGCTGAGTGCGCGCGAACAGATCATGCTGGAAAACGAACAGCGCGCATTTGTCGCCAACGCAGCCCTGTCGCGTGTCGCAGAAGGTGCGGTCACTGATGACATGATCGACGAAGCCTATGGCGCATTTGTAACCGAGTTTGACGGGCAGGAACCGACGCCGGAATATAATGCATCGCATATCATCGTCGAAACCGAAGAAGAGGCCGCAGCCCTGCGCGCCGAGCTTGATGACGGTGCGGATTTTGCCGAACTGGCCCGCGAGCATTCGTTCGACGGTGCGGCTGCAAATGGCGGGTCGCTTGGCTGGTTCGGACCGGGCGCCATGATCCCGGAATTCGAAGAAGCTGTCGAAGCGCTGGAAGTTGGCGAATATATGGGCCCGCTGGAAACCCAGTTCGGCTGGCATCTGGTGTTGCTGAATGACATGCGCATGTCGCAGGCACCGGAACTGGAAGAAGTGCGCGAAGCACTGGTTCAGAATATCCAGCGCGAAGCCGCTCAGGCAGAGCTGGAGCGCGCGACCGAATCCGCCACGATTGAACGCGCCTATGAAGGGCTTATGCCCGATGTCATGAACCGCTCAGAGCTTCTGGACGACTGACAGGACTGGGTGTAACCTGACAGCACAGCGCCGACCCGGTTGCGGGTCGGCTTTTCTTTGGGGAAGTGTGATGGCCGCGAAAAAGAAGCTGAAGAAAAAGATCAAATCGCTGAAGGCACAGGTAAAACAGGCCGCGCAAGGCGTGGCCCGGAATGCACCTTTGGTGTCGCCGCTGGCACCAGCGCAATTTCCAGACCTGCCTGCCATCCGGGGGGTGCGACTGGCCACGGCGGCTGCGGGCGTGCGCTACACAGGGCGCACCGATGTCATGCTCGCGGTGCTGGACCCGGCTTCGGTTGTCGCGGGCACCTTCACCCGTTCTGCCACACGGTCGGCATCGGTGCTGGATGCACAGGCCAAGATCGCGGGCGACGGCACCGAAGGGGCCGCTATCCTTGTCAATTCCGGTAACGCAAATGCGTTCACCGGCGCGGCGGGGGTGGACTCCGTCAAGGCGCTAAGTGCTGCGCTGTCGCAAAAGCTGGGCTTGCCAGCCACGCGCGTCTTCACATCCTCGACCGGTGTGATCGGCGAGACGCTGCCGCATGACCGTATTGTTGGTGTGCTTGATGAATTGATACCTAGCCTGTCCGGTGCGGCCTTGCAGGACGCGGCCCGCGCCATCATGACAACCGACACGTTCCCCAAAGGGGCCAGTGTCACCACCGACATTGACGGTTCGCCCGTCACGATTGCGGGTTTTGCCAAAGGGTCCGGCATGATTGCCCCCGATATGGCAACGATGCTGGTCTATATCTTCACCGATGCAAAGATCACGCGCCCTGTCTTGCAGTCCATTCTGTCGCAGCAGACTGACCGCAGTTTCAACTGCATTACCGTGGACAGCGACACATCAACATCGGATATGGTGTTGGTTGGGGCCACAGGGCAAGCCGACATGCCCGTGATTGATGATGCCGCCAGTGACGCAGCCCGCGCGTTTTCAGACGCCTTGGGCAAGGTCATGCTGGATCTGGCGCATCAGGTCGTGCGCGATGGCGAAGGGGCCACAAAATTTGTGGAAGTGTCCGTATCCGGCGCGCGTTCCGACGCCGATGCGCGCAAGGTCGCCATGGCGATTGCGAATTCACCCTTGGTCAAAACCGCAATCGCGGGCGAAGATCCGAACTGGGGCCGTATTGTCATGGCCGTTGGCAAATCCGGGGCCGAGGCCGACCGCGACCGCCTGTCCATCCGGTTCGGGCCGCATCTGGTGGCGTTTCAGGGGCAGGTTGCGCCCAGCTATGCCGAACAGGTGGGCGCGGAATATATGCGCCAGCAGGACCTGGTGATCGGGGTTGACCTGCGCCTTGGCGTGGGCGCGTCAACGGTCTGGACCTGTGATCTGACGCACCGGTATATCGACATCAACACGGATTACCGTTCGTGAAGCTGGTTCTGGTTTCTGCCGTTGCGCTGATAGATGCTGACGGGCGCGTTTTGCTTGCACAACGCCCCGAAGGCAAATCCATGGCGGGCTTATGGGAATTTCCGGGCGGCAAGGTGGAAGCGGGCGAAACCCCCGAAACGGCGCTGATACGCGAGTTGCACGAGGAACTTGGCATAAACACATCGTCTAGCTGCCTTGCGCCGCTGACATTTGCCAGCCACGCCTATGATGATTTTCATTTGCTGATGCCGCTATTTGCCTGCCGCAAATGGGACGGGCAGGTGCAATCGCGCGAAGGGCAGGCGCTGAAATGGGTGCGCGCCGCAAATTTGCGGGACTACCCCATGCCCGCCGCAGACCTGCCCCTGATACCGATTCTGCGCGACTGGCTGTAAACCCCCGCACAGCGTGTTTCCAAATTCTGAATTTGACACGCCAAAGCCCAAAACCATTTCTATTTTGGAAACAATGGCCAGCGCCTTTGTCAAAAACTTTGTCAGAATTAAGGAAGTAGAAAGGTCCAAGCGTTGTTTTGGTGGCGAAATCTGGCAAATTGGTTTCAACGCTGGTTCGGCAGACTAATTTTGCGGAACACGGCACTGCGAAAAAGGACTGGACCATGATACGCACGATCAAAATAGGCAAATACATCACCGCTCAGGGTGTTTTTGTGCGCGCGTTGGGGAATGGCCACATTGTAATTCGGGCAGGGAAGCAAACGCTTACTGGCCGCCCGATCTCCGCCCGTATCGCCTGACCAGCGATACGTTTACTGCTCGGATCGCCCTGACCCAACGGTCAGGGCGTATCTATTTCAAGCCGCTTTATTCGGGTGTTTGTTGCGAAAGTCAATCAACTTCGCGGGCTTCATCCACCAGCATGATGGGAATGCCGTTGCGGATGGGAAAGGCCAGATGCGCCGCCTTGGACACAAGTTCCTGCGCCTGCGCATCATAGCTTAGCCTGCCTTTGGTTAGCGGGCATACAAGGGCTTCCAGCATGCGCCTGTCGAAATTCTGGCGTTTGGTCATTGCATCGCCTCGTCCGGGCCGCCGCGCAGCGCGAATTCCATCAATGTGACCAGCGTTTCGCGCCTTGTTGTCAGCGACGGGGCTTCCAGCAGGGCCTGTTTGTCGTCGGGTTCCAGCGGGCACAGCATGGACAATGAATTGATCAGCAGTTCATCATCCGCTTCGGTCAGGCTGTCCCAATCGGTCGATAGGCCATGAATGGTAAAGAAACGCTTCAGCACATCGAAGAACTTGTCGCGGTCAAACCCGCTGTCTTGTTCGTCGTCGCCGCAATCGCGCTCGAACCCTTCCCAGTTTACTTCTGCGCGGCGATAGGGTGTGAAACCCGACACTTCCTGACGCAGACGAAACCGTGAAATACCTGTCAGCGTGATCATATACCGCCCGTCTTCGGTTTCCGAAAATGCGGTCAGACGACCGGCACAACCGATGCTGTGCAACGCCTTTTCGTCGCTTTGCGGAACACTGCGCGGCTGGATCATTCCGATCAGCCGCTGGGGTGTTTTCATGCAGTCATCCAGCATGGCCAGATAACGGGGTTCAAATATATGCAACGGCAGCCGGGCGCGGGGCAACAGCAACGCCCCCGGCAGCGGGAACACGGGAATCAGGTCAGGAAAATCTTTTATACGCGCCATGAAGTTGAACCTAACCCGCAAACCAGCTTAGGCAAATATCATCGAGCTAAGTTTGCGCCGTCCCTTGGCCGCAAGCGGGTCATTCGGCTTCAATGCATCAAAGATCGTGAACAACTGCGCCTTGGCAGCGCCATCTTGCCAGTCGCGGTCACGGCGGAACAATTCCAGCAATTCATCGATTGCGGCTTCGATCTGGTCGGTTGCATACAGCGCTTGCGCCAGATCGAACCGCGCCTGATGGTCATCAGGGTTCGTCTGAACCTGTGCGCGCAGGTCGTCCACCGGCCCCGCACTTTCGGCCTGACGGGCAAGGGCCAGCTTTGCGCGCGCGGCCTCCAGCTCTGTGGTGGTGGCGATGGCGGCGGGGACATTTGCGATCAGGGCCTCTGCCTGATCCAGATTTCCGGCGGCGATATGGGCGCGGGCCAACCCGCCAAAGGCGCGTGCGTTCTCAGGCTCTTCTGCCAGAACGGCGGCGAAAACCTGCGCCGCATCCGTGGCCGCACCCTGTTCCAGCATGTTCTCTGCCTCATCCAGTGCAGCGTCCAGCCCGTCATCCCCCCCGGAAAGCGCCGCCAGCTTGGCCACAAATTCCTTCAATGCGGCGGGGGGCTGTGCGCCTTGAAACCCGTCAACCGGCTGGCCCTGATGAAAGGCATAGACGGTCGGAATGGATTGAACCCGCAACTGACCGGCGATTGCCTGATTTTCATCGATGTTGATCTTGACCATGCGCACCTTGCCACCGGCGGCGCGAACTTCTGCTTCCAGCGCGGGACCAAGGGTTTTGCAAGGCCCGCACCATGGCGCCCAGAAATCGACGATAACCGGCACGTCCTTGCTGACTTCGATAACCTGCGTCATGAAATCACGGTCTGAACCGTCGGTGATCAGGGTTTCGTCGGCTGCATTTTTGCCTGCGTTCAGTTCCAGCATTTTCGCCCTCTGTATTGCTATTTTGCCTTATATGGGCAGTAGATGTGCCAAGGCCAAGGGGGTGGCCCGTTTCAGTTGGCATATCGTGCTTGATCGCGTGGGGCAAAGAAAAAACCGCATGCGCGGGCATGCGGTTTCTTCAGATCGGATATCACGAAACCCTTAGGCCATTGCAGCCTGTGCCTTGGCCACGATCTGGCCAAATGCTTCGGGTTCATGCACGGCCAGATCGGCCAGAACCTTGCGGTCCACTTCGATACCGGCCAGACCCAGTGCGTTGATAAAACGCGAATAGGTCAGCGACGGGTCGATTTCACGCACGGCCGCGTTGATGCGCTGAATCCACAGCGCGCGGAAGTTGCGCTTGCGTACCTTGCGGTCGCGTGTTGCGTATTGGTTGGCCTTGTCGACCGCCTGCGTTGCAGTGCGGAAATTGCGCGACCGCGCGCCATAATAGCCTTTTGCGGCTTTTACGACCTTGCGGTGACGGGCATGGGTGACTTTGCCGGAAGTAACTCGGGACATGACAGCGCCTCCTTAGCGGTCGTAGGGCATATATTTCTTGACGATACGCGCATCCTGATCAGACAGGATGGTATTGCCGCGTGCGTCGCGAATGAACTTCTTGGTCCGCTTGATCATGCCGTGGCGTTTGCCGGCCTGACCTGCTTTGACCTTGCCGCTGGCGGTCATGGAAAAGCGCTTTTTTGCGCCTGATTTGGTCTTCATCTTGGGCATTTCCGACTCCTTAGTTCGAAAACCGGTTTAAGATGCGACTCGGCATGCCACATGGCCGGACACATCAACTAGAGCGTGCTCGCTACACTAGAAGTTTGGGGTGCGCAAGCCGGATCGGCTAGAAAAGTGCCATCATCTGCGCGGCCAACGCCACTGTCAGTTCCGGTATGTCGCGCAGGGAATACATGCCTTCGGGGCGTTGAACCCAGACCCACGCCAAAAGCCCGGCGCTGCCCAACAGTAAAATCCCGCCTAAAACGGGTTTGCGGTTATCCGCCCATGCGGAAAGCGCGCTGACCAGTGCCAATGGCACCAGATACACGCCCAGCAGAAACATAGTTTCTAAGTCCATAACCACCACGCGACCAAAGGCGTGGTCAGGTTACTCTGGCTCTCCCTGAACAATCAAGTGTTCCGCGCAGGGGGCAACGCGCAGAATATTGGTGGTGCCGGGCTGGTTGAACGGGATACCCGCGGTCACAAGAATCTGGTCCTTTTCGGTCGCGAAGCCGTATTTGCGTGTGACGCGCACCGCATTGATGACAGCCTGCTTGAAGCGCTCGACCTCGGTGACCTGTTCGCAATGAACACCCCATGTCAGCGAATAGCGCCGCGCAACGCCGACAAAGGGCGTCAGCGCCAGAATTGGCACATGCGGGCGTTCACGCGCAACAAGGCTGGCCGTGGTGCCCGATTCGGTAAAGCAGCAAATGGCGGCAATATCTGTTTTCTCGGCCAGTTCGCGGGCAGCCGCGACAATGCCATCGGCAATCGAATGGTGATGCACATGCTTGCGCGACGCGTCGATCACATCGACATAGTTCGGGTCGCTTTCAACCTCGATCGCCACATTGTTCATTGTGGTCACAGCTTCAATCGGGAACTGGCCTGCGGCGGATTCGGCCGACAACATCACCGCATCTGCCCCTTCATAGATGGCGGTTGCCACGTCTGACACTTCGGCGCGGGTTGGCATGGGGCTTTCGATCATGGATTCCAGCATCTGGGTTGCCACGATCACAGGTTTTGCCGCCGCGCGCGACTTGCGCACCAGACGTTTCTGAATGGGCGGCACATTCTGGACGGGCAGTTCCACACCCAGATCGCCACGCGCCACCATGATGCCATCAGACACGGCAAGAATTTCGTCAAATGCCTTTACTGCGGCGGGTTTTTCAATCTTGGACAGAATTGCCGCGCGGCCCTGCGCCAGTTCGCGCGCTTCCAGCACATCCGAGGGGCGCTGCACAAAAGACAGCGCCAGCCAGTCGACACCCAGACGGCAGGCAAATTCCAGATCCTTGCGGTCCTTTTCGGACAGGGCTGCAACCGGCAGCACAGCATCCGGCACGTTCACGCCTTTGCGGTCCGAAATGACCCCGCCGACCGTGACAGTGCAATCTGCGAAATCCGGCCCGCAGTCATTGACTTTCAACCGCACCTTGCCGTCATTCACCAGCAATTCCGCGCCGGGTTCAAGAACTTCAAAAATTTCGGGATGGGGCAGGTTGACGCGTTTTTGATCGCCCGGTGTATCGTCCAGATCAAGGCGATATGCCTGCCCGACCTGCAAATCCACAGGACCATCGGCAAAGGCCCCAATCCGCAATTTTGGCCCCTGAAGATCCGCCAGAATGCCGATAGGGCGGCCCAGATCGGCCTCGACCTTGCGGATAATGGCGTGACGCTGGGCCGTTTCCTCATGTGTGCCATGGCTCATGTTCAGGCGGAACACATCGGCCCCGGCTTCAAACAGGGCGCGGATCATCTCGTATGTGGACGAGGATGGCCCAAGTGTGGCGACAATCTTGATCATGCGGTGGCGACGTAGGGCAGTCATGCAAGGTCCTTTCAGGCGGGTATGACCCCGAAATGCGTTCAGCCGGTTGTGCAGGCACCTTATTGCAGCCATGGACAATCTGCTGAAGTTGTTAGCGCAAACGGTTATCATTTTGACGCAGAATATCAAGCCCCATGATACTGTGTGCTTGACGTAGGGCACAAGAATGAACAGGTGCCCAATACCAACCCGCAGGAGGAATTGATGGACGACAACACGCGCACCGAACTGGAAGCCGCCGCTTTTCGCGCACTTCTGGCGCATCTGGACAAACGCAACGATGTGCAGAATATCGACATGATGAACCTTGCCGGGTTCTGTCGTAACTGCCTGTCACGCTGGTATCAGGAAGCAGCCAACGCGCGCGGGCTGGACATGGACAAGGACGCCGCGCGCGAAGCGATCTATGGCATGCCTTATGCAGACTGGCGCGAAAAATACCAGACAGAGGCAGGCGCGGACAAACAGGCCGCGTTCAGGAAATCCTTTGCCGAGAATGTCGCGCAACCCAAAGACGGATAGTCCGCGCTGTTTACGAAACGGCGCTGGCCCTCAGATCGCGGATTTACGGCTTTCTTCAATGTAGATTTCGCGCAACCGCAGTGCCAGCGGCCCCGGTGCGCCGTTGCCCAGCGTTGTCCCGTCAATTTCCACCACCGGCATCACAAATGCACTGGCAGAGGTAACGAACGCCTCATCCGCAGCTTTTGCCTCTTCCACGGTGAAACTGCGTTCCTCGACCGGCATTTGCGCCTCTCGGGCGAAGCGCAACACGGCTGCGCGGGTGATCCCGTGCAGAATGTCATTGGACAGCGCACGGGTGATGATGCGCCCGTCCTTGATGATATAGGCGTTGTTCGACGTGCCTTCGGTCACAGCACCATCCTGCACCATCCATGCATCATCCGCGCCTTGCTTGATGGCCATCATCTTGCCCATTGACGGATACAGCAGTTGCACTGTCTTGATGTCGCGCCGCCCCCAGCGGATATCGTCAATGGTAACAACCTTGATACCTTGTTGCGCTTTCGGGCTGTCCACCAGTGCGGGGTTTGACTGGCTGAACAGCACGACCGTCGGCGTGGTGGTTTCAGGGTCGGGGAACACGAAATCCCTGTCCCCCGGTGCGCCGCGCGTGACCTGCAAATAAATCATGCCCTGTTCGACATCATTTTGCGCAACCAGCTGGCGATGCACCTCCAGCCAGTCTTCGCGCGGCAGGGGGTTTTCAATGTCCAGTTCCCCAAGCGACCGTTCCAGCCGCTGGAAATGCCCGTCAAAATCGATAAGCTTGCCATCTATGATTGTTGTGACTTCATAGACACCATCAGCCATCAGAAAACCGCGGTCAAAGATGGACACCTTTGCCTCGTCCTCAGGCAGGTAGTCACCATTCACATAGACGATACGGCTCATGTTCTAGAATCCTTCGGGCAATTTGCGCACGGCCCCCATGGCCGCCGATGTGGTCAGCGCAGCATAGGCACGCAGCGCCGTTGTAATCTTGCGGGGGCGCGGCTTTGCGGGGATCCAGCCCTTTTCATCCTGCGCTGCACGGCGCGCGGCAAGGGTTGCGTCATCCACAGCCAGATGAATGGTGCGGTTGGGAATGTCGATCTCGATCATATCGCCGGTTTCCACCACCCCGATCAGCCCGCCTTCTTCAGCTTCGGGGCTGACATGGCCAATCGACAGGCCGGATGTGCCGCCTGAAAACCGCCCGTCGGTCACCAGCGCGCAGGCCGCACCCAGACCTTTGGATTTCAGGTAACTGGTCGGATACAGCATTTCCTGCATGCCAGGGCCCCCGCGCGGCCCCTCATAGCGGATGATCACCACCTCACCCGCCTTCACCTTACCGGTCAGAATGCCGCTGACCGCATCATCTTGCGATTCATAAACCCGCGCAGGGCCTTTGAATTTCAGAATGGAATCGTCCACACCGGCGGTTTTTACAATGCAGCCCTGTTCGGCCAGATTGCCAAACAACACCGCAAGCCCGCCATCCTGGCTAAACGCATGTTCCTTGTCGCGGATCACGCCGTTCTGGCGGTCCATATCGACGGAGTCATACCGGCGATCTTGTGAAAACGCGGTCGTTGTGCGCACGCCACCGGGGGCTGCGGCAAAGAATTTGTGAACATCGGGGTTATTGGTGCGCCGGACATCCCATGTGCTCAGGGCCTCGGCCATGGTGGGGCTGTGAACTGTCGGCAAATCGCTGTGCAGCAGGCCTGCGCGGTCCAGTTCCCCAAGGATCGACATGATGCCACCGGCGCGGTGAACATCTTCCATATGCACATCATCCTTTGCAGGCGCGACCTTGCACAGGCAGGGCACGCGCCGCGACAGGCGGTCAATATCCTGCATGGTGAAATCAATCTCACCCTCATGCGCGGCCGCCAGCAGGTGCAGAACCGTGTTCGTGGACCCGCCCATGGCAATATCCAGCGACATCGCATTCTCGAATGCCTTGAAGCTTGCAACATTGCGCGGCAATACGCTTTCGTCATCTTGCTCGTAATACCGCTTGGCCAGATCAACGATGACACGGCCCGCGCGCAGGAACAGCTGCTTGCGGTCGGCATGTGTGGCCAGCGTCGACCCGTTGCCCGGCAGGGACAGACCCAGCGCTTCGGTCAGGCAGTTCATGGAATTGGCGGTGAACATGCCAGAACAGGACCCGCATGTCGGGCAGGCTGCTTCTTCAATCGCCTGAACCTGTGCATCGGTGTATTTCTCATCGGCAGCCGCAACCATCGCGTCGACCAGATCCAGCGCCTTGTCCACGCCATCCACGTCGATCTTGCCCGCCTCCATCGGCCCGCCGGACACGAACACGACCGGAATATTCAGCCGCATGGCCGCCATCAGCATGCCCGGTGTGATCTTGTCGCAGTTGGAAATACACACCATCGCATCCGCGCAATGGGCATTCACCATATACTCGACCGAATCGGCGATGATTTCACGCGAAGGCAGGGAATACAGCATCCCGTCATGGCCCATGGCAATGCCGTCATCCACCGCAATAGTGTTGAATTCCTTGGCCACGCCACCGGCTTTTTCGACCTCGCGCGCGACCATCTGGCCCAGATCCTTCAGATGCACATGGCCCGGCACGAACTGGGTGAAGCTGTTGACAATGGCAATGATGGGCTTGCCGAAATCATCTTCCTTCATCCCCGTTGCGCGCCACAGGCCGCGTGCGCCTGCCATGTTGCGTCCATGTGTCGTCGTGCGAGAGCGGTATCTTGGCATCAGGCTGTCCTCCGGTTTCGGATGATCCATAACGCATGTTCAGGCGTTGGAAAAGGGTGATCAACCCCAAAGCGCAGCCGTCGAAGGATGAACCCCCTGTTCATCATAAATCAGCGGCGGATCACGATCCTCTGCCAGCAAAAGCGGGCCGTCAAGATCGACAATATCCGCCCCTTGCGCCACCAGTACCGCAGGGGCCATGGCCAGCGAACTGCCAACCATGCAGCCCACCATCACGCCAAACCCGTCCGCGCGCGCGGCGTCGCGCAGGGCCAGCGCCTCTGTCAGCCCGCCGGTCTTGTCCAGCTTGATATTGACCATGTCATACTTGCCCTTCAGCGCAGGCAGGCTGGCGCGGTCATGGCAGGACTCGTCAGCGCAAACCGGCAGCGGGCGCGCAATTTCACCCAGCATGCCATCGTCGCCTGCGGGCAGCGGTTGCTCGACCATGGCCACGCCCAACCCTATCAGATGTGGCGCAAGCTCTGCATACACCTCGGCACTCCAGCCTTCATTCGCGTCAATGATAATGCGCGTATCGGGCGCCCCGCGTCGCACGGCTTCCAGCCGCGGCATGTCGTCAGGGGTGCCCAGCTTGATCTTCAGCAAGGGGCGCGCGGCATGGCGCCGCGCCGCCGCTTCCATCTTGTCGGGCGTATCCAGCGACAGGGTAAATGCCGTCACCAGCGGTCCGGGTGCCGTCAGGCCCGCCAACTCCCACACGCGTTTTCCTGCCCGCTTGGCCTCCCGGTCCCACAAGGCACAATCAACGGCATTGCGCGCGGCACCGGCTGGCAAAACATCCTGCAACGCCTCCCGCCCGATTCCGGTTGCCAGCGCCTCAATCTCGCGACGGACCGAATCGATACTCTCCCCGTATCTTGCATAAGGCACACATTCCCCGCGCCCGCTTGCACCGTCACGCAGCAGGCTCACAGTCACCACATCCGCATGCGTCCGCGATCCGCGCGCGATTGTAAACACCTCGGCCAGTCGAAACCTGTCATGGGTCACTGTCAACATGTCCTGCCCTTTTCATTCTGGTTCAAATATCCTGGGGTGAATGGGGCCAAAGGCCCCAGAGGGGCAACGCCCCTTTTACATGGCATATGCCGCGCGCGATTATAGCGCGGCCAGCGCATCCACCAGTTTTCCCGCCCCGTGACGATACGGGTCCACAGTCGGCAGGCCCATCTCCGCCTCAACCCTGGCGCAATACTCCAGCGCGTCCTGCTCGCTCATGGCGGCCGTGTTGACCGAAATCCCGATCACCTGTGCCGCCGGGTTTGCGATGCGTGCCAGATGCAGCGCGGTGTCACGCAAATCTGTCAATTCCGGCAGGGCGTATCCGGGCAGCCCGCGCATATGCGTGCGCGTGGGTTCATGCGACAGGATCAATGCGTCGGGCTGTCCGCCATGGATCAGGGCCATGGTCACACCGGAATAGGACACATGAAACAGGCTGCCCTGCCCTTCGATCAGATCCCAGTGGTCAGCATCATTGTCCGGCGTCAGCCACTCGATGGCGCCTGCCATGAAATCCGCGATCACCGCATCCAGCGGCACACCGTCGCCGGTAATCAGAATACCGGTCTGGCCGGTTGCGCGAAACGTGGCTTTCATGCCACGCGCGACCATTTCGCGCTCCATGCACAGGGCCGTATACATTTTGCCCACCGAGCAATCGGTTCCAACGGCCAGACACCGTTTGCCGCTGCGTTTTTCGCCATTGGCGATGGGGTATTTCACCGATGGAACACGCACGTCGTGCAACTGGCGTCCTGTCGCCTCGGCCACGGCTTTCAGGTCCGGCTCGTCGCGCAGCAGGTTGTGCAGCCCCGATGCCAGATCGAAGCCTTCTTCAAGGGCTGTCACCAGAACCTTTTTCCAGGCGCTCGAAATGACGCCGCCGCGATTGGCCACACCGATGACCAGCGTTTTGGCCCCTGCCGCTTTGGCGTCGGCCAGTGTCATGTCGGGCAGGCCCATATCTGCGCGGCAACCCTCCATACGGAACTGGCCGATGGCGTAGTCCGGGCGCCAATCCTTGATGCCCTGCGCGACCTTTGCGGCAAGCGGATCGGGCGCATCGCCCAGGAACAGCAGGTAAGGGGTCTGAATCATGGTATGCTCCTGAAGGATGTTTGACTTTGTCGCAGTTTTGCGCGGAATTCGGGCAAGTATATCGTTAATTCTCAGATACGCAGAGGGTTTTGCACAAGATTATCGTGCAAAACGACGATCATGCGCAGATTTTTTGCGTTCGCCTGTCTGATCGCCATCGCTATCGTGCAGGTGCAGAAATCGCCTTGCGAAGTGGTGCGCAACATTATAACCAAAAGCAAGTTCAAATCGAAATTTACTGTCCAGTGAGGTGATGAATGAGCTTTCGTATCCAACCGGCCCCGCCTGCGCGCCCCAATCGCTGCCAGTTGTTCGGGCCAGGCTCGCGCGTTGCGTTGTTTCAGAAGATGGCGGCATCGGATGCGGATGTCATTAACCTTGATCTGGAAGATTCGGTCGCCCCGTCCGACAAGGACACGGCGCGTGCGAATATCATCGCCGCGACCCATGATGTGGATTGGGGCAATAAATACCTGTCGGTGCGTATCAACGGGCTGGATACGCCATTCTGGTATCGTGATGTTGTTGATTTGCTGGAACAATCCAGCGACCGGCTAGACCAGATCATGATCCCGAAAGTGGGCTGTGCAGCGGATGTCTATGCGGTTGATGCGCTGGTCACGGCCATTGAAGCAGCCAAAGGGCGCAAGCGGCGCATCAGTTTTGAAGTGATTATCGAATCTGCGGCAGGCATTGCGAATGTCGATGAGATTGCAGCATCCAGCCCGCGCTTGCAGGCCATGAGTCTGGGTGCGGCTGATTTCGCGGCATCCATGGGCATGGCCACGACAGGGATCGGCGGCACGCAGGAAAATTACTACATGCTGCATGACGGCGCGCGCCATTGGTCGGACCCGTGGCACTGGGCGCAATCCGCCATTGTCGCGGCCTGCCGGACGCATGGGGTTTTGCCGGTTGACGGACCGTTCGGGGATTTCAGCGATGATGAAGGGTTTCGCGCGCAGGCGCGGCGCTCTGCCACGCTGGGCATGGTGGGCAAATGGGCGATCCACCCCAAACAGATCGCGCTGGCCAACGACGTGTTCACCCCGTCGAATGAGGCGGTGGCCGAAGCCCGTGAAATTCTGGCCGCGATGGAGGCTGCGAAAGCGCGCGGCGAAGGGGCGACAGTCTATAAGGGGCGTCTGGTTGATATTGCATCGATCAAACAGGCCGAAGTGATTGTGCGCCAGTCCGAGATGATTTCGGGCTGACGCCATTTCCTGCGAAGTAGGTGTGGGGCGCATCGGGGGCTGCGCCCCGATGCGCCCCCACTGGCAAGCCATGCGTCCTGCCTTTGGCAGGTCACATGGCGCAACCTGATGGCAGTCGCCATTGCGGTTGGTCAGATATCCTCAATCATGACAACCCCGCCCAGGGATTTTACCGCCCCTTTGATTTGCGGGGTGATGGCGAAATTCAGGCCCGTGTCGATGTCGATTTCGCGCCCCTGTCCCGGATCTGCCACGCAAAACCGCACCGGACCTTGACCCCTTTGGGCCTGTGCGCGCCCCTGTCCCAGCAGTTTCGCCACGGATTCAACGGCGCTGACAGTGTCGACATGAATGCGCAATCCTGCCGCATCTGCATCTGCAACGACCGAATCAATCGGCTGGATGCTGCGCGCCAGCAGTTTCAGGGTTTCGGCTTCCATTGTGGCCTCGACCGTCAGAACCACGTTCTGGCCGGTTTCAAGATACTGGCGGCCTGCTTCCAGTGTGTCGGAAAACACGGTCACTTCATATAGCCCTGTCGTGTCCGACAACTGGACAAAGGCAAAGCGGTTTCCCCGCGCGGATTTGCGTTCCTGCCGCCCCGACACGGCACCTGCGATCTTGGCCACAAACGCCCCGCCTGCGGCCTTTTTCTCAACCTCGGCCAGTGTCATGACCTGTTTGCGTTTCAATGCGGCTGTGTAATCATCCAGCGGATGGCCGGACAGGTAAAAGCCGATCGCCTGATGTTCATGCCCCAGCCGTTCCGTTGGCAGCCAGTCGTCACATTTGGACAGGCGCGGTTCGGGAATATCGGCGCCCGCCTCGCCAAACAGCGACACCTGATTGGACGCGCGCGCATCATGGATGGCCGCCGAATAGCTGACCAGCCCGTCAAGGCTGTCGAACACTCGCCTGCGGTTGCGGTCCAGCTGGTCAAACGCGCCCGCGCGCGCCAGCATTTCCAGCGCGCGTTTGCCCACGCGCTTCAGGTCCACGCGGCGGGCCAGATCGAACAGCGTGACAAACGGTTTGTCGCCGCGCCCGTCCACGATCAGGCGCATGGCGTCCAGCCCCACATTCTTCAGCGCACCAAGCGCATAGACCAGCGCACCGTCCTGCACATCAAATCGCGCCCGCGACCGGTTGACGCAAGGTGGCACCACGGTAATGCCCATCCTGTCCACTTCGCGCTTATAGACGGCCAGTTTTTCAGTCAGGTGGATATCGCAATTCATAACACCGGCCATGAATTCGACCGGATAATTCGCCTTCAGATAGCCCGTCTGGTAGCTGACCACGGCATAGGCGGCGGCGTGGGATTTGTTAAACCCGTAATTGGCGAATTTTTCCAGCAGGTCGAACACCTCGCCTGCTTTCTTTTCATCCACGCCGTTGGCAATGGCCCCTTTCACGAATTTGGGGCGTTCCTTGGCCATTTCTTCGGCGATTTTCTTGCCCATGGCGCGGCGCAACAGGTCCGCACCGCCAAGCGAGTAGCCCGCCATGACCTGCGCAATCTGCATCACCTGTTCCTGATAGACGATGATGCCTTGGGTTTCTTCCAAAATGAAATCAATCGACGGGTGAATTGATTCCAGCGGCCTCAACCCGTTCTTCACCTCGCAATAGGTGGGAATGTTTTCCATGGGGCCGGGGCGATACAGCGCCACAAGCGCCACAATATCTTCGATACAGGTGGGTTTCATGCGCCGCAGCGCATCCATCATGCCCGAACTTTCCACCTGAAACACGGCCACTGTGCGCGCACTGGCATAAAGCTTGTAGGTCGCTTCATCATCCAGCGGGATGGCGGATATGTCCAGATCGACGCCGCGCCGTTTCAGCAGATCAATCGCGTTCTGGATGACTGTCAGGGTTTTCAGACCCAGAAAGTCGAACTTGACCAGCCCCGCCTGTTCCACCCATTTCATGTTGAACTGCGTGGCAGGCATGTTCGATTTCGGGTCGCGATACAGCGGAACCAGCGCATCCAGCGGGCGGTCCCCGATGACCACACCCGCCGCATGGGTTGACGCGTTGCGCAACAACCCTTCGACCTGTTGGGCATAGGTCAGCAGCCGGTCCACGACTTCTTCCGACTTGGCAGCTTCGCGCAGGCGCGGTTCATCTGCCAGCGCTTTTTCAATGCTGACAGGTTTGACCCCTTCGACCGGGATCATCTTGGACAGTTTGTCCACCTGCCCGAAGGGCAGTTGCAGCACGCGCCCGACATCGCGCACCGCAGCCTTGGACAACAGCGCGCCGAAGGTGATGATCTGCCCTACCTTGTCGTCACCGTATTTGTTCTGGGTGTAGCGGATGACTTCTTCGCGGCGATCCATGCAGAAATCGATGTCGAAATCCGGCATGGACACACGTTCAGGGTTCAAAAAGCGTTCAAACAGCAGGGCATAGCGCAGCGGGTCCAGATCGGTGATCGTCAGCGCATAGGCCACCAGCGACCCCGCGCCCGACCCCCGGCCGGGACCAACGGGAATGCCGTTATCTTTGGCCCATTTGATGAAATCGGCAACAATCAGGAAATAGCCGGGAAAGCCCATGCCTTCGATGATGCCCAGTTCAAATTCCAGCCGTTGCTCATACTCCTCCACTGGGGCGGCATGGGGAATAACGGCCAGACGCGTGGCCAGCCCTTCTTTGGCCTGACGGCGCAGTTCCTGCACCTCGTCATCGGCAAAGCGCGGCAGGATGGGGGCGCGCCGTTCGGCCATATAGGCGCAGCGGCGTGCAATTTCGACCGTGTTTTCCAGCGCCTCGGGCAGGTCGGCAAACAGGGCGGCCATTTCTTCGGGGGATTTCAGGTAATGCTGGGGCGTCAGGCGGCGGCGCGGCGCGGCCTGATCAACATAGGCGCCGTCCTTGATGCACAAAAGCGCGTCATGGGCTTCATACATCTTGGATTTGGGAAAATAGACATCATTGGTCGCCACCAGCGGCAGGCCCATCGCATAGGCCATTTCCACGAACGGGCGTTCGGTCACGCGCTGGGCTTCCATCATCTGGCCGTCTTCGCCAGCGTGGCGTTGCAATTCGACATACAGCCGGTCCGGGTAGGTTGCCGCCAGCCGTTCCATCAGCGCGCGTGCCTTTGGCAGCTGGTTGGTCTGGATCAGCTTGCCCACGGCCCCTTCGGCCCCGCCCGACAGGCAGATCAGCCCCTCTGCATACTGCTCCAACTCCTCCAGCGTGACCTGTGGCACGGGCCTGTCCTTGGGCAGATACAGGCAGGAATTCAGCTTCATCAGGCTCATATACCCCGCTTCGGACTGCGCAAGCAGCACGACGGGGGCGGGCATGCGCAACTTCTCACCGGGGGCGGGCGGGTCATAGGCTACGGAAATCTGGCACCCGATGATCGGCTGCACGCCTGCGCCTGATGCCAGCACCGAAAATTCCAGCGCGGCAAACATGTTGTCCGTGTCGGTCACCGCGATTGCGGGAATGTTTTGCGCGGCGCAGTCCTTGATCAGCTTTTTCAGCGGCAAGGCCCCTTCAAGCAGGGAATATTCGGTATGCGTGCGCAGATGAATGAAGCGGGGTGTTTGTGTCATGGGTCCATCATAGGGGGGCGGGCCGGTCCCTTCAATTGCAACGGCAGGCCGGCGGCCACGAAAATGACCCGGCTGGCAAGGGTGGCGATACGCTGGTTCAGAACGCCCGCTTCATCGCGGAACCTGCGGGCAAGGGTGTTTTCGGGCACAATCCCAAGGCCCACCTCATTGGAGACCAGCCACACCGGCCCCTTGCGCGCGGCCAGCGCTGTTTCCAGCGTGGCAATCCGGGCGGGAATGTCATGATCGGCCAGCAGGTGGTTTGTCAGCCACAGGGTCAGGCAATCCACCAATACCGGCGCGCCGTCCGGCAGGTTTGTCAGCCGCGCTGCCAGATCAAACGGGTCTTCATGCGTCTGCCAGCCCGCTGCGCGGCGGTGGCGGTGCTGGCTGATGCGCGCGCGCATTTCATCATCAAATGCCTGCGCAGTGGCGATGTAGTGCCATGGCGGGGGCAGGGCGGTGATTTCGCGTTCCGCAAGCGCGCTTTTGCCCGACCGTGCGCCGCCAAGGATCAGGGTCAGGTCATGGGGCATTGGCGATCACCTGCGTTGAAACTGTGATCCATTGTCCGAATGGCAGGTTCGATTGCCACGCGTCATCACCCATGGTCAGGCTGCGGGCGCATTTTATGACGCCGTGATGGGTGACCACCAGCGTTGCGGGGGCGGCATGGTCGCGCAATGCCGCCAATGTGCGCGCGCGCAGGGCTGCCACGCTTTCGCCCCCGTGCGGGCGGGCATGCAGAATGTCGCGCGCCCATGCGTCCAGCTGATCGCGCGGTATGGCATCCCATGGCTGCCCTTCCCATGTGCCGAAATCCATTTCGCTCAGGCGCGGGTCGATGTGAAGGGGCAGGGCGCGTGCCTGTGCCACAAACTGCGCCAGTCGCAGGCAGCGTGTCAGCGGCGATGACACAATGCGCGACACATCCGGCAATGTATCAATGATGCCGCGCGCGGTATCCGCAAAGCAGGGCGCAAGGTCCAGATCGCTGCGCCCGTAGCAAATGCCAGCCGCCACATCCGGCTGTGTATGGCGCAGCAACATCATACCCATGCCACCACCCCGATCATGCAGGCCGTGGCCGCAATCACCTGCGCGGCACCCAATGTGTCGCCGGTGTCGCCTGCCAGTTTGCGCCTTGTGATGTGCAGCCAGAATGCAGCCGCGCCACCGCTGATGACAATCGCCAACACCATCGCCAGCAGCGGAATTGCCAACATCAACCCGATGACCACGGCACATAGGATCGCGCCCGATATCAGCACCAGCCCAGCTGTGCCCAAGGGCCGGCCAAGGCCCGTCCCTGCCCCGCGGGCGCGTAAATACCGCCCTTGCCCAAGGGCCAGCGCCATAACGGACCGGCTGAACACATGCGCCAGAACCAGCGCCCCCATGGCCCATGACAGCGGCATCAAAACCAGACAGGCCGCTTGCAACACCACTGCCATCATCACGGCAAGCACGCCATAACTGCCGATACGGCTGTCGCGCATGATTTCCAACGCGTGGTCCGGTGTGCGCCCGCCGCCCATGCCGTCAGCGGCATCGGCCAGCCCGTCTTCGTGCAAGGCACCGGTCATCAGCATCATGGCGCCAAGTGTCAGCGCCACGGCCACCGGTTGCGGCAAGACCTGTGCGCCTGCCCATAGCAGTGCCGCAGCAACAAGCCCCAACACCAGCCCCACCAGCCCGAACCAGCGCGGAACATGCGCCCAGCGTTCGGGGCTGTAGCGGGCGGCGCGCCCGACCGGAAGGCGGCTTAGAAATTGCAGGGCCAGGGCATATTCAGCGGCCATGTCGCGCAAACTGGCCATTATGTCAGCCTGTGCTTACGCCAGCGCTTTCGAAACTGGCCATATCGCACAACATTGCGGCCGCCGCCTTGACCAGCGGCCATGCCAGCAATGCGCCCGTCCCCTCGCCCAGCCGCATGTCCAGATCCAGCAGGGGCTCGGCATCCAGCCACTCCAGCGCCGCGCGATGGCCCGTTTCCTGCGACCGGTGGCAGAAAATCAGTGCGGGGCGAATATGTGGGGCACGCGCAAGGGCTGCGGCGGCGGCCGCAGTGGCGATAAAGCCATCGACCAGCACCAACCGGCCGGTTTCTGCGGCATGCTGCATCGCGCCCGCCATCATAGCAATTTCAAAACCGCCATATTCGGCCAGAATGGTGTCGGGCGTCATGGCGTCGGGGCAGCGCGCGGCGGCTTGTTGCAAAACGTGGTGCTTATGGGCAAGGGCGGCGTCATCGACACCTGTTCCACGGCCAACCAGTTGGTGCAAATCCAGACCCGACAGCTTGTGCAATATCATGCTGGCGGTTGCCGTGTTGGCAATGCCCATTTCCCCGAAAGCCAGCGCATCGGCGGTCGTGTCGCGCGCAATATCCGCGCCATGTGCCAGCGCCAGCGCCAGTTGGTCGGGGGTCATGGCGGGACCGGTCAGAAAACTGGCACTGCCCGCAGCAATGCGGCGTGAAATCAGGTTCGGGTGGGCAACGGCGCCGCCCGCAACACCTGCATCGACAACCTGCACAGGGATATTCAGCGTTGCGGCAAACACATTCGCGGCGGCCCCGCCCGCCAGAAAGTTCAGCATCATCTGCGCAGTCACTTCCTGCGGGTAGGCAGACACACCTTCATAGGCGATGCCGTGATCTGCTGCAAAAATTGTCAGAATGCAGGTGTCGATGCGCGGCGTCAGGCTGTTGCGAAACGCGGCAATCTGGGCGGCCAGCGTCTCAAGGCGTCCCAATGCGCCAACCGGCTTTGTCTTGGTGTCAATCGCGCGCTGGATGTCGGCAGGGCTAAGGCGGGGGGTCTGGTCGGTCATGGGCGTCCTGATGGAAAAGGCATGTGATCCAGCCGCAGCGGCGACTGCGCAAGATCAGCGCCGCTGTGCATTATCCCTGCACCGTAAAGGGCCGCCCCCGATGATGCAATCTGAAAGCATGGCCAAGGTTCGGACGGTTGCTTTATGCCCTGCAAAAACGCCAGTGCACCCCCCCATGCAAGGCGGCACGCACCTTACCCCTTGCTATCCGCATGCTGCAACAATTGCGCATTCACGGTCGCGGTGAAATCGCTTAACGAAAACGGTTTTGCCAGAAAGACCGAATTTTCCACCCTCGCCTGCGCGGCGGACCGGCTGTCTTCGGCATAGCCGGACATGAAAACAACCGGTGTTTGCGGGTACTTGTCGCGTATTTTGGTGACCCAGCCCGGCCCGTCAATACCGGGCATGATTACATCGGTAACGAACAGATCGGGGCAGATGTCGTCATCCGCAAGTATCTGCAACGCAGCCTCTCCGGATTCTGCCTCCAGCACGCGGTGCCCTTGCAACTGCAAGGCCCGCGCTGCGAAAGACCGCACAGGCGCTTCATCCTCGACCAGAAGCACAAGGCTGCGCGGGCGTTTTGCCTGCGCAGGCAATGCGGCTTTCGCAGGCGGGGCCTTGCGGGGGGTTGCTTCTGCGGGTTGTGGCTTGAAATACAGGCTGACGGTCGTTCCGGTCCCTTCTTCGCTGTCGATGAAGATGAAACCACCCATTTGCTTGACCAGCCCATAGACTGTGGACAACCCCAGCCCGGTGCCTTCGCCCTGGCGTTTGGTTGTAAAAAACGGCTCGAACAGTTTGGACAGGTTGGCCTTGGGGATGCCTTGTCCCTTGTCGCGCACTTCAATTACCGCATAGTCGCCAGGCGGCAATGTGGCCTGGTCCCGACGCAGCCCTTGCGGCAGTTTGCGCATGGCCGTTTCGATCACCACCTCGCCGCCCAAAGGCATGGCGTCGCGTGCATTCACCACCAGATTGACAAGAATCTGCTCGAACTGGCGCCTGTCGGACCGGATGTTGATTGTCTGTTCGGCATAGCGCAAGGACAGGGTAATCTTGGCACCGACCAGCCGGTTTAGCAGATGCACCAGTTCAGCAAGTGCCGCTTGCAGATCCAGCGTTTCAAACTGAAGGGTCTGTTTGCGTGAAAACGCCAGCAACTGGCGCACAAGGGCCGCGGCGCGGTTGCTGTTTTGCTGGATCTGCATCAGATCTGGATAGTCGACATCACTGCTGTCATGGCGCATCAGGATCAATTCGCAATGCCCCGATATTGCGGTCAGCAGATTGTTGAAATCATGGGCAACGCCACCGGCAAGCTGCCCGATCGCCTGCATTTTCTGGCTTTGCGTGAATTTGGCCTCCAGGGATTTGAGTTCTGTTGCGTCATTCATGACCGCAAGCGTATAGCCTGCCGGGCCAGAGGCCAGCGCCCGAAGCGATACCTGAATATAGGTTTCTTCGCCGGGCCGGACCAATCGCATGACTTCCGTGCTGCGCTTCAGCCTGCCAGAGCGGACATCTTCCATCCATTCATAAATCGGCCTGCCCAACCCCTCCAGCCGGTCACTGAACGCGACATCTTGATGTGTGTTCAGATGCAAAAGATAACGCGCTTCCCTGTTGGCGAATGCAATGCGCCCGTCCGGCGCGATATGCGCGATTGCGACAGGCAGCAGGTTCAATGCGGTATCGGCATCAACAATCGGGGCGCGGGCCAGTTGCGCGGGCAGAAAAACAACAGCTTCGGTATCCGCGCCATGTTCCATCCGGCAGGCAAGGCGGTTCATGGACGTGTGGGCCAACTGGACCTGCGACGCCTGATTCAGATCAGGCATGTCCTGCCCGACAAGGTCGTGAATGTATTCGGGGGGTGTTTCATACAGCGCCGCAAGCAACGGGGAGATGTATCGAACCCGCCCTGACGTGTCGGACAGAACCCATTCCAAGGGCAATTCATACTGGTCCTGCGGGGCGGAAACGGTTGGGATACGCCAAAGGAAATTGCCGCCATTGGTCACAACCACTTCCAGCCGCGACGCCTGCGCGCCGATGCCCAGATATCTGGTCGCATTTCCGCGTGCCTGTGCCTGATCATGCAACTGGGTTATGAAACTGACCGGCGCCGCGCAGTAATTGCCAAGCAACGCCACAAGGTCGTGCAGCGGGCCGAAATGCGCGATTGCCGCACGGTTTTGCCATTGGATGGTCTGGTCGCTGCCGGAAACCAGAAAACACGCTGTTTCGGAATTATCCAGAATTGTCCTGATGGCCAGCCGTTCATTCCGGTGCAGCGCGTGCGCAACCATCCGGCCCGCCCACAGAAGTGCCGCGGCCATCACAAGTGACGCCCCGATGGCAAGGCCCGCCATGGACAGGGTCGAATCGGCAAGCACCAAAACCGCACCGATACACACCGCAAGCCCGGCCAAAGCGAGCAAGGACAGATGGCGCGGGCGAAATTCGGATAATAGCTGCATGATATTCTGACAAAATGGACGGCCATGCAGTCGGCATGCCCTGAGATGTGACGCTGAAAATTACTTTATAAACAATGCTATTGAAAAATAGTTAACAAGGCCCTGCCAGGTTAGACAATCCTTGGTTGTGCGTGCAGGTCCGATTTCAGGCGCAGTGTTGCAACACGGCCAGAAAAAACCCGTCACCGCCGTCCAATGGTGTGAGCCGTTTTTGCAAGGCAAGCTTGAATTGGGGGGCGCGGTTAAGAAATTGTGTGACCTGATCTGCATTCTCTGCGTTCAGCAAAGAGCATGTCACATAGCATAATTGCCCGCCCGGCCTGACATGCTGGCTGGCGTCGTTCAAGATGGTGGACTGCACCTGTAGCAGCGCATCAAGGGCGGCGCGATCCAGTGACCATTTTCCGGCGGGCGCGCGCCGCCAGCTGCCTGATCCTGAACATGGCACATCTGCAAGCACGATATCGAACACCCCCTGGGGTGTCTGCTGCATCGAAATTGTGACACCAGCGCGGCGCGCGCGTTCGGGAATATCCTTCATGCGGGCGGGGTTCGCATCATGTGCTGTGACCTGTGCACCAAGGGCTGCAAGGGCCAATGCCTTGCCGCCACCGCCTGCGCAATAGTCCAGCACATGTGCAGCTTTGGTCAAGGGAATGGACTGGATGACAGCCTGTGATGCGGCATCCTGCAATTCAACCAAGCCGTTGATAAAGCTGTCCGACTGCCGCACGCGGCGGGCGTTTTCTGTCACTTCAAGTGCGGTCTCGGCCAGGGGGTGGGGGCGGGTTTCAATGCCATCGCGTGCCAGAAGCTGCGCGGCATGGGCGCGGGTGGTCCGCGCCAGATTGACGCGCAGATATACCGGGGCGCGGTGTTGCAGGGCCTGCATGACCGGCGTGAAACCGGCACCCAGACTGTCGCGCAGGTCATCGGCCAGCCAATCAGGGCAATCAAGCGCGGTACTTTGCGGCGGGTCAGTGGCGGGCGGGGACGATTCATCAGGGGACAATGGCTGCGGGGCATAGCCTTGACCGGTGAAAAGCGTGTCCGGCGCATGGCCCTGCGCCCGCAGCAACCCCAGCACCAGCCCGCGTCCGGTGTCAGCACCGCCCAGATGTGCAAAAGAGCGCTTGCAGCGCAGGCAATCAAACACATGGTCACGGATGGCGGCACGGTCTTTGGACCCGGCATAACGGCTGCTGCGGGCCCAGCCTGTCAGGGCTTGCTCGGCGGGGGTGCCAGCCAGAATCCGGTCGAGAATGTCGATGGTGGCTTGCAGGCGGGCGGCAGGTGTCATCTGATCCTCTGGGATGGTTGCCGGATATGCCATAGCAAGCCGCGGCGCGCTTGACCAGAACAGCCACCCCCATTGCGCCCACCCGCCCGCCCTGTCGGCCCCTGATCTGCGTCAGGGGCCTTGCGCATGGGGGTGGCCGTTCTGGGGGCATGTCGCGGCAGTGCTATGAGTTCGGCCGGTTCAGGCGGGATTTGGCGGGATGGAATAGGTCAGCGACGCCCGCGCAACGGGGTCTTCCAGCCCGTCAGAGAATAACAGGCAATCCCCCACCGCCAGAATGCGACCCAGTTTCAGAATGCGGGCCTGACAGATCAGATCGACATTCGCGGCAGGTTTGCGCATGAAATCGATGGAGCAATTTGTCGTCACACTTAGCGCCTTTGGCCCGATCATGGACAGGATCGCCAGATAGACAGACACATCTGCCAAGGCGAACATGGCCGGGCCTGAAACAGTGCCGCCCGGGCGCAGGTGGCGTTCATCATGCAGCAAGCGAACAGTGACGGCGCGGGGCCGGACATCTTCGATTGCAAACATATCGGCGACTTGCCGGAATTCGGATTTCAGAAATTCGGTCAGCGCCGCGCGATTCATTTCCATGCCTGCCCCCCCTGTTGCGATTGACTTTTGCCTGCATCCCTGCGTCGCTATAGTCTGCGCAGCACGGGAGGAATGACAAGATGAGTGATGCAATTGTTCAATGTGACGTCACGGCAGGGATTGCGCGGGTTACGCTGAATTCCCCGTCCAATCTGAATGCGCTGTCCGATGCGATGATAGCCGCGCTGTCTGCGCAGCTTTCAGCGCTATCGCAGCAAAATGACGTCAAGGTCATTGTCTTGCGCGGTGCGGGCAAGGCGTTTTGTGCGGGACATGACCTGAAGGAAATGCAGGCCGGTCGTGCGACAGATGACAAGGGGGCGGCCTATTTCGCGGATTTGTTTGCGCACTGCGCGGCGCTGATGCAGGTGATTCCAGCGCTGCCGCAACCGGTGATCGCCGAAGTGCACGGAATTGCCACCGCCGCTGGCTGCCAGTTGGTTGCAAGCTGCGATATGGCCGTTGCTGCCGAAGGCACAAGGTTCGGGGTGAACGGGGTGAATATCGGGCTGTTTTGTTCCACGCCCATGGTCGCACTGACCCGCAACATACCGCGCAAACAGGCGTTTGAAATGCTGACCACCGGACAGTTCATCGATGCCGCGCGCGCCGCAGAACTGGGGCTGGTCAACCGGGTTGTTGCCGCCGACCAACTGGACAGCCAGACCATGGCGCTGGCGCAGACGGTTGCCGGAAAACTGGGAAATGCCGTGAAAATCGGCAAGCAGGCGTTCTATGCGCAGGCCGAAATGAGTGTGGCGGACGCCTATGCCCATACCGCCGAAGTGATGGTGGAAAACATGCTGTGGCGCGACACAGATGAAGGGATTTCTGCCTTTCTGGACAAGCGAAAACCCGATTGGGCGCAATAGGCCCGCGCGCGTCAGGGGCCGCCCGCAAACGGGCCGCCCCTGAGATAGATCAGTTCACGATTGCAGCTTCGGTCGCGTTGCGAATGTCATCTTCGCTGACACCATCTGCGCATTCGATGATTTTCAACCCACCTTCGACCACATCCAGAACACCCAGATTGGTGATGATGCGCTTGACGACGCCTTGTGCCGTCAGCGGCAGGGTGCAGGCTTTCAGCAATTTGGACTCGCCCGCTTTATTGGTGTGATCCATGACCACCACAATGCGTTCCACGCCCGCGACAAGGTCCATAGCGCCACCCATGCCCTTGACCAGTTTGCCCGGAATCATCCAGTTTGCGATATCGCCGTTTTCGGCAACTTCCATCGCGCCAAGGATTGCCATGTTGATCTTGCCACCACGGATCATGGCGAAGGATTCGGCGCTGTCGAAATAGGCCGTATGCGGCAATGCAGTCACAGTTTGCTTGCCTGCATTGATCAGGTCTGCATCGACATTTTCTTCGGTCGGGAAGGGGCCGATGCCCAGCATCCCGTTTTCTGATTGCAGGGTGACGGTCACACCTTCGGGGATGTAATTGGCCACCAGGGTCGGAATACCGATACCAAGGTTCACATACATCCCGTCCTGAAGTTCCTGCGCCGCGCGTGCGGCCATCTGGTTGCGGTCCCAAGCCATGTGTCGTTCCCCCTTAAGCCGCGCGCGTCGTGCGCTGTTCGATGCGTTTTTCGTGCTGTCCCTGAATCAGGCGGTTCACATAGATGCCCGGCAGATGCACATGATCCGGGTCAAGGGTGCCGGGTTCCACGATTTCTTCGACCTCCAGCACGCAGATTTTGCCGCATTTGGCGGCTGGCGGGTTGAAGTTGCGCGCTGTCTTGCGGAAAATCGCATTGCCGGTGGTGTCGGCCTTCCACGCCTTGACGATGGACAGATCAGCCATGATTCCGCGTTCCAGAATGAAGGTTTCGCCGCCGAATTCCTTATGCTCTTTGCCGTCGGCAATCCGGGTGCCGACGCCGGTGCGCGTGTAAAAGCCCGGAATGCCCGCACCGCCCGCGCGCATGCGTTCGGCCAAAGTGCCCTGCGGGTTGAATTCCAGTTCCAGCTCTCCGCTCAGATACTGGCGCATGAATTCCGCATTCTCGCCGACATAGGACGACATCATTTTCTTGACCTGACGGGTTTTCAAAAGGACGCCAAGGCCGAAATCATCCACGCCTGCATTGTTGGATGCGATGGTCAGATCCTTCGTGCCTGCATCCCGAATTGCATCAATCAGCAGTTCGGGAATGCCGCACAGACCGAAACCGCCTGCGGCAATGGTCATCCCGTCAAATAGCAGCCCGTCCAGGGCCTCGGTGGCAGAGCCGTAGACTTTCTTCATTGCTTCATTCCCTCCATTCGTGATCTGGCCAATCTGATGGCGCGGCATTGTGGTGAAGTCAACACTTGCACAGGTTGCGGATGTGTCAGCCCTCGGCAGGTTTCTTCTTCGGGCTGGCCTTCTTTGCGGCTGGCTTTTTGGCCGCGGGTTTCTTGGCAGCGGCTTTTTTGGCGGCGGGTTTCTTCGCCTTGGGTTTGGTTGCGGCCTTGGCATTCACCAGTTCAACCGCCTGTTCCAGCGTTATGGTGTCCGGTTCCATGTCTTTGGGCAGGGTCGCGTTGATCTTCTCCCATTTGACATAGGGGCCATAACGCCCCTTCATCACGGCCAGATCACCGCCATCGGGGTGCGCGCCCAGTGTTTTCAGCGGCTCGGCCACCGCCCGCCCGCGGATTTGCTTGGCGGCCAGCACCTCGACCGCGCGGTTCATGCCAATGGTGAACACCTCGTCCACCTCCGGCAGGTTGGCGTATTTCTTGCCGTGTTTGACAAACGGGCCATAGCGCCCGATGCCCGCCTCTATCAACTCGCCATCTTCGGGGTGGGGGCCGACAGGGCGCGGCAGGGCCAGCAGCATAAGCGCGCGTTCCAGATCAATGCTGTCGATTTCCCACCCTTTGGGCAATGATGCGCGGGGCGGTTTGGGGATTTCTGTTGTTGCCTCTCCGCGCTGGACATAGGGGCCAAAACGCCCTGTGCGCAGGGAAATCGGGTCGCCCGCATCATGGCCCAGCAGCTTGCCGTCGCCTGCAAGTTCGGCATTGCCTTCGCCTTCGCCGGCAAGGGGGCGGGTGTAGCGGCATTCAGGGTAGTTGTTGCACCCGATGAAGGCCCCGCCGGAGCGTGCGGTTTTCAGGTTCAGCCGCCCTGCGCCACATTTCGGGCAGGACCGGGGGTCACTGCCGTCTTCGCGCGGGGGATACAGATGCGGTGCCAGAACCTCGTCTATTTTTTCCAGCACTTCGGTGATGCGCAATTCCGATGTTTCGGCAATGGCTGCGGAAAAATCGCGCCAGAAACGTTCCAGCACTTCCTTGTAGTCGCGTTCACCGGCGGACACATCGTCAAGCTGTTCTTCCAGTGCTGCGGTGAAATCATATTCCAGATAGCGGCTGAAATAATTGACAAGGAAAATGGTGACCAAGCGGCCCTTATCCTGTGCAATCAGGCGGTTCTTGTCCTTGACGACATAGCCGCGATCCTGAATCGTGGTGACAATGCTGGCATAGGTGGACGGGCGGCCAATGCCCAGTTCTTCCATGCGCTTGACCAGCGTAGCCTCGGTATAGCGGGGCGGGGGCTGGGTGAAATGCTGCTCTGGGGTGACGGATCGTTTTGTCAGCGCATCGCCCTGGGTCATTTGCGGCAGGCGCTTGTCGTCATCATCGACAACATCGTCGCGCCCTTCTTCATAGACCTTCAGGAACCCGTCAAACAGCACAACCTGACCGGTGGCGCGCAGGCCCACCTGCCCGTCGCGGCTGCCAATTTCAACCGTGGTGCGTTCCAGACGCGCGGCTTCCATCTGGCAGGCGATTGTCCGTTTCCAGATCAGATCATACAATTTGCGCTGGTCGCTATCGGTGATTTTCAGCCGGTCGGGGCTGGTGGCCATTTCCGTGGGGCGGATACATTCATGCGCTTCCTGCGCGTTCTTGGCCTTGTTTTTATACATCCGCGGGGATTTCGGCACATAATCCGCGCCGTAGCGGTCCTTGATGACATCGCGCGTGGCCATCACGGCTTCGGGCGCCATGTCGATGCCATCTGTCCGCATATAGGTGATGTGGCCCGCTTCATACAGGCGTTGGGCGGTGGACATGCAGTGCTTTGCGCCCATGCCGAATTTGCGGCTGGCTTCTTGTTGCAGGGTCGATGTCATGAAGGGGGCTGACGGGTTGCGGCTGCCGGGTTTCGCCTCGACCGAGGTGACGGTCAGGTCGCGTGACTGGACGGCCTGCACGGCAAGTTCCGCCGCTTCCGATGTCGCCAGATCGAACTTGTCCAGCTTCTTGCCTGCGAAACTGACCAGTTTCGCGCCGAATTCCTGCCCGCGCGGGGTGGTCAGACCTGCGGACACAGACCAGTATTCCTGACTGCGAAAGGCCTCGATCTCCATCTCGCGTTCGACAATCAGGCGCAGGCAGACCGATTGCACGCGCCCTGCCGATTTCGCACCGGGCAGTTTGCGCCACAGAACCGGCGACAGGTTGAACCCCACCAGATAGTCCAGCGCACGCCGCGCCAGATAGGCGCGCACCAGCGGCATGTCCACTTCGCGCGGGTTTTTCATGGCTTCGGTCACGGCGGCTTTGGTGATGGCGTTGAATACCACACGCTTGACCGATGTGGTTTTCTTGATCGCGCGCGATTTTTCCAGCGCTTCGGTCAGGTGCCAGCTGATCGCTTCGCCTTCGCGGTCGGGGTCGGTCGCAAGGATCAGTTCGTTGTCGTCCTTCAGGGCGTCGGCGATGGCCTTTACATGCTTGCGGGAATCGCTGGCGATCTCCCATTTCATCTCGAAATCATGCTCGGGGTCGACAGAACCATCCTTTGGCGGCAGGTCGCGGACATGGCCAAAAGACGCAAGAACCGTGTAGCCCGGCCCCAGATATTTGTTGATTGTCTTGGCCTTGGCGGGCGATTCGACGACGACGACTGCCATAAAATTCCTCAGTTTATCCTTGCTCAGGCGGGTTTGCGCGGGCTGGCCTTAATGTGAGGGCGGGGAAGGGAATGTCAATGCAGGGGGCACCCGCGCCGCAAGTTTGCGCTAAACTGCTGCTGGCGCACCGTACCCCGAACACAGCTTTTGGGTGTCTTTCTGCTCAATGGTGCGGTTGTGCCTTGCTGACCAGTCCACCGGGGTGGCGCTGCACCACGCCTTGCAATTCCAGCGTCACCAATACTGGCGAAATCTGTGCGGCGGACATCTGCAAATCACGGATAAGCTGATCTTCTGCGGTGGGGGTGGGACCAAGCAGGGCAAGGATACGCGCATCCAGCGGGGTGGCATTTTCCGGTTTGGGCGCGGTGTTCGGGGATGTGCGCGGCGCGCGTTCGTGCGCTTCATTTGTGCAGGGTTTGGCGCTGTCGCCGACCTTGGGTGGGCAATCTTGCAGCCGTTGCAGAACTTCCAGAATGTCATCGACATGGCGCACAAGGGTTGCGCCATCGCGGATCAGGCCGTTGCACCCGCCTGCGCGCCCGTCAACGGGGTGGCCGGGCACGGCCATGATTTCGCGCCCTTGGTCCAGTGCATCGCGTGCCGTAATCAGGGTGCCGGATTTTTCAGCCGCTTCAACCACCACCACCGCCAGTGCCAGACCGGAAATAATGCGGTTGCGGGGCGGAAAATGCCGTGCTTGCGGATAAAGACCCATAGGCGCTTCCGACAGGCGCAACCCCTGATCGGCAATCGCGGCGGCAAGAACGGTGTTTTCCGTGGGATAGATAACATCCACCCCGCCCCCCATAACCGCAATCGTGCCGGTTTTCAGGCTGGCATGATGGGCGGCCGCATCAACCCCGCGGGCCAGACCGGAAACAATCGTGTATCCTTCATGCCCCAGCCCGTCGGCCAAAGTGCGGGCCATGCGCGTGCCAAGGCTGGAGGCGTTGCGCGCACCCACAATGGCAACCATTGGCCGCAATATGGGTGCGCGCTGACCCATGCACCACAAGACAGGGGGCGGCGCGTGTATGCTGGCCAGCGTTGCGGGATATGCGTCCGTCCCAAAGCACAGCATGCGCGCCCCTTTTGCGCGGGCAAGGTCAATTTCGGCGCGGGCCTTGTCGGCGGGAAACGGAATATAGGCATCTACCCCGGCGGCCTGCGCAATTTTTGGCAGGGCGTCCAGGGCCGCTTCTGCGGTGCCATATTCCGACAGTAGCCGGAAGAACGTCGTTGGCCCGACACGGGCAGATCGAATGAGGCGAAGCCAGGATAGCCTGTCTTCTTCCTTCATGGGTGGGGTGAAGGGTGGGTGAGAAGAAAACAAATCTTTCGCCATCCGGTCAACCTCGCCTCATTCTTGCCTTAATCTGCACCGAGTTAGTTAAAACATTGTAAAGATTCGCACCCTCGCAAAAGTTTTTTCAAAAATTTTCACCTGATCTGGCGTCAGGTCCCGCTGCCGCCAACTGTCAGCCCGCCAATCTTCAATGTTGGCTGGCCCACACCGACCGGCACCCATTGGCCCGCCTTGCCGCAGGTGCCCATGCCGGGATCAAGCGCCATATCATTGCCGATGGCGCGTATTTTGGTCAGCGCGGTCGCGCCATCGCCGATAAGGGTGGCCCCTTTGACGGGCGCGCCGACCTTGCCATCCTTCACGCGATACGCCTCGGTGCAGGAAAAGACGAATTTGCCGTTCGTAATGTCGACCTGCCCGCCGCCGAAGCCTACGGCATAAATCCCGTCCTTCAGGTCGGCCAGAATTTCGGCAGGCGTGGCATCGCCGCCCTGCATATAAGTGTTGGTCATGCGTGGCATGGGCGCATGACCATAGGATTCGCGCCGCCCGTTGCCTGTGGGCGCGACCCCCATCAGGCGGGCATTCTGGCGGTCCTGCATATACCCCACCAGCACGCCGTCCTCTATAAGGACATTGCGCGCGCCCGGTGTCCCTTCGTCATCTATGGTGATGGACCCGCGCCGGTCGGGCAGCGTGCCGTCATCCAGCACGGTCACGCCTTTGGCCGCGATCTGTTTGCCCATCAGGCCTGCGAAGGCCGAGCTGCCCTTGCGGTTGAAATCCCCTTCCAGCCCGTGGCCGATGGCTTCGTGCAGCAAAATGCCGGGCCAGCCCGGGCCAAGCACCACATCCATAACCCCCGCCGGCGCAGGTTCGGCGCGCAGGTTGACCACGGCAATGCGCAGCGCTTCGCGGGCCATGGCTTGCCAGACATCGCGTGCCATCACGCCGTCCAGTCCCGCACGACCGCCACCGCCTGCACTGCCGGATTCGCGGCGCCCGTCCTGTTCGACAATGACAGATATGTTCAGCCTGCTCATGGGGCGCGTGTCGCGCAGGCGCAGCCCTTCGGGGCGCAGGATTTCAACCTGTTGCAACGATGCCGCCATCGACACCGAGACCTGAACAACACGCGCGTCCAGTGCCCGCAGGAAATCATCAATTTCGCGCAGCAGGTCCAGCTTGACTGAAAACGCCGCGCCCGAAATGGGGTCTGCGTCGGTATACAGGCGCTGGTTGGTGGGGCTGGGCGCATCTGCAAGGGTTCCGCCGCCATGCCCGACGGCCAGCCGCGCGGTCTGTGCGGCACGGCGCAGGGCGTCCATGGTCATATGTGTGGAATGGGCATAACCCGTCACCTCGCCGTGCACGGCGCGCAGGCCAAACCCTTCGGCGGCGTTGTAGCTGGCCGACTTTACGCGCTGGTCATCAAGCAATAGTGATTCCGACACACGGCGTTCCAGAAACAGTTCGCCATCATCTGCACCGGCTGTGGCATCTTGTAGCACCTGCAAGGCAAGGGTTTCGTCCAGCATGGTGTCGAAGGGGCGAAAATCTGTATCACTCATGTATATTTAGCCTTCTTTGTCAGAGGGATGCCGCGCTGCGCAACAGCTTGACATGGTGTCGTTGATCTGGATCAAAAACGACATTCTGTCGCATCGTTTTGCTTGTTCTATGTTCAGGAATATGATTTTACAAAGACAAACCTCAACGGGATTCCATGGCATGCAGGATTTAAGCATGTGCCAGGGCAAGCGGCAGAATCGCCGCGTAGAAGAACGGGAAAAGAAATATGCGCCTTTTCAAAGCTATAACGCCATTGATCGCCGCGTTTGTGTCGGTTGCCGCCGCAACGAAAGCTGCTGCTGACGACTTGTTGCCGCAGTTGCCGGTTCTGGGCGCGCCTGTGCCCGACGGCACTTCGTTGCAGACGCCCTTCACCGCGATTGCGCGTGAAGTGCGGTTTCTGGATGATCTGCTGTTGTGGATCATTGTGCCGATCACGATCTTTGTCACGGGCCTGTTGATCTGGGTGATTGTGTTTCACAACCGTCGCGCAAACCCCGAACCTGCGCGTTTCACGCACAACACCCCCATTGAAATTGCATGGACAGTCGTTCCCGCGCTGATTTTGCTGTTTATCGCGTTGTTCACGTTCCCCGCGCTGCGCCATCAGCAAATCATGCCCGAAGCCGATGTGACCATCAAGGTCACCGGGTTCCAGTGGTATTGGGGCTATGAGTATGTCGACCACGGTGTCGAATTCTCGCAGTTCATGCTGGAGCGGGACGAGCTGGAGGATTATGGCTACACCGATGATCTGTATCTTCTGGCGACAGACACCGCCATGGTCGTGCCGGTAAACCAGAACATCGTGTTGCAGGTCACTGCGGCGGACGTGATCCATTCCTGGACCATTCCGGCCTTCGGCGTGAAGCAGGATGGCGTTCCCGGCCGTCTGGCAGAACTGTGGTTCAGCGCCGAAGAAGAAGGCATCTATTTCGGCCAGTGTTCGGAACTGTGCGGGATTGCGCATGCCTATATGCCCATCACCGTGAAAGTGGTTAGCGAAGAAGAATATCTTGCATGGCTGGAACGTCAGGGCGCGGAATTCGCAGATGCCCCGCGCACACAGCAGGCCGTTCAAGTCGCATCGTCGGACTAACCTAGAATTGTCCGGCGTTCGTGCCGGACAGCCACACCCCATCAGGTGAAGCAAATGACCGATATCCGTGCCGATATCAGCTATAGTGACAACAAAGAGGCCAGCTTCGGCGATTACATCGCGTTGCTGAAGCCGCGTGTGATGTCGCTTGTCGTGTTCACGGCGCTTGTCGGGTTGATTGTTGCGCCGGGCGCGTTGCACCCGGTCGAGGCGCTGGCGGCAATCATTTTCATTGCACTGGGGGGCGGGGCTTCCGGCGCGTTGAACATGTGGTGGGATGCCGACATTGACAGCGTGATGAAGCGCACCGCGAAACGGCCCGTGCCTGCGGGCAAGATTGACGCACGAGAGGCAATGTCGCTTGGTTTCGCGTTGTCGGGCATTTCGGTGATCATGCTGTGGCTGGCAACCAATGCGCTGGCTGGCGCGTTGCTGGCGTTCACGATCTTCTTCTATGCCGTGATTTATACCATGTGGCTGAAACGTGCGACGCCGCAAAACATCGTCATTGGTGGTGCGGCGGGCGCGTTCCCCCCGATGATCGGCTGGGTTGCGGTGACTGGCAGCATCAGCATAGAAGCCTGCCTGATGTTCATGCTGATCTTCATGTGGACGCCGCCGCATTTCTGGGCCTTGGCGTTGTTCATGAAAAGCGACTATCACAAGGCCAATGTGCCCATGCTGACAGTCACCCACGGACGCAAGGCGACGCGGACACATATTCTGGTCTACACTGTCGCATTGATCCCGTTCGCACTGGCGGCAGGGTTTACGTCTATTGGCGGGCCGGTCTATCTGGCGCTTGCGCTGGTGCTTAATGCCATGTTCCTGCAAGGTGCATGGACCATCTGGCGGCGCAGCGAAGTGCAGGCCGAAGCGGATGGATATGCGGTGGAAAAACGCGTATTCCGCTTTTCACTGGCGTATCTGTTTTTGCATTTCGGTGCCTTCCTTGCCGAAGCGGCCTTGGCAAACCTGCCAGTCTATGCAGAATTTGCTGCGTCCTTCAAAATACTGGAATTGTTCTGATGGCCATTACCCGCGAACATGAGTTGCACAAGCGCCGGTCGGGACGCAACATCGGGCTGGCCGTGGTGCTGGCGGCGTTCATTGCGCTGGTATTCGGCCTGACCATTGCCAAAGTGCAAAGTGGTGCAAGCCTGCAAGCCTATGACCACAGTTACCGGCCAGCCCTTGACCCTGACAATGTGAGGTTTCCGCAAAGATGATGACATATTGGACGCGACTGACCGGCATACAGAAAACCACCGTGCAGACAGTCAGTGTGGTGTTGTTCATGGGGGCAATGGGCTGGGCTGCCGTGCCGCTATATGACCTGTTTTGCCGCGTAACCGGCTATGGCGGCACCACCAACACGGCGGCGGCATCATCGGGCGTGGTGCTGGACCAGACAATGCGCATCCGTTTCGATGCCTCCGTTGCGCGCGATTTTCCATGGAGTTTCAAACCAGTTGACCGCGTATCGGAAATCAAGATCGGCGAAGTCGGGCTTGCGTTCTACGAGGCGCATAACCCGACCGACAGGCCCATCGCGGGAACTGCCAGCTACAACGTCAGCCCCTATGAGGCGGGCCGCTATTTCACCAAGATCGACTGTTTCTGTTTCGAGTTGCAGGTTTTGCAACCGGGCGAAACGGTGCTGATGCCAGTTACATATTTCGTTGATCCCGAAATTCTGGACGATCGCGACGCAAGCGGCACACATACAATCACGCTGTCTTATACTTTCCACGCTACGGATATTCCGGCGGATTACGTCGCCCCGGAACCCGCAATGACAAACTGAACTCGCGCATAAGACCGAGTAATACGAGGGAACTTTCACAATGGCGCATGAGAAAAACCACGACTATCACGTTCTTCCGCCGTCCATCTGGCCATTCGTGGGGGCTGTTGCCGGCTTCGTGATGCTGTTCGGCGCTGTGATGTGGATGCATGACAATGGCCCCTGGATGTTCCTGATTGGCCTTGTGGGTGTGTTGTATGTCATGTTCGAGTGGTGGAAAAACGTCGTGATCGAAAGCCATGCGGGCGACCATACACCGGTCGTTGTGATTGGCCTGCGCTACGGGTTCATCCTGTTCATCATCTCGGAAGTGATGTTCTTTGCCGCGTGGTTCTGGAGTTTCTTCAAACATGCGATGTATCCCATGCACCCCGAAGGGCTTAGCCCCGCCGTTGATGGTGCATGGCCGCCCGCCGGGATTGAGACATTTGACCCATGGCACCTGCCGCTGATCAACACCCTGATATTGCTGCTGTCGGGCTGTGCCGCGACATGGGCGCACCATGCATTGGTGCATGGCGACAAACGCGAAGATGTGAAATTGGGGCTGTGGATCGCAGTTGCGCTTGGGGTGATCTTTACCTTCCTGCAAGCCTATGAATATACCCATGCGGGCTTTGGGTTTGCGGGCAATATCTATGGCGCAAACTTCTTCATGGCGACCGGCTTTCACGGGTTCCACGTTATTGTCGGCACCATCTTTCTGGCGATTTGCCTGATGCGGGTCTATGCTGGTCATTTCACTGCCGAACGCCATGTGGGCTTTGAAGCGGCAGCATGGTATTGGCACTTTGTTGATGTGGTCTGGCTGTTCCTGTTCGCATCAATCTATGTCTGGGGTGCCTAGGCGCGTCGATTGACCGCGCATATGACGGGGACCAGAAAGCGCGGGCCGAAAGGCGCGCGCTTTTCACTGTGAAAAATGGGACAAGATGCTGAAGCAGATCCTTATTCCCGCGATTTTTGGCCTGATCGGCACTGCGATTCTGGTGAATCTGGGCGTGTGGCAACTTTCCCGCGCAGATGAAAAGGCCGCCCTGATTGCCGAGATGGAATCGCGTATATTCCAGCCGCCAGTGCCCCTGCCGGATGCGCCCGACCCTGAACAGGACCGCTACCTGCCGGTAGATGTGACGGGGCGGTTTACAGCGGACCACAGTTTTGCAATGGCGGCGCAGCGCGCGCAGGGGCCGGGCTTTCATCTGATATCAGTGCTGGAAACCGACAGCGGGCGCCGCATCATGGTTGATCGTGGCTATCTGCCGGAAGCGGCACGGGCGGGGCTTGTGTTCGCAACGGATGACGTGACGCTTGCGGGAAACCTGCACTGGCCGCGCGATGCGAATGCCTATACGCCGGAATTCGACGCGGGCCGCAATCTGTTCTTCGCGCGCGATGTGGGCCAGATGGCCGCATTGCTGGAAGCCGAGGAAATGCTGGTCGTGCTGCGCCGCACATCTGAAACCACCCCCCCCGCCACCCCTGTGCCCGTCTATGAGGTCCGCTTGCCCGATAATCATCTGGGATATGCCGTGCAGTGGTTTTTGATGGCAATTGCATGGCTGGGGATGACAGTTTTCTTTCTGTGGCGTATCACGCGCCAACGCGATCAAGGATCAGACCGGAAATGAAGTATATTTCAACCCGTGGCGCAGCGCCTGCGCTGACTTTCGAAGCGACCATGCTGACGGGGCTTGCCCGCGATGGGGGCCTGTATCTGCCCGAACATGTGCCGCCCATGACACAGACTGAAATAGCGTCGCTTGCGGGGCTGAGCTATGAAGAACAGGCCTATGTCATCATGCGCCCGTTCATTGGTGACACTTTCCGCGATGATGAATTCCGCAGCCTGATTGCGCGTGCCTATCAGGGGTTTGACCATCCGGCACGCGCACCCCTGAAGCAGCTTGCGCCCAATCACTTCCTGCTGGAGTTGTTCCACGGCCCGACACTGGCGTTCAAGGATTTCGCGATGCAGCTGATTGGCCAGCTGTTTCAGGCCGCGCTGAAACGCTCACGCGAACGGGTGACGATTGTGGGTGCGACATCAGGTGATACCGGGTCGGCCGCGATTGAAGCGTTCAAGGGGCTGGACAATGTTGATGTGTTTATCCTGTTCCCGCATGGCCGCGTATCTGACGTGCAACGCCGCCAGATGACCACCCCGAGTGAGTCCAATGTCCATGCACTGGCGGTCGATGGGGATTTTGATACCTGTCAGGCGCTGGTCAAGGATATGTTCAACGACTTTTCATTCCGTGACGGGGTGAAACTTGCAGGCGTGAACAGCATAAACTGGGCGCGGGTTCTGGCGCAGGTTGTCTATTACTTTTCAGCGGCTGTCAGCCTTGGCGCACCCTACCGCCCTGTCAGCTTCACGGTTCCCACGGGGAATTTCGGCGATGTGTTTGCAGGCTATATCGCGCGGCAAATGGGTTTGCCGATTGAACAGTTGGTTGTCGCCACCAACCACAACGACATTCTGCACCGCGCCATCACATCGGGGGGCTATGTGACAGATGGCGTGAAACCATCAATCAGCCCGTCCATGGATATTCAGGTCAGTTCCAATTTTGAACGTGCGTTGTTTGACGCATACGGTCGGGACGGGTCCGCTGTTGCGCAGTTGATGGATGAATTGAAAGCCAGCGGCGGGTTCCATATCAGTCAGGGCGCGCTGGAATTCCTGCGCGAGGTGTTCGCGTCCGGCCGCGCATCTGAGCAGCAGACAACGCAAACCATCACCCGCATTCATGACCGGACGGGCGAAATCCTGTGCCCGCATACCGCAGTCGGCGTTCATGTGGCCGAACAGCACATGTCAGCAACGCCCATGGTCACGCTGGCCACCGCGCATCCGGCAAAATTTCCTGATGCGGTCGAAGCAGCTATGGGCACGCGTCCGGCCCTGCCCGAACGCATGGCCGACCTGTTTGACCGTCCCGAACGTGTGACGCGGCTAAGTGGTGATCTGGCGGAATTACAGGCCCATATCCGGGGAAATATCCGTAAATGAGCGTTCAGGTCACGACATTAAGCAACGGGTTCCGCATTGTCACCGAACCCATGCCGGGGCTGGAATCCGCCGCGATCGGGCTGTGGATCGAAGCAGGCGCCCGCCATGAAGGCGCGCATCAAAACGGTGTCGCGCATTTTCTGGAACATATGGCGTTCAAGGGCACCGCGCGGCGCAGTGCGTTGCAGATTGCCGAAGAGATCGAGGATGTGGGCGGGTATATCAACGCCTATACATCCCGCGAAATGACAGCCTATTACGCGCGGGTGTTACGCGCCGATGTCGCGCTGGCACTTGATGTGCTGGCCGATATCGTGCTGAACCCCGCGTTCGAGCCGCGCGAAGTCGAAGTGGAACGCGGTGTCATCTTGCAAGAAATCGGGCAGGCGCTGGACACGCCTGATGATGTGATTTTTGACTGGCTGCAAGAAGCGGCCTATCCGTCGCAACCGCTGGGGCGGTCCATCCTTGGCCCCAGCGCGGCAGTGTCGGGCTTTTCCAAGGATGATCTGCGCGCTTTCGTGGGCACCCATTACGGGCCGGGCCAGATGATCCTTTCGGCGGCAGGTGCGGTCGATCATGATGCGCTTGTGCGTCTGGCCGAACCGCTTTTCGGGCATCTGGTGGCAAAACCGTTCCAGACCGCAGAACCCGCGCGGTTCCATAACGGCGAACGCCGCGAAACCCGCCAGCTGGAACAGGCACATTTTGCATTTGCGCTGGAAGCGCCCAGCTACAGGGCCGAAGATTTCTATACCTCGCAGGTGTTTTCGGGGGCATTGGGCGGGGGCATGTCGTCGCGCCTGTTCCAGCGCCTGCGCGAAGATCGCGGGTTGTGCTATACCGTCTTTGCACAATCGGGGGCGTATTTCGATACGGGAATGATCACCATCTATGCGGGAACCGGCGCAGACCAGATTTCAGATCTGGCATGGCTGACAATGGATGAAATGAAACGCACCGCCGACACCTTGTCCGAGGCTGAAATCGCCCGCGCCCGTGCGCAGATGAAGGCAGGTTTGCTGATGGGGCTGGAAAGCCCGTCAGCGCGCGCCGAACGGCTGGCAAAACTGCTGTCGATCTGGGGCCGCGTGCCCGACCTGTCAGAAGCGATTGCGCGCATTGACGCGGTCACAGCCCATGGCGCACGCGAGCATGCGAAAGCCCTGCTGCACAATAGCCGCACGGCGCTGGCCCTTTATGGACCGATTGAACATGCGCCGCGCCTGTCCGAGTTGGGCGAGAGGCTGGTTGCCTGATGCTGGGGCTGCGCGGCAAGCTGCGACTGGAAGCCGACAGGCTGTTCTTGCGTTTGCCGCAGCATACAGATTTTCGCCAATGGGCTGAACTGCGCAGGCAGTCTTGCGGTTTTCTGACGCCCTGGGAACCCACATGGTCTGACGATCACCTGACACGGCGGGCGTTTACCAACCGGGTCAGCTGGGCCACGCGCTGCCTGAAGCTTGATACGGCCTTGCCGCTGTTCATTTTCAGGCGCGATGATGATTGTCTTGTGGGGGCGATCACGCTGGACAATATCCGCCGCGGCCCCGCACAGGCCGGAACATTGGGGTATTGGGTGGGCGCACCCCATGCCCGTCAGGGCTATATGCGCGAAAGTATTGCGGCGGTCGTGCATCATGCGTTCACTATGATGGATCTGTCGCGCATCGAGGCGGCATGCCTGCCAGAGAATACCGCATCGCGCGGCGTGCTGGAGCGGTCGGGTTTCAAGTATGAGGGCGTCGCGCAAAGCTATTTGCAGATCAATGGCAGATGGCGCAATCATGTGCTGTATGCGAATTTGCGCCATGACCGTCGCGGCCGCACGGATGTTGGTTAACAACACGGCCCGTGCCCGCAACGCCCCGCCCGCCCCCGGGGCTGCGCGTGTGCGCGCACCCCCTTGGCGCTGCGGGCACGGGCCTTATGTGGCACCCATGTTGGTGCTGCCAGTAAAGGAAAAAACGATGAAGCTGTTTCCCTGCGATCAAGCATTTCTGGACCGGCTGGCGGCTGAACTGCCGGATGGCACATTGCGGACCGCCGAGGCGCATTTTCTGGAAGAACCGCGCGGGCGCTGGCGGGGGCAGGCGGGCGCGGTGGCGTGTCCGCGCAACACTGATGAAGTGGCCGCCATCCTGCGTGCGGCCAATCAGGCAAAGGTGGCTGTGGTGCCGTTTGGCGGCGGAACGGGCCTTGTCGGCGGGCAGGTCGCCACGGGCGGCGTTGTGCCGCTGATCCTGTCGCTGGAGCGGATGCGCGCCATACGTTCCGTGCATCCCAGTGAAAATGTCATGATTGCCGAAGCGGGCGCCATTCTTGCCGATGTCCAGAAGGCGGCGGAAGATGCGGGCCGTCTGTTTCCGCTGTCACTGGCCTCCGAAGGGTCTGCGCGGATCGGCGGGCTGCTGGCCACCAATGCGGGCGGCGTGAATGTGCTGCGTTACGGAAACGCGCGTGATCTGGTGCTGGGGCTGGAAGTTGTCATGCCCGACGGGCGTATCTGGAACGGGCTGAAGCGCCTGCGCAAGGACAATACCGGATATGATCTGCGCAACCTGATGGTCGGGTCCGAAGGGACGCTGGGCGTGATCACGGCGGCCAGCCTGCGCCTGTTTGCCCGCCCTGCGCGTCAGGGGTCTGCACTGATGGTTGTGAACAGCCCTGATGCCGCGTTGTCGCTGCTGGCATTGGCACAGGCGCGGTTGTCCGAAGGGATATCCGCCTTTGAACTGATCGGGGGCATGGGTCTGGACTTTCTGGCGCGGACCATGCCGCAGGTGCGCCAGCCCTTTGACCATCAGCCCGAATGGATGGTGCTGATTGATCTGGGCCTGCCGCAAGGGATCGACCCGTCCGCCGCGCTGGAAGATCTGTTCGCGGATGCACTGGATGCCGGTCTGGTCAGTGACGGGGTAATTGCGCAGAACACGGGCCAGCGCGCCGAATTCTGGGCCGTGCGCGAATCCATCCCCGAAGCAAACCGCCATATCGGCGCAGTGTCCAGCCACGACATATCGTTGCCCTTGTCCGTTGTACCGGACTTCATTGACCGCGCTGGTCCCGCATTGGCCAAGATCGACACGTTCAGGGTGAATTGCTTTGGCCATCTGGGCGACGGGAACCTGCATTACAATGTCTTTCCCGTTCAGGGCCGCAGCCGCGCCGACCATGAACACCAGCGCGACAGCATCAAGGCCTGTGTGCATGATCTGGTGCATGCAATGGGCGGGTCGGTCAGCGCCGAACACGGGATCGGGCGGTTGAAAACCGGTGATCTGGAAAAATACGGCGATCCGGTCAAACTGTCGGCCATGCGTGCCATCAAGCAGGCACTGGACCCCAACGGCATCATGAACCCCGGTGCTGTGTTAGCCGATACCGAAATGCAGCCCGAATAGGACTGCGGCCCCGCCGAAAATAGTCAGAACCGCGCTTTTCGTCAGAAAGCTGATGGCAATCGTGGCGATGGCGGCACTGATGCGGACAGGGTCCAGCGCGCCGCCCGTGGCCTGCGGAAACAGGATCAGCGGCGTGATCATGCCGGGCATGATGGCAACGGCGGTATACCGCAAATGCCGCAGCACCCATTCGGGCAGTTCCCGATTGCCGATAATGCCCAGAAACGACAGGCGCAGCAGAAAAGACCCCAGCCCCAGCCCGATGATCACGGTCCATATCTGCGCTGTGGTAAAACTCATTTCTGCCCCCTGATGCGCGGCATGCGGCGTTCGGTTTCGGCACCGGCCATCATGGCCAGCACCGCCGCCGCCAGCAGCCCAAGGTTGAAGGGCATGAAGCTGAAGACCAGCACGCCGATAATCGACACCAGTGCGGCGATCACATGGGCCAGCGTGCGCAACATGGGCACGATCAGCGCCAGAAAGGTAATCGGCACGACAAAATCGATGGGCAAACCGGCAGGCACCGCAGTTCCCAGCGCGGCCCCCGCCCATGTCGCCATATACCACACCGGACAAATGGGCGTCACGACACCCATGAAATACGCGAATTTCCGGCCATGCGACATGTCGGGGTTTTGTTCATATTTCAGCACGGACGCGGCATAGGTCTGATCAACCATGAAATAGGCAACGATCCCGCGCCGCCACCAACTGATCGGCCCCAGATGCGGCGCAAGCGCGGCCGAATACATTGCCATCCGCAGGTTCACCGCCAGTGACGCGGCAAGAACAATCAGGACAGGTGCGTTTTCCAGCATCATCTGAAGGGCGACAAGTTGCGCCGCCCCGGCAATAACCAGCACCGAAAAGCCCATCGTTTCAAAAATGTTCAGGCCCGCTTCTGTCGCGACAATCCCGAACACGGCGCCGAAGGGCAGTATAAGCAGGATGAAGGGCGATCCATCCCTGAAACCCTGCCAATAGTCACGCGATATGGTCATGGCGGCGCTGGTATCCTGTCGGTTTCTGACACTGTGATCTGGCAAAACGGGCTGCCCGCAAGATGAGTATTTGGGGCAAGATGAAGCTGAAATTTAGTTCATCTGTTCACGATTATTATCCAAGGGCGACAGGTGTTTCAAGCCACCCTAACGCGAAAATACACCACTGACCCGCCCCAACAGCATAAACGCCCGCGCCGAGCGTGTGTCCGCCATTGCCGCAATCTGGGCGTCATCCGCCTGTTTTTCGAAATCCGCGAAAACCTTGTCAAACTCGCGCAGGAACAGATGTGCGGCCTGTTTGAAATCGACGTCATTGCGCATGCGCCCTGATGTCAATGCCAGACAGGACCGGTCCCGAATGCCGCCAAGCGGCGCAATCAGCGCGCCGCGCGCGCCATTTGCGAAGGCGCGCCAGAATTCCGGCCGCGCGCGATCAGGGCGCAAGTCGTCCATATAGATCCCGTCCTGGGCAAGACGCGTCAGAACATCCTGCGCACACCGGATCAGGGGTGCGCAGCGGGTGTCGTTCAGGACCTTGCGCAAGGCATCAAAGCCTTCGGTGTCTTTTTCATCTTCGGGGAAATGCAGCGCGCGTATCAGATCGGCAGTGCTTGGCGCATCCGGCGCAGATTGCGCCATATCCCCCAAGGCAAGGGCAGGCTGCGCATCATCAAGGGCGGCTGTGCCCTGCGGGGCTGCGCGGTCACGCGCGCGGTGCGAAAAGAACAATGTCAGGCGCGTGTCGGTTTGTTCCTGCGCATTGGACAGCGCATCAATGCGGCTTTGGGCCACGGGTGACAGGGGCGCTGCTTCGTGCTTTTGCTGGGACAGAACGCGCCGCAATTCATCGCTGGTGCGCTGCAATTGCAGCGTTTCGCGGCGCAGGTCTGCGGCAATGACGGCCAGATACAGCAACCCCGAAACCAGCAATGCGGGCATGAAAAACGCCGCCGCAAGCACGCTTATGGCGGTTCCGTCCATGCTGTCGAAATCCGACGTCAAGGCAAAGCCCGCCGCCGCCAGAAGCCAGATTGCGATCCCCACCGCCAGCGCAGTGCCGGAATTCGGTCCCGATTTTTCCCCGTTCGACCGGGGTGCGGGGGTGGTGGGGATGGGCGCGAGGGCCATTGGCCTAGCCGAACTTTATTTCCAGAATTTCATAGCTTTTTATGCCGCCGGGGGTGCTGACATCAACACTGTCGCCTTCATCCTTGCCGATCAGGGCGCGTGCAAGGGGGGATTTGATGTTCAGAAGGCCCTTTTCCAGATCGGCCTCTGCCTCGCCGACAATCTGGTAGCTGCGTTCTTCTTCGGTGTCCTCATCCAGCAATTTCACATGTGCGCCGAATTTGATGGACCCCGACAGTTTGGACGTGTCGATGACATCGGCGCGCGACAGGATCGCTTCCAGCTCCTTGACGCGGCCTTCAATGAAGCTCTGCTTTTCGCGGGCGGCGTGGTATTCGGCATTTTCCGACAGGTCACCATGCTCGCGGGCCTCTGCAATAGCCCGGATGATCGCCGGGCGATCCTGCGATTTCAGTTGGCGCAGCTCTGCGTCCAGCATCTTTTGACCAGCGCGTGTGAGGGGCAGTTTTTCCATGTCACGTCACCATTATAATGTAAAAGACCGCCCGCGGCGAAGGCCGGGGCCGTCCAGATAAGTCACGCCATCAGAACGCAGGCTTGGACAGATTGCAAGCACAATGACAGCGCCCCGCGGCTTCGGTTGCGCGAACACGCCGTTTCCCGCAATTTGGACGCCGCGTTTGCATTGACCCCATAGGCGCACCTGCGCTAGGTCAACAGCGACAGATTATGTCCCACATGCCAAGCCATGCGCAATAACAGGAGCCACCATGACCGGGATAACACGCGAAACCATGGAATATGATGTCGTGATCGTGGGGGCGGGGCCTGCGGGCTTGTCTGCGGCGATCCGGCTGAAACAGCTTGATGCGGACCTGAATGTGGTGGTGCTTGAAAAAGGGTCCGAGGTGGGCGCGCATATCCTGTCGGGCGCGGTGCTGGACCCGTGCGGGCTTGATGCGCTGATCCCTGACTGGAAGGACCGCGGCGCCCCCGTCACGGTGCCTGTGCGCCGTGACAATTTTTATATGCTGGGCGCGGCGGGGCAAATTCGCGTGCCCAACTGGCCCATGCCGCCCTTGATGAACAATCATGGCAATTACATCGTGTCCATGGGCAATGTCTGCCGCTGGATGGCCGAACAGGCCGAGGAACTGGGCGTCGAGATATTCCCCGGCATGGCCTGTTCGGAACTGGTCTATGATGGCGCGCGCGTCAAGGGCGTGGTCGCAGGCGAATTTGGCAAGAACGCAGATGGCACGCCCGGTGACGGGTATGAACCGGGCATGGAATTGCATGGCAAATATGTGTTCCTGTCCGAAGGGGTGCGCGGGTCGCTGTCCAAGGAAGTGATGGCCAGATACGATCTGTCCAAGGGCCATGAGCCGCAGAAATTCGGCCTTGGCATGAAGGAAATCTGGGAAATCGACCCTGAAAAACACCGCGAAGGCACTGTCACCCACACCATGGGCTGGCCCCTTGGCGGCAATGCGGGCGGCGGCAGTTTCATTTACCATCTGGACAACAATCAGGTCTATGTGGGCTTTGTGGTCCATCTGAACTACGCCAACCCCTATCTGTCGCCCTATCACGAGTTCCAGCGCTTCAAGCATCACCCCATGGTGGCCGAGTTGTTGAAGGGCGGCAAACGCATAGCTTACGGGGCGCGCGCCATATCTGAAGGGGGCTATCAGTCGATCCCCAAGGTGGTGTTTCCGGGCGGCGCGCTGCTGGGCTGTTCGGCGGGGCTGGTCAATGTGCCGCGCATCAAGGGCAACCATAACGCCATGCTGTCGGGCAAGGCTGCGGCCGAAGCCGCGTTTGACGCCATCAAGGCAGGCCGCGAAGGCGATGAACTGACCGCCTATGAAACCGACCTGCGCGAAGGGCCAGTCGGGCGCGATCTGTGGAAAGTGCGCAATGTCAAACCCATGTGGTCGCGTTGGGGCTTGTTGCCATCCCTGAAGCTGGGTGGTCTGGACATGTGGACCAATACGCTGGGCTTTTCGCTGTTCGGCACCATGGCGCATGGCAAAACCGACGCAGCCGCCACTGGCCTGGCCAAAGACCACAGCCCCATCGATTACCCCAAACCCGATGGCAAGATCAGCTTTGACCGCCTGACCAATGTGGCCTTCAGCTTTACCAACCACGAAGAAAGCCAGCCCGCGCACCTGACACTGAAGGACGCGTCCATTCCCATCAGTGTCAACCTGCCCGAATATGCCGAACCCGCGCAGCGCTATTGCCCAGCCGGTGTTTATGAAGTGGTTGAAGAAGAAGGCAAAGACCCGCGCTTTGTCATAAACTTCCAGAACTGCGTGCATTGCAAGACATGTGACATCAAGGATCCCAGCCAGAATATTCATTGGGTGACACCACAAGGGGGCGACGGGCCGAATTATCCGAATATGTAACGGGGGTTTGTCTGACGATTCTGTGCTTGGGGGGCTTTTTCCCCGATGGGCGATTGCCACGGGCAGGGCGGAACACTAGTCTTGGCACAGTAATTCATCAGACGGAGAGCGCGCCTAGTGTCTAGTTTCCGCCATCTGGCTTCGGCCATCAGCATTGTTGCGCTTTGTTCTGCGGCGCCCGCCTTCGCACAGGACGAGTCTGCGGACATGTCAGTGGACCTTCCGTCCGGGCTTGCAGGGGCGTTTCTGGCCGGTCGCGCCGCAGTTGCAACAGACAGTTTCATGCAGATGGCGTTGAATTATGACCGCGCTGTGCAGCTGGACCCGGACAATGCGTTGTTTCGTGAACTGGCCATGCAGGGGCATTTGCTGATCGGGGAATTCGGGCGCGCCGCAGAACTGGCCGCACAGGCGCATGCCCGCGAAGAGGGCAGCCAGATTGCGCAAATCATTTTGCAGGCAGATGAATTTGCGCGTGAAGCCTATGATGCGGCACTTGCCGCCGCGCAAGACGGGCGCCAGACAGGCCCGCTGACCGATGCGCTGGGCAAGGCGTGGGCCTATCTTGGTGTGGGCAGCATGTCTGACGCGCGCGCCGCTTTTGACGCCATCATTTCCGAAACCCCCGATCTGGCCCCCTTTGCCGTGTATCACAAGGCGCTGGCGCTGGCCTATGTCGGGGACATGGAAGGCGCAAGCGAGGTGTTGACAGGCGAAGTGGATGGCCCTGTCAGCCTGACACGGCGCGGTATTGTTGCGCATATCAGCATTCTGTCGCAGCTTGACATGTTTGATGAAGCGCTGTCGCTGGCGGAAAGCATGTTTGGTGCCAATCCCGAAGGGGATGTGGCGCGCGTCATGGCGGAACTGTCCGAAGGCCGTGCCGTGCCGTTTACCACAGTCCAGTCCGCCCGTGACGGCATGGCAGAAACGTATTTGTTGCTTGCCTCGGCATTGCTGGGGGAGCAGGGCGACTGGCTGCCGCTGGTTTATGCCCGCCTTGCGCTGGCATTGCGCCCGGATCACCCTGACGCCATTTTGCTGGTGGGCGAGTTGCTGGAACAGGTGGGGCAATACGACCTTGCGCAGCAGGTCTATGACAAGATGCCCGCCGATGACCCGCAGTTTCTGAATGCGCAGCTTGGCAAGACCAATGCCTTGTTTCGCGCAGGTGAAACCGATGCCGCGATTGAATGGTTGCAGGGCTTCGTTGCCGATACACCGGATTCTGTCATGGCGTTAAGCACCCTTGGCGACATGCTGCGCCGCGAGGAACGGTTTGAAGAATCCGCCGATGCCTATACCCGCGCCATTGACCTGATAGACGAGCTTGAGGAACGCCATTGGGTTTTGCTGTATACACGCGCAATTTCGCTGGAACGCATGGGCGATTGGGACAATGCAGAAGCCGAATTCCGCCGTGTGCTGGAATTCGTGCCTGATGAACCGCAGGTCCTGAACTATCTTGGCTATTCGCTGGTTGAACAGCAGCGCGATCTTGATGAAGCGCTGGACATGATCGAACGCGCGGTCGAGGGCGAGCCCGACAGCGGCTATATTGTTGACAGCCTGGGCTGGGCGCTGTTCCGGATGGGACGCTATGAACAAGCGGTTCCCGTGATGGAACATGCGGTTGAACTTATGCCCAATGATCCCATTCTGAACGACCATCTGGGCGATGTGTACTGGTCCGTTGGCCGCCACCGTGAAGCGCGTTTCCAATGGAGTCGTGCCATATCATTCGCCCCGCATCCTGATCTTGACCTTGACCGCGTGCGCCGCAAACTGGATGTCGGGCTGGATGTCGTTCTGGAAGAGGAGGGCGCGCCCCCGCTGGGTGCATCCACCGAATGACCGCGCATGAATTGGCACCGGCCAAGGTAAACCTGTCGCTGCATGTGACCGGCCAGCGCGAAGACGGCTACCATCTGCTGGATTCGATGGTTATATTCACCGATGCAGGCGACCAGCTGGAAACAACCCCCGACACCGGCCTGCACATTACCGGACCGGAAGCGTCTGCGCTAAGTGCGGGGCCGGATAATCTGGTCCTGCGTGCCGCGCATCTGATGGGCATGCCACAGATCGGCTTGCGGTTGATCAAGGGCCTGCCGGTTGCTGCGGGCATTGGTGGCGGGTCCGCCGATGCGGCCGCAACCCTGCGCCTGTTGTCGCGCGTTGCGGGCAAACCCCTGCCGTCACTGGCCGAAATTCTGGCACTGGGCGCAGATGTGCCGGTGTGCCTGACGGGCGCGCCGTGCCGCATGCGCGGGATTGGCGCGGATATGACGCCGCTGCCGCCCTTGCCGCCGTTCTGGCTGGTGTTGGTCAATCCACGGGTTCAGGTGTCAACGCCGCTGGTTTTCCGCACATTGCCCAACCGCAACAATGCCCCCATGCCTGCGCAATGGCCGGTCTGGCCGGATGCCCATGCGCTGGCCGCGTGGTTGCAGGGTCAGCGCAATGATCTGGAATCGCCTGCCCGCGCATTGGCCCCCGTCATATCACAAGCCTTGCGCGTGCTGGCGGCACAGCCAGACTGCGCGCTGGCGCGTATGTCCGGGTCGGGTGCGACCTGTTTTGGAATGTTCGCCACGGAAATGGCCGCAAATGCCGCTGCGCGCGCGGTTCAGGACCAGCACCCCGACTGGTGGGTTTGCGCAACAGGCATTCGCGCCCCTGATCAGTTGACGCGTGCCACAACGTAATCGGCCAGATCGGTCAGCATCTGGCGCAACGGATGGTCTGGCAAGGGGGCAAGCGCATCCTTGGCGCGCTGTGACCATGTCAGGGCCTGGGCGCGTGTGGCGTTCATGGCGTTATGTTTCGCCAGCAAGTCCAGCGCGTGCGCCAGATCACCGTCGCGCTGGTCACGTTTGCCGATGGTGCGCGCCCAGAACGCGCGTTCACCCGCATCCGCCGCCGCAATCGCGCGAATGACCGGCAGCGTGACCTTGCCTTCGCGGAAATCATCGCCGATGTTTTTGCCGATACCAGCGCCCGCGCCGCCATAATCCAGATAATCATCCACAATCTGGAAACTGATGCCCAGCGCATCGCCATAGGTGACCAGCGCCTGAACCTGCGCATCAGCAGCCGCAGCAATGACCGCGCCAGCTTCGGTCGCGGCAGAAAACAGCGCGGCGGTCTTGCCGCGGATCACGCGCAGATACTGGTCTTCGGTTGTGTCGATATTCTGCGCGGTGGTCAGTTGCAGCACTTCGCCTTCGGCGATGGTGGCGGATGCATTTGCCAGAATATCCAGCACCCGCAGCGACCCGCATTCAACCATCAGCTGAAACGCGCGCGCAAACAGGTAATCCCCCACCAGCACCGATGACTTGTTGTCCCACAACAGGTTTGCTGTTGCCCGCCCGCGCCGCTGCGCGCTTTCATCCACCACATCATCATGCAGCAAGGTTGCGGTGTGGATGAATTCGACCGTGGCCGCCAGATGGTGGTGATATGGCCCTTGATACCCGCACAGATGGCTTGCCGCCAAAACCAGCATGGGGCGGATACGTTTGCCGCCTGCTTCTATCAGATGGGCGGTTACTTCGGGAATGCGGGGCGCGTGTTCCGACACCATGCGCGCGCGAATTAGTTGGTTCACCTCAAGCAGATCATCGCGTAGATATTCTGCCAGAAGGTCATGCGGCGCCCGGCTGACGTGCTGCGTGTGCATTGATAATTCTGAGTCCCATCTCGACAAGTTTGCCCAATAGCAAATAGGGTGTTTTCATGAAAGAGCTTTTGCGCACGACTGACCCGACGATCATTCCTTTTGCGACGGCCCTGCTTCAGGGCGAAGGTATAGAGGTGTTCGATATAGACGTCCATATGCACACGATTGAATCAACGCTTGGCATGATGCCGCGGCGCTTGATGGTGCGGCGTGAAGATCACTTCATGGCCGTATCCGTGTTGCGTGAAAACGGCGTTCCCCTGCATGACTGACCATTTTGCCGATGATGCCCTGACGCAGGATGCGTTCCTGAACGGGCGCGTCATGGCGTTGCAGCCGCGCGATGGCTACCGCGCGGCCACAGATCCGGTGTTCCTTGCCGCCAGTGTGCCCTCGCGCGCGGGGCAAAACGTGCTGGAACTGGGCTGCGGGGCGGGTGTGGCATCGCTATGTCTGGCGGCGCGTATTGGCGGGCTGACAGTGGCGGGGGTCGAGGTGCAGCCGGGATATGCAGACCTTGCGCGGCGCAATGCGGCGGCACATTCCGTTGACATGACTGTGTTTGACGCCGATCTGACCGCGTTGCCCGCACCACTGCGTGACCGGCGGTTTGATCACGTTATCGCCAACCCGCCCTATTACGGGGCGCAAGGTCCGTCATCGCGCGATGCGGGCCGCGACCGCGCCCTGCGCGAGGAAACACCGCTGGATGCGTGGGTCGATGTGGCGTTGCGCCGTGCGCGCGATGGCGGGTATGTCACCTTCATTCACCTGAGCGAACGTCTGCCGGACCTGTTGGCGGGTTTTCGGGCGCGCGCATCTGTCACGGTGCTGCCACTGGCCGCGCGCGCAACGCGCCCGGCGCGCCGCGTGATCGTGCAGGCCCGCAAGGGGGGGCGCGCGCCATTTGTGTTGTTGCCGCCGCTGGTCATTCATCAAGGGGACACCCATCCCGGTGATTGCGACCATTTTACCTGTGCGGCACGCGCCATCCTGCGCGATGCTGCCGCGCTGGATATGGCGGCCATGGTGCGGGCGTAACTGCTTGCCCCCGCCCCTTGGCGCTGCATATAAGGACGCATGGCAGCGCAGCTAGATTACACCACGATCAACGAGATTTTTCGCCGTTTTCATGCGGCCGACCCCGAACCAAAGGGGGAATTGGACCATGTCAACGTCTATACCCTTGTCGTGGCTGTGGCGCTTTCTGCGCAATCAACGGACGTGGGCGTGAACAAGGCCACGCGTGCGCTGTTCCAGATCGCAGACACCCCCGAAAAGATGCTGGCCCTTGGCGAAGAGGGGCTGATCCAGCATATCAAGACCATCGGCCTGTTTCGCAACAAGGCCAGGAATGTCATCAAGCTTAGCCGCATTCTGGTTGATGACTATGGCGGCGAAGTGCCATCCAGCCGCGCGGCGCTGCAATCGCTGCCCGGTGTGGGGCGCAAGACCGCAAATGTCGTGCTGAACATGTGGTGGCGCATGCCCGCACAGGCCGTGGATACCCATATCTTTCGCGTGGGCAACCGCACCGGCATTTGCCCGGGGCGCGATGTGAATGTGGTTGAACGCGCGATCGAAGATCACATTCCCGCCCCCTACCAACTGCATGCCCATCACTGGCTAATTCTGCACGGCCGCTATACCTGCAAGGCGCGCAAGCCCGCCTGCACCACCTGCCTGATCCGCGATCTGTGCCAATTTGAGGAAAAGACCCTATGAAAACCTACCAGGTTGCCGGTATCGGCAATGCGATTGTCGATGTGATTGCCACTGTGGACGACCGGTATCTGGACCGGATGGATATTCACAAGGGCATCATGCAGCTAGTGGACCGCGACCGCGCGGAAGCGCTGTTTGCCACGATGAACGACCGCGCGCAGGCATCCGGCGGGTCTGTCGCCAACACCTTGGCGGGTGCGGGAAAACTGGGGCTGAAATCCGCGTTTCTGGGGCGCGTGAATGCCGATGAACTGGGCCATTTCTATGCACAGGACACCGCCGAAATGGGCGCAGTGTTTGTGAACAAGCCCGTTGCGGGCGGTGAATTGCCAACCTCGCGCTGCATGATCTTTGTTACGCCTGATGGTGAACGTTCCATGAATACCTATTTGGGTATTTCGTCTGAATTAGGCCCCGAGGATGTGGATGAAGCTGTCATTGCCGACAGTGATATCGTCTTTCTGGAAGGGTATCTGTTCGACAAGGACAAGGGCAAAGACGCGTTCCTGAAAGCGGCACGCGCGTGCCGCGCGGCAGGCGGCAAGGCAGGCATTGCGCTGTCGGACCCGTTTTGTGTGGACCGCCACCGCGATGATTTCCGCACCCTTGTCGCGGGCGAAATGGATTTCGTTCTGGGAAATGAACAGGAATGGGTGTCGCTGTATCAGGCCAATGATCTGGATGATGCGCTGGCGCAGGCGGGGCGTGAATGCCCGCTACTGGTCTGCACGCGATCAGGGGAACCGGTGGTGATTATCCACAATGGCAAGCGTGTGGAAATTCCCGTCAAGATGGTCACACCTGTTGATGCAACCGGCGCGGGCGACCAGTTCGCAGCAGGGTTTCTGTATGGTCTGGCCACGGGGCGCGACATGGAAACCGCAGGGCGCATGGGCTGCATTGCCGCCGCCGAAGTTATCGGCCATATCGGCGCGCGCCCGAAAACCGATTTGCGCGGCGCGTTCCGGCGCGCAGGGCTTGTGGACTGACGCTTACCCTTTGCGCTGTTCGGCGATGCCCGGTTGCGCCAGCGCGGTTGCCAGTGCGGCCACCGCCTGCGCCATGGCGTCGGGGGCTACAAATTCGTCAGGGTGGTGGCTGACCCCATCGCGACACGCCGTAAAGATCATGCCGACAGGGCACAGATCGGCCATGGCCGATGTGTCATGTGTCGCCCCCGATGCAAGCATCAGGCCGCTATGGCCCTGCGCGCGCACCGCATCGCTTAGGGCAAGGGTCATGGCCGTGTCGCATGGTGTTGCGGGCTGCGCATAGGTGTGGCGCATTTCCAGCGCCAGCCGCCTGTCTGCGGCGATTTTCCGGGCCATGGTTTCAATCTGTGCGCGTGCGGCAGTGCGGCTGCCATCATGGGGCGCACGAATTTCAATGCTCAGGCTCACCTCGCCCGGCACGGCATTGACGACATTGGGGCGGGTCTGAATGCTGCCGACGGTCGCCAATACGCCATCTGACCGGCGCGCCGCCCCTTCTACCGCCAGCACCAGTTCTGCGGCACCGGCCAGCGCATCGCACCGCAGGTCCATCGGCACGGTTCCTGCATGCGCGGCACGGCCGGTCAGTGTAACGCTGTGGCGCTCAATCCCGCAAATGCCGGTGACAACACCCAGCGGCTGTTGTGCCTGCTCCAGCACCGGCCCCTGTTCCAGATGGCATTCGATCCAGCCCAGACATTGCGACGGGTCGCGCTTCAGGTCCGGCACTGCATCGGGGTTCAGGCCGAAATCGCGCATGGCGCGGCGCAGGCTTATCCCGTCACGGTCGCAGATATCCAGTGCTGCCATATCGAACGTGCCCGCCAGCGCGCGCGGCCCCATCAGCGCAGTCGGAAAGCGCACGCCTTCTTCATCGGCGAAGGCCAGAACTTCGGTTGCAAACGGCAGGGACACGCCATCTTGTTGCAGTTTCATCAGCGCAAGGACAGAAAGCACAACGCCCATGATCCCATCATAGGCCCCGCCTTCGCGCACCGAATCCTGATGCGACCCCATCAGCAGCGTGGGCGCAGCTTTTGGGCCATCGCGCCTGCCAACCAGCGTGCCTGCGGCATCCAGATGCACGGCCAGCCCCGCGCCTTCCATCAGATCATGCAAAACCGCAAGGGCTTCGCGGTGCTGCCGTGTAAAGGGCAGGCGCGTCACACCGGGGCCGGGTTGCGAACAGGCGGCCAGCCGGTCCAGCCAGTTCTGCGCCATCATGCCCCAATCTGTTTCAGTCATGGCCGCGTTCCGGATCGTTGCGTGTGGGGACAGTTGGCAACCATCGGGCATAGTCCCCGCTTTGGCTGCGCTGGTATAGACCTTGCAGCGCGGCGATGGGGTCTTGCGCCCAGTCAATGCGCAGGTTCAGCGGCGGCGCGTCATCGGACACAACCAGCAACGCGGCAGATTGCAGGCCGCGACTGTCCCCGCCTGCGGCGTCGGCGGCACGCAGCGCGGCCAGCAGGCGTTCGGCGAATGTGCCGCTTGTATCCACAAACCCGCGGCGCAGCGCGTCCAGAACCTGCGGACCTGCCAGCAGGTTGCCTGACACCACAAGGCCGACCTCGCCCACTGCTCCGCACCATGGCGTGTTGCGGTCCCCGCTATGGCTGGCTGTGCCACCATGGCGGTCCAGCGCGGATAATTGCCGCCATGCGCGCCCGCGATCTGCGGCAGTGACACCGGCCACCACTTGCGCCGCGGACTGGCCCGCGCGCATATGTTCCAGCGCATCCTCGCCCCAGATGGTGGACGGCGCGGCCCCTTGGGATGCGGTCATTCCAGCGCGCGAATCGCCCCGCAGCACCCAGCCACCGACACACAGCGCGCCGGTCGCCGCCGCGCCGCCCAACGCGCCAGTGCCCAAATCTTGCGCAAGAATCGAAAAGGTCATGCGTTTGTTTCCTTCCTTTGCGTCTATTTATCATGAAAATTTTGACGGATGCAAATTATCATGATAAATAGACATCAACAATCATCACAACAGGGAGTGCCTGATATGGCCAACTCATCTTTCACCCGCCGCGGCCTTGGTCTGCTGACGGCTGCACTTTTGGCATCTTCGGCGCTGGTGGCACCGGCCGCTGCGCAAACCCCGCCGGGTGTGCTGGTCGTGGGCCAGATTGCCGAACCGCAGGCGCTGGACCCGCATGCTGTGACGGCAGTGAATGATTTCCGCATTCTGATGAATGTCTATGACGGGTTGGTGCGCTACGCGTCCGGCACGCTGGAAGTGGAACCCGCACTGGCCGAGTCGTGGGAAATTTCCGACGATGGCACAGTCTATACCTTTACCCTGCGCGAAGATGTCACCTTTCATGATGGCAGCGCTTTCGACGCCGAGGCCGTGGTCTGGAATTTCGAGCGCATGCTGAACGAAGACCACCCGTATCATGGCACCGGCCCCTTCCCGTTGTCGTTCTTCTTCAGCGCAGTTGAGGGGGTGGAGGCGCTGGACGCGCGCACAGTGCAATTCACGCTGAATGAACCCTATGCGCCGTTTTTGTCGAATATGGCCTATCCCACAGGGCTGATCGTCTCGCCCGCTGCCGTGATGGAACATGGCGATGATTTCGGGCGCAACCCGTCGGGCACCGGCCCGTTCCGCTTTGCCGAATGGCGGTCCAATGAACGTGTCGTTGTCACCCGCAACGAAGATTATTGGGACGGGGTTGCGGGCACCGAAGCGGTGATCTTCCGCCCCATTTCGGATGCGAATACGCGCGTGGCCGAAATGTTGTCGGGCGGGATCGACATGATGGTCGAAGTGCCGCCGGTGGCGCTGTCGCAGTTTCAAGGCGACGGGTATGAACTGGTTGAACAGGCAGGCCCGCATGTGTGGTTCCTGATTCTGAACGCCAAGGAAGGCCCCTTTGCCGACAAGCGCGTGCGTCAGGCCGCGAATTACGCCATCAATAAAGAAGCGCTGGTGAATGACGTGCTGGAAGGCACGGCCGATATTGCCGCAGGCCCGACCCCGCCCGCTTTCGCATGGGCCTATAATGACGCGCTGGAGCCATATCCCTACAACCCCGACCGCGCACGCGAGTTGCTGGCCGAAGCAGATGCCGAAGGTGCGAGCCTGACCTTTTATGTGACCGAAGGCGGGTCCGGTATGCTGGACCCGATTCCGATGGGCACCGCCATTCAGGCCGATCTGGCAGCGGTGGGGTTCGATGTGACGATCGAGACCTATGAATGGAACACCTTCCTTGGGCGCGTGAACCCCGGTCTGGAAGGCAAGGCAGACATGGCGCAGATGGCGTGGATGACAAATGACCCCGACACGCTGCCCTTTTTGACCTTGCGCACCGATGCCTTCCCCGATGCGGGCGGGTTCAATTCGGGCTATTATTCCAACCCCGAAGTCGATGCCCTGCTGGAAGCCGCGCGTGTGGAAACCGATCAGGAAACCCGCGCACAGCTGTACCGCGAGATGCAGGAAATCGTGCAGGATGATGCGCCATGGGTTTTTGTGGCGAACTGGAAGCAGAATGCCGTGACATCGGGCGCGGTGGAGAATTTCCAGCTGGAGCCGTCTTTCTTTTTGTTGCTGAAAGATGTGGTGAAGAACTGAACCTGCCAAAGGGAGGGGGGCGCTCGCGCCCCCCTCTTGGGCCGTATGGCCCAATTCACCCCCCTGAGGATATTTATCCCAGAATGAACGAGCAAAAGGGGCTGGCGCCATGGGCGGCTACATCCTGACACGGCTATTGTCGGCAATTCCGGTGCTTCTGGGCATCACTGTAATTGTGTTCCTGATCATGGCAATGATCCCCGGTGATCCGGCAACTGCGATCCTTGGATCCTACGCAACGCCCGAGAATGTGGCGCGGCTGAACCGGCATCTGGGTCTGGACGAGCCGTTATGGCGGCAGTATTTCATCTGGCTGGGCAACCTGTTGCAAGGTGATTTCGGGCGGTCATTTGCGTTGAACCGGCCCGTTCTGGACGAGATTCTGGACCGCTTTTCGGCCACGTTGATTCTGGCGGGCACGGCGTTTGTTCTGTGTTCGGCTTTGGGCATTCTGGCCGGTGTGGTGTCGGCCGCGCGGCAATACGGGCTGGCGGATAAGGCGATTACCTTTGTGGTGATCCTGGGCATTTCGGTGCCGTCGTTTTTCCTTGGCATGATGATGATCTTGCTGTTTGCGGTGCAGTTGCGCTGGTTGCCGGTGTCGGGGATGTATTCGATCTGGGGCGGCGGCGATGTGCCGGACCTGATCCGGCATCTGACGATGCCCGCGCTTGCATTGTCGGTGGTGGCCACCGGCGTGATCGCGCGGCTGTCGCGGGGTGCGATGCTGGAAGTGCTGCGGCAGGATTTTATCCGCACCGCGCGCGCCAAGGGCGTGCATGAACGCCGCGTGATCTGGGGTCATGCGCTGCGTGCGGCGATGGTCAGCATTATTCCGGTTCTGGGCATTCAGGCGGGTTTTGTGCTGTCGGGGGCCGTGTATATCGAAATGGTCTTTCAATGGCCCGGCGTGGGGCGGATGCTGGTTGATGCGATCCTGAAGCGCGACATCTTGCTGGTGCAGGGCGGCGTGGTTTTTGTGGCCGCCTGCTATGTGGGGTTCAACATTGTGGTCGATGTGGCGCAAAGCGTGCTGGACCCGAGGATACGGACATGAGGCTGTTTTTGCGACTTCTGTTCCGGAACCGTCTGGCGGGGTTCGGGGCTGTGGTGTTGGGCATCATTGTGGTGCTGGCGCTGCTGACGCCCGTGTTGCCGCTGCACCCGCCCAATGCAACCAACACCGCCAACCGTTTTTTGCGCCCCTTCGCGGACGGGCATTTGCTGGGCACCGACCATCTGGGGCGTGACCTGCTGTCGCGGCTGATGTGGGGCACGCGGCTGTCGCTGGCAGTGGGGTTTGCGGCCGCATTGGTGGCCGGGCTGGCGGGGGCCGCGATTGGCGTGATGGCGGGCTATTTCGGCGGGCGCACGGATAATGTGACCATGCGCGGTGTCGATATGCTGATGGCGTTTCCTTATATCCTGCTGGCGCTGGCGATTGTGGCGGTGCTGGGGCCGGGGCTGCTGAATGCGCTGATTGCGGTGGCAGTGGTGAACATTCCGTTTTTCGCGCGCAACATTCGCGGCGTAAGCGTGGGCATCGCGCATCGGGAATTCATTGATGCGGCAAGGCTGGCGGGCATGGGGCACACCCGCATTATTCTGACAGAGGTGGTGCCCAACATTGTGCCCGTGGTGGTGATTGCCATGTCCACGACGATTGGCTGGATGATTCTGGAAACCGCGGGCCTGTCCTTTCTGGGCCTTGGCAGCCAGCCGCCGCAGGCCGATCTTGGGTCCATGCTGGGCGAGGCGCGTTCGGCGCTGATTACTGCGCCGCATACATCCATTGTGCCGGGGGTGATGATCCTGTTGATTGTGATGTCGGTCAACCTGCTGGGGGATGGCATCCGCGACGCGCTGGACCCGCGACTACGTTCGGGTGCGCTGGCGCGACCCATGGCCGCCACACGGGTGGACCGCGCGCGCGTGCCTGCGCCATCGGGCGAGGGGTTGTTGCGGATCGAGGCGCTGGAGACGCAGTTTCATATCGGGCCACGCACCTACAGGGCCGTGAACAAAGTGTCGCTGGACCTGAAGCCCGGTGAATGTCTGGGGCTGATCGGCGAGTCCGGGTCGGGCAAATCGGTCACGGCGCTGTCGGTCATGGGGCTGGTTGCATCGCCCCCCGGGGTGATCACAGGCGGTGCCGTGCGGCTGGAGGGGCAGGACCTGATCGGCGCACCATATGAGGTGCTGCGCGCGCTGCGCGGGCGCAAGGTGGCCTATATTTTTCAGGACCCTTTGTCGACGCTGCACCCGTTATACCGCATTGGCGATCAGTTGATCGAGGCCATTCGCGTGCATGAACCCGTCAGCCATAGCGCCGCGCACGCGCGCGCCGTCAAGCTGCTGGAAGATGTGCGCATTCCCAATGCGCCCGCACGCATCCGTGCCTTTCCGCATGAATTGTCGGGCGGTATGCGCCAGCGTGTGGGCATTGCCATGGCGCTGGCCAATGACCCTGATATCATCATCGCGGATGAACCCACCACCGCGCTTGATGTGACGGTGCAGGCGCAAATTCTGGCGCTACTGGATGATCTGCGGCGGTCGCGCGGGTTGGCGATCTTGTTTATCACGCATGATTTCGGCGTTGTGGGGCAGTTATGTGACCGCGTTGCCGTTATGTATGGGGGCCGCATTGTGGAAACCGGCCCGACCGCAGACATACTGTCCGCGCCTGCGCATCCCTATACGCGCCGCTTGATTGCCTGCGTGCCTGAACTTGGCGGCGGGCGGCGCATTCTGGCGGCCATTCCGGGCCTGCCGCCTGCGGTGGATGACCTGCCCCAAGGTTGCGCGTTTGCGCCGCGCTGCGACAAGGCGCAGGACGCCTGCCGTATGGACGAGATTGAGCTGCAAGGCACCGCGCGTCAGGTCCGCTGCCTGTTCCCGGAGGGGGCACCATGACACTTGCGTTAAAGACCACCGAACTGGCCAAGACATTCGACATCGGCAAGCGCCTGATCGGCCCGCCGCGCGCGCAGGTCCGCGCCGTTCATCCGGTGTCGCTGGACGTGCAGCAGGGCGAGACGCTGGGCATTGTGGGCGAATCGGGGTGCGGCAAATCCACCCTTGCGCGCATGCTGGTCGGGCTGTTGCCCCCAACATCGGGCAGGATCGAGATTGAGGGGCGCGCATTGGACCGCGCCGACCCCGCAGCTTTCGGGCGGTTGATTCAGTATGTGTTTCAAGACCCTGTTTCCAGCCTGAACCCGCGCAAGACCATACGCCAGATCATGGAAGCGCCCTTGCGCCAGTTGCACGGTCTGCGCGGCCCAGCGCTGGACGCGCGCATTGCAGAATTGTTTGATGCCGTGAACCTGCGCCCGGAATTTCTGTCGCGCTATCCGCACGAATTTTCCGGCGGGCAGGCGCAGCGGATCGGGATTGCGCGTGCATTGGCGGCCAGTCCGCGCATCCTGATTCTGGATGAACCGGTGTCGGCGCTGGATGTGTCGGTGCAGGCGCAGGTGTTGAACCTGCTGGCGGACCTGAAGCAGCGGATGAACCTGACCTATCTGTTCATCAGCCATGATCTGGCCGTGGTCGAGGCCGTAAGCGACCGCATTGCCGTGCTTTACTTCGGTGCGGTGGTGGAAACCGGCCCTGCGCAAAAGGTCTTTGCAGCGCCGCGCCATCCCTATACCAAGCTTCTGGCGGATTCGGCGCCAGTGGTGGGGCGTCCGCTTGGTGGGGCGCAATCGGGCGAATTGCCGGACCCGCTGAACCCGCCTGCGGGCTGTGCCTTCGCGGGGCGGTGTCCGCGTGCATCGGATTTGTGCCGCCGTGAAATACCGGTCCTTGGGGCCGTTGAAGGAGATCAGTTTGCCGCCTGCCATCACCCCATCCCGCACTGAACGCCTGTCGCGGCCGCAACAGGTTGCCGAAGCGATCAAGCAATGGGTCATGGAAAACGGCTGGCAGCCCGGTGACCGCCTGCCATCAGAAGTGGAACTGATAGACCGTTTTGGCATGGCCAAGGGCACAATCCGCGAAGCTGTGCGCATACTGGAAGCGCAGGGATTGGTGAAATCGCGCACGGGGCCGGGTGGCGGTGTGTTCGTGCATCAGGTGTCAGAGGAACGCGCGACCGCCCTGCTGGGGAATTATTTCTACTTTCAGCAGCTTTCGATTGATGATCTTTACCAGATTCGCGAAGCGCTGGAGCCGGAGCTTGCAGCGTCGCTTGCGGGCAAACTTGATGAAGACCAGCTTGCCGCGCTGGAATCGGTCATGGAATGCTACGCCGAGCCCGCCCAGAATGCCGAAGAAGAACGCGAACAACATATTGCGTCACTGCGGTTTCACGCCCTTCTGGCCGAAATGTCGGATAACCGCCTGTTGCGTTTTCTGATCAGGTTCACGGCGAATATGCTGGCAGATGTGACCGTGTCGCGCAGGTTGTATGCCTTGCCCAACCGTAAACTGTGGGCCTCGGGCATTGATTACCAGTCACGGCTTGTTGCGGCGTTGCGTCGTGGCGATTCCGGTGCGGCGCGACAGATCTTGCGGGACCATATGCGCGGCGCACATCGTTTGATGCGCCTGCAAGAAGCCGAACTGACCCAGCGGTTTCTGCCGGAAATCGACATCCTTTAGCGCATGTTGCTCAAAAGTGGGAATTGGTTTTGAGCTTCTCTAACATGCGAAATCAATAGGTTAGAGCATGTCTCGTGAATGCGAATGAACGTGATATGCTCTAATTGCAGGCCAGCAGGGGCCTGCGCGGCATTCAGTCGCCCGGGCGCAGCAACAGCGTTTTCAGGTATTCGCCATAACCGCTTTTCATCAGCCGCTCCGCCTGCTGTTCCAGTTGTGCGCGCGAAATCCAGCCTTGCTGAAAGCTGATTTCTTCAGGGCAGCCGATTTGCAGACCTTGGCGCAGTTGCAGCGTGCGCACGAAATTGGCCGCGTCTAGCAGGCTGTCATGCGTGCCCGTGTCCAGCCATGCATAGCCGCGCCCCATGGTTTCAACCGACAGCGCGCCCTCGTTCAGATAGATTTCCAGCAGGCTGGTAATCTCCAGCTCTCCGCGCGCGGACGGGATGACCTTTGCGGCTTTCGCGGGCGCTGTGCCATCAAGGCAATAAAGCCCCGTCACGGCATAGTTGGAGGGTGGAATTTCAGGCTTTTCAATGATCGACCGCACGCGGCCGTTTTCATCAAAATCGACCACGCCATAGCGTTCAGGGTCCGCCACGCGGTAGCCAAACACCGTGCCGCCGGTTTCCTGCGCATCGGCGCGCGCCATCATTTCGGGAAAGCCGTGCCCGAAAAAGATATTGTCGCCCAGCACCATCAGCGACGGCGCGCCTGCCAGAAACCCCTCGGCCAGCAGATAGGCTTGTGCAAGCCCGTCGGGGCTGGCTTGCGTGATCCATGTAAATTCCAGCCCCCATTGGCCGCCATCGCCCAGCAAGCGCTGGAACTGGGCCTGATCGTCGGGGGTGGTGATAATCGCAATCTCGCGGATGCCCGACAGCATCAGCACCGACAACGGGTAATAGATCATCGGTTTGTCATATAGCGGCAAAAGCTGCTTGGACACGCCCATGGTAATGGGCCACAGCCGCGATCCGGTGCCGCCTGCCAGAATAATCCCTTTGCGCTGCGTCATGGCGTGCCTTTCAATTCCGTCAAAACATCTGCCAGACCTTGCCGCCAGTCGGGCCGTTCCAGCCCGAATTTGGCCAGGCTGCTACACTCCAGCCGTGAATTGGGCGGGCGTTGTGCCGGCGTCGGGTAGTCGCTGGTCGTAATTTCGTCGATCCGGCAGTCCAGTCCGGCGCGCGCCATGATTTCGCGGGCAAATCCGGCCCAGCTGGTATCCGGCGCACCGCTGAAATGATAGATGCCCGATTTTTCGGGGGCATCGTGCAACTGCGCGGCAATGCTGATGCAGGCCTGCGCAATGGCGCGCGCGGGGGTTGGCCCGCCAATCTGGTCGGCCACCACGCGCAAGCTGTCGCGTTCCGCCCCCAGCCGCAGCATGGTGCGCACGAAATTACTGCCATGGCATGAAAACACCCATGATGTGCGCAATATCGCATACATCCCGCTTGCGGCCTGCACGCCTTGCTCTCCCATCAGCTTCGTGCGCCCATAGGCCCCAAGGGGCGCTGGCGGGTGGTCTGGCGCAAACGGGGTCACGCCCGAACCATCAAACACATAATCGGTCGATATATGCACAAACGGCACTGCCATCGCCGCACATTCGCGCGCCATGGCCGCAGGGGCCGCACCGTTGATATAAGCCGCCAGCGCTTCCTGATCTTCGGCGCGGTCAACAGCAGTATAGGCGGCGGCGTTGATGACGGCGCGCGGGTTATGGGCGCGGATGGCCGCCGCGCAGGCTTCTGGGTCGGACAGATCGGCCTGATCGCGGCCCAGATATGTGGCATCAGGGACCAGCCGCGCAAGTTCGCGTGCGACTTGTCCGGTGCGCCCGAAAACAAGGATCATGCGCGCACCCCCAGCCGCTGGCCCACACCATGGCGCGCCTGCAAGGGCCGCCACCAGCCTTCATTTGCCAGATACCAGTCCACCGTGCGCGCCAGCCCTTCTTCCACTGTGACCGACGGGCGCCAGCCCAACTCGTCCCGAATGCGCGCAGGGTCAATCGCATAGCGCGCGTCATGGCCGGGGCGGTCTGTCACAAATGTAATCTGGTCGGCATAGCTGCCCTGCGGTTTGGGGCGCTTTTCGTCAAGGATCTTGCACAATGTGCGCACCAGTTCCAGATTGCTGCGCTCATTCTCGCCGCCGATATTATAGCTGCGCCCCACTGCACCCCGCGTCAGCACCAGCAGCAGCGCATCTGCGTGATCTTCGACATACAGCCAGTCGCGCACATTGGACCCGTCGCCGTAAATCGGCAGGGGCTTGCCCGCCAGCGCGTTCAGGATGATGACAGGGATCAGCTTTTCAGGGAAATGGAAGGGGCCGTAATTGTTGGAACAATTCGTCAGCACAACCGGCAGGCCATAGGTGTGGTGCCATGCCTGCACCAGATGGTCACTGGCCGCTTTCGACGCGGAATAGGGGCTGCGCGGGTCATAGGGCGTTTCTTCGGTAAACTGGCCCGTCGCGCCAAGGCTGCCAAACACCTCATCCGTGCTGATATGGTGAAACCGGAAACTGTCGGGCCGGCCCCGTGCATCCCAATGGGCGCGCGCCGCTTCCAGCAGCGCGTAGGTGCCGGTCACATTGGTCGAAATAAAATCCCCCGGCCCGTCGATTGACCGGTCGACATGGGATTCGGCGGCCAGATGCATGACCGCATCCGGCTGGTGCGCGGCAAAAATACGGTCCAGCGCGGCGCGGTCGCGGATGTCGGCGTGTTCAAACGCATAAAGCGGGCTGTCCGCCACGCTTGCCACATTGTCCAGACAGGCGGCATAGGTCAGCGCATCCAGATTGATGACGCCATGCCCGCGCCCCACCGCCAGCCGCACCACGGCTGACCCGATAAACCCCGCGCCCCCTGTAACAAGCAATTTCATGGCCTAACCTTCATACTGAAAAGGTGTTTCAAACTGCCCGAACGCAACCGCCTGCGCGTCCTTGTCCGACAGCACCGGCGTATCCGTGCCCCAGTCAATCCCCACGCTGTCCCACCGCACCGACCCGTCACAGTCCGGCGCGTAATAGTCCGAGCATTTATACTGCACTTCGCAATCATCTGTCAGGGTCAGAAAACCGTGCAGGAAGCCCTTTGGTATGAACAGCTGCGCGCCATTATCGGCAGATAATTCTTCGGCAACCCAGGTTCCGTAGCTGGGCGATCCTGCGCGCACATCAACCGCCACATCCAGAATAACCCCACGCGTGCAGCGCACCAGTTTGTCCTGCGCATGCGGGGGGCGCTGGTAATGCAACCCGCGCAATGTATGGCGCGGGGCCGAATAGCTGTGATTGTCCTGCACAAAATCCGGCAAGCTGGCCCCTGCGGCGCTTAATGCGCGCGGGTTCCATGTCTCGCAAAACCAGCCGCGGGCATCCCCGAACCGGCGGGGTTGGATCAGCAGCACACCATCGATGGCCAAAGCACGAATCTGCATCACAAAAATCCGCCTGTAAGTTGTGTCATTTGCCGCAGCCCGACCCGTTGCAGGCAGATAACACGCTGAAACCCTTGGGGCTGAACATTCTGTCGCTTCCTTTAATTGCGCAGGAATACCGGCTTTTTGGCATAAGCACCTGAAGAATGCGATACCTTCGGGCGAAATTGGCCGCGCCGCGCGGCGTTGATGTGCCACTGCACGGCGCGACATGGCGACAGTGCAGAAGGGCCTGTCCGGGGCCAGACGGTCTTGCAGGTTTAAATGTTATATTATAACATGCCGAAATCACCACCCGTTCCACCCTGTTCCGAAAGCCAGACATCGTATGAATGACCGTATCCCCGTTACCTTGCTGACCGGCTTTTTGGGGGCTGGCAAGACGACTTTGCTGAACCGCCTGTTGCATGATGCCCATGCGGGCCGCGTGGCCGTTGTGGTCAATGAATTCGGTGAAGCGGGCCTTGATCATGACCTGATCGAGGAAGCCGCCGAAGATGTTGTGCTGATGCCCGCAGGGTGTATTTGCTGCACCATCCGCGGCGATCTGTCCAAAACGCTGATTTCGCTTCTGGCGCGGCGGGCGCGGGGGGAATTGCCGTTTGACCGTGTGGTGATCGAAACCACAGGACTGGCCGATCCCGGCCCCATCTATCATACGCTTATGGTCGATCCTGTTCTTGCGCCGAATTATGCGCTGGACGGGGTTGTGACAGTGGTGGATGCGGTTTTGGGCGTGGACACCCTGAACGCCCATGCCGAGGCGCAGGCGCAAGTCGCGATGGCAGATTGCATCGTCCTAAGCAAGCGTGACCTTGTTGATAGCGCTGCACTGGATAGGTTGAACAGGCGGCTGGACCAATTGAACCGGACCGCCCCGCGCATTGGCGCGAACAAGGGGGCCGTGGCCCCGGGCGTGCTGTGGGGGTTGGGGCTTGGGTCCAGCGCGGTTACACCTGATCAGGCGTTGAACTGGCTGGCAGGCCCTGCCGCAGATCCCCTTGCCGGTGTTTCCGGCCTTAGCACAGCCAAGGCACAGGCGCCGGTTGGCCAGATCGCCCCGTCGCACCATGCCAGCGATGACCGGATATCAACCGCGTCGATCACGCTTGAAGACCCGATTCCCGTCGAGGTGTTCGACTTCTGGCTGGATACGCTGATTGCGCTGAAGGGCAGCAATATTCTGCGCCTGAAGGGCATTGTGCATTTGCAGGGCGTGCCCAAGCCGTTTGTGTTTCATGGCGTGCAGCATATATTCGAACCGCCGGTTCCCCTACAGAACTGGCGCGAGGGCGAAAGCACCAGCCGCATTGTGATCATCGCGCGCGACATTCCCAAAGCTGAACTGGATGCAAGTCTGGAAATGCTGCTCATGCAACCGCAGCAGTCGGCCGCCGCGCAAGGCATAACCGCGCATACCATCGAAGAACCGTTCTAAGGGGGCATGCCGCATGCCGCATGTCAACACGCACGGATGACCCACCCGACAGAACGGACCCGTGCTGTGAATATGACGATGCGCGCAAAGAAAAATGTTGAACGCCGCGCGCCGTTCCGCTAGGCGAATATCCAGATGGTGCCCGATACCTGTCGGGAGAATAGGGAAACCGGTGCAGAGAACCCCTCTTATTCCGGTGCTGCCCCCGCAACTGTAAGCGGTGTGTCCCCCTTCATGCCACTGGACCAGCTGGTTCGGGAAGGCGGGGAAACACACAAACCGCGAGCCAGGAGACCTGCCATCTTAACCGAAACACGAACCCGGGCGGGGTGTCCGGAGGAGGGCATATGACGATTGCGCTGTCTTGCGTAAGGCGCCGAGGCCACGCCTGCGCCCCTGCTATAACCAGCAGGGGACGACATGTATCACGACACATTTGACCTGACGACATGTGCGCGCTGCGCCAGCCGTTCCGGCCCCTGCCTTGCAGGGCTGGCATTCTTGCAGCACTTGTCCATGTCACTGGGTGCGGCGCGCAAGGTGACGGGCACGATGCCCGATATGGACGGGCAGGTTGTCTTTACCGAATGCCATGCCTGTGACAGGTGCGTGCTGAACTGGCGCGCAACCGCAGGGGAACTGGAACTTGCCGGCGCGGATCAGGTGCTTTTGCAAGGGCGCGTTGTCGCGCAGGCCCTGCAATGAGTTGCCCTGCGCCGCCACCCGCTGCGCTGGCACTGGAACAGGTGTGCTGGGGGGCGGGCATTCTGGACCCTGTCAGCCTGACCCTTGGCGCTGGCCGCGTGTTGGGCGTGCTGGGCGCGAATGGGGCGGGCAAGTCAACCCTGTTGCGGCTGATCTACCGGTTTCACAAACCGCAATCGGGGCGTGTGCTGCTGGACGGGCGGGATATTCACGCCATGCCTGCGCGTGCCGTGGCGCAGCGCGTGGCGGCTGTGTTGCAGGAACAGCCCACTGATTTTGCCCTGACCGTGGCGGAAATTGTGGCCCTTGGCCGCGCGCCCCATCGCCGTGCGCTGTCCGGCCCGTCCGCACAGGATGCCCATATTGTCGGGCATGCGCTGGAACGCCTGAGTTTGCAGGACTTCGCCCTGCGCCCCTTTGGCACGCTGTCAGGGGGCGAGCGTCAGCGCGTCATGGTGGCCCGCGCGCTTGCGCAGGAACCGGGGCTTATTGTGTTGGATGAACCAACCAACCATCTGGACATTCGCCATCAGCTGGAAGTGCTGCGGCTGGTACGCGGGCTTGGCGCGACGGTTGTGGCATCCTTGCATGATCTTAATCTGGTGCAGGGGTTCGCCGATGACCTGCTGGTTCTGAAAGATGGCCAGCCGCTGGCGTTTGGCCCTGTGGCGCAGGTGCTGACCCCTGAATTGATTGCCCGCGCTTTTGGCGTGCATGCGCACCCGCGCGGCCCCGCCCAGTTCGACTTTTCCCTATTTGATGACATGCAACAGGAGAAACGCGCATGAAATCCCTTCGCCTTGCCCTGCTGGCCACGGTATTTGCCGCACCCGCATTGGCCCACCCCGTCACCGTGCAAAGCTGCGACCGAGAGGTGACGTTCGACGCGGCCCCCGAACGCGCTGCGTCCCAGGATGTGAACCTGACCGAGATGATGCTGGTCCTTGGTCTGAATGACCGGATGGTAGGGTACACCGGCATTTCGGGCTGGAACAAACTGGATGAAGAAATCCGCGCCGATATCGGCGAATTGCCCGAACTGTCCGAACGCTACCCCACGCGCGAGGTGCTGATCGGCGCTGATGTGGATTTCTGGTTTGCTGGCTGGAACTACGGCATGCGCGTGGGTGGCGAGGTGACGCCAGACACACTGCAACCCTTTGATATTGCTGTGTATGAACTGACCGAAAGCTGCATTCACATCATGCCGCGCGATGGTGTGGCGATTGACGACATGTTCAATGACATCCGCAATCTGGGTGCGATCTTCGGTGTTGATGACCGCGCGGATGACCTGATCACCGGCTGGCAGGCCGAACTGGACCAGATCGCAACCACCATTCCTGATGCGGAACCATTGCGCGTATTCGTCTATGACAGTGGCGAAGACACGCCCTTCACTGCGGGCCGCTACGCCATGCCCACCGCGATGATCGAAGCTGCGGGCGGGCGCAACATCATGGATGATGTCGACAGTTCTTGGACCCGCGTGGCGTGGGAACCGGTGGTGGAACGTGATCCCGAAGTCATCATCATCGTCAATTACGGCGAAGTCACCGCCGGGCAAAAGATCGCGTTCATGAAATCCAATCCCGCCTTTGCGGATATGGATGCAGTGGTGAACGACCGTTTCGTTGTGCTGGAATATGTCGAGGCCACACCGGGGCCGCGCAATATCCGCGCCATCCGCGCGCTGGCCCGCGCGTTCTGGTCCGAGTGATCTGACATGCGCACCACACCTACCCCTGAAACTGCCGCCCCTGTTCTGGCCGCCAAGACCCGCATGCCCGTTCTGGCACGCCCTGTGCGGCAGGGGTTATGGGGGTTGGGGCTGGTGGCGCTTGTCCTGTCCATTTCGGCGGCGGTCAGCATCGGGGCGGTTGCTGTCCCCGTGGGGACAGTCTGGGGCGTGATCGCGAACAAGATCATGCCGGGGCTGGTCACGCCCGACTGGTCGGCGGGGCGCGCGGCGATTGTGTGGGAAATCCGTTTGCCGCGCGCGCTTCTGGCAGCACTTGTGGGCGCGGGGCTGGCGCTTGTGGGGGCGGTGCTGCAATCAGTCACGCGCAACCCGCTGGCCGACCCGCATTTGCTGGGCATCTCGTCCGGGGCGGCGTTCGGGGCCATTCTGGCGCTGCTGCATACGGGCATGTTTCTGGGCCTTGCGACAGTGCCGCTTCTGGCCTTTATCGGCGCGCTGGCGTCAACCCTTCTGGTGCTGTCTGTCGCCAGTTTCGCGCAGGCCACCAGCGCGGACCGGCTGGTGCTGACAGGGGTTGCGGTGTCCTTCATTGTGATGGCGCTGGCGAATGTGCTGATATTTCTGGGGGACCCGCGCGCGGCGCATACGGTTATTTTCTGGATGCTGGGCGGGCTGGGGCTGGCGCAATGGGCGCATCTGATCTGGCCTGCATTGATCCTTGCAGGCGCGGCAATCTGGTTTCGTGCGGTGGCGGGGTCGCTGAACGCCATGACCATCGGGGATGAAACCGCATCGACCCTTGGTATTCCGGTTGCGCGGTTCCGGCTGACATGCTTTGTCGTGGCCGCCATGGTGACGGGGGTGATGGTGGCGTTTTCCGGTGTTATCGGGTTTGTCGGGCTGATGATTCCGCATATCGTCCGGCTGGGAGTGGGCGGTGATAACGCCCGTGTCTTGCCCGCATCGATGTTGGTGGGCGCCATCTTTCTGGTCTGGGCCGATATTGTGGCGCGCACGCTGATGCGCCCCGAAGACCTGCCCATCGGCATTGTGACCGGCCTTGTGGGGGGGATGTTCTTTATCTGGCTGTTGCGGCGTCGTGCGCGCGGGTAGCGGTGCCTGCGCAACAAATCCGGCCTGTCAGCGACATAGGTATCTTGTCGCTGTTAACGTGATAATATAACAAAACCGCCATGATCAAGACCCACTCCCCCCGCCACATCGCCACACTTGGCGCGCTGTTCACGCTGTCTGGCGCGGCTGCGCTGATTTATCAGGTGCTTTGGGTGCGCGAGCTGGGGCTTTTGTTCGGGTCCACCGCGCAGGCGGCGGCGCTGACGATTGCCATTTTCTTTGCAGGGATCGCGCTGGGCGGCTGGCTGTTCGGGCGTTGGGCAGGGCAGATGCAGCGGCCCTTGCGCGCTTTCGGGTTGGTGGAAATCGGCGTGGCTGTCACGGCGCTGGGTCATTTTCTGGTGTCGGATACCTATTTCACGATCTATCCCGCGCTTTATGCCATGGTTGGCGGGGTGCCGGTTCTGGAAACCGCGCTGAAAGCGGGGGTGGCGGCCACGATCCTGCTGCCTTCGGCCATTTTGATGGGCGGCACGCTGCCCCTGATGGGCCAGCATGTGATCCGCGCGCGCGACAGTCTTGGGCGGATGGGGTCGGCACTTTATGCGCTGAATACCGCAGGCGGGGCCATGGGTGCGCTGGCGGCAGGGTTTTTCCTGCCCATGTGGCTGGGGTTTTCGGGCGCGTATCTGCTGGCCGTGGGGTTTGATCTGTTCGTGGGGCTGGCGGCGGTGATGATTGCGCGCCGCGCCCTGCCCATGGGTGCACAGGATCGCCCCGACCGTGTGCCCGTTCCCGTGCGACTATGGCTTATTGCCTTCGCGTCGGGCTTTGCCACATTGGCGGTAGAGGTCATCTGGACCCGCGCCTTTGCGCAAGTGCTGCAAAATTCGGTCTATACCTATGCGCTGGTGTTGACGGTGTTCCTGATCGCGCTGTCGCTGGGCGCGGCGCTGGCCAATGCTTTGGGCCGTCTGTCCCTGCGCCCCGAGGCCGTGCTGACCGGCCTGCTGCTGGCGTCCTGCGCCGTCATCGCCGCCACGCCGCATGTGTTCCACCACCTGACAGGGGGGCTGGGATACCTTGGCGGGCGCGCCGATTTCACAGGCTATGTGTGGGAGGTCGGGCGCGTGGCCCTGCTGATCATGCTGATCCCCGGCACGATACTGGGCGCGGTGCTGCCCTATCTGCTGCGGTTGATGGAAGGGGGCGGCGCGCCCGGTGCGGTGCTGGGGCGGCTGATCGCGGTGAACACCACGGGCGCGATTTTCGGCGCGCTGGCTGGGGGTTTTGTGCTGCTGCCGATGGTCGGCGCATGGAAAGCGCTGTGGCTGATGGGGGCGGTCTATGCGGTGCTGGTGCTGGCGTTGTGGCAGCCCCAGGATGGCTGGGGCGCGCGGGTCACGCGGTTTGGTGCATTGGCGGGGGCGGTGGTGCTGCTGGCGGGCCAGCCGGGGTTGCAGGCCACACGCCTGAATGCGGGAGAGGAGTTGCTGGCATTTCGCGAAGGCCCCTCTGCCCATGTTGCGGCCATCGCGCGCGGGGATGCAAAGTTCATCCGCGTGAATAATTTCTACACCCTTGGCGGGTCGGGCGCGCTGGTGCCGGAACGCAACCAGACGATGATTCCGCTGCTGACCCACCCCGCCCCGCGCGAGGTTTTCTTTCTGGGCCTTGGCACCGGCATTTCCGCAGGCGCGGGCCTGTTTGCCAACCCCGACCGCGTGACGGTCTGCGAATTGCTGCCTGATGTCATTGATTTCGCGCGCGACTGGTTCGGCCCCTATGTCAACGGCCTGTTCGATGACCCGCGCGTGACAATCCATGCCGAAGATGGCCGCCAATGCCTTGCGCGGTCCCGCGCCACATATGACATGATCATTGCCGATCTGTTCACACCGTGGCGCGCAGGTGTGGGCAATGTCTACACGGTGGAGCATTACAAACTGGCCGCCAGCCGCCTGAAGGATGGCGGGGCCTATGTGCAATGGATGCCGCTTTATCAGGTGTCGCGCCGCGAATTCGAAATTATTGCCAATACCATGGCGCAGGCCTTCCCCGAAGTGACCTTGTGGCGCGGTGATCTGTATGCCGAACGGTCCATTCTGGCACTGGTGGGGCGCAATGACCCCGCGCCGCTGGACCCTGCCACGCTGGCGGCGGGCTGGCGCGCCATGACAGGCAGTCAAGAGGCGGAGTCCGTGCTGGCCGACCGCGCGCTGAAATTCTATGCGGGCAATGTTGCGTCAGGGCTGTTTGCCGATGCGCCCATCAATACGGATGACTGGCCGTTGATCGAATATCTGGCCCCGCGCACCCACCGCGCGGTGATCGCAGGGCGCGCAAACTGGCTGACAGGGCCGGTGCGTGACCGGCTGTATGATGATTTGCTGACTGCCCTGCCACCGCAGCAAGACCCCCATCTGGCGCTGTTGACCGATGCGCAACGTGATCTGGCGCGCGCGGGTGCGGTTTATGCCAGATGGCGCGGGTTGCGGGCGCGCGATGATCTGCACGCAGGCGCTGTGTGGCCGGAATTCATTGCCCTGACACCGCCGCATGCGCGCAACCCCGACAGCCCCGCAGGGCAGGTCGCCACCGGCGGCATGGCCTTCGGGGACGCGCTGAATTAGCGGATATTGCGCAAAAGCGGGACGCGGTTTTGCGCGTCCCTGATATGCTCTGACCGCGCCTTGCGCCGGATTTTGCGGGCAGGGTGCATCTGTTCGACGTAATACAGGATGATAGCGGTGAGCGCCAAATGACCCCGGCCCGACAGGAACTTACCTTGCGGTTTGTGCTTGCCGCGCTTCCTGGCTGATAGTCTGGCCTGCGCTTTGCATATCGCGGCCAGCACCTTCGACCGTTGCGCAGGCGGCAAGGGCGGTCAGGCCAAACAGAATGATCAGTGCTTTCATTTGGTGTTCCTTCGTTAGACACATTTCCATGTGAACGCAGCAGGTCTGGATTTGTTCCGTCTTGCAAGCACTTATTTGCAAAGCCGCCCCATATGATGGCCGGATTGCCCCCCTTGTCAGGTGTGGAACGCGACATGCGCAGGCAGGTGCGCCACGCCATAGGGCTATATGACCATGCGCCTTGGGTCTGCAAGGCGTTGTGCGAGGTTCGCGACGAAGCGCGCGGCGTCTGCACCGTTTAGGGCGCGGTGGTCATAGCTTAGATCCAGCGGCCCCATGGGCACGGGGCGGGGGGTGTCGCCGTCCCACTGGGTGACAATTTCGGTGCGGGTAATGCCAAGGATGGCCAGTTCGGGCGGGTTGACGATGGGGGTAAATGCGGTGCCGCCAATGCCGCCCAGATTGCTGATGGTCATTGATGCGCCGCCCATGTCATCCGGTTTGATTTTGCGCGCCTGCGCGCGCGCTGCCAGATCGGCAATTTGGGCCGATAGCGCCCACAGGCCCATTTTATCTGCATCGCGGATGACGGGCACCATCAACCCGTGTGGCGTGTCCACGGCAATGCCGATATGAACATACTCTTTCAGGATCAGGGTTTTGCCATCTGCCGACAAGGATGCATTGAACCGTGGAAAGTCGCGCAGGCATTGCGCCAGTGCCATGACATGGAAGGCCAGCGCAGTCAGTTTGACACCGCGCGCCTGCGCCTCCCCCTTCCATGCGCGGCGCAGCGCCTCGATCTGGGTCATATCTGCGCGGTCGTGATGGGTGACTTGCGGGATCAGCGCGTTCGCCGCGCCCAGATTGCGCGCGGCCACCTGTGCAAAGCGGCTCATTGGTTCTTCGCGGATCGGGCCATGGGCTGCATGATCTACGTCCCAATAGCTGGTGTCGCCCGCAGGCGCGCTGGCCGTGGGCTGTGCGCCCAGATCTTCCGGCCCCAGTGTCGTGCGCCCCAACGCGCGGGCGCGGGCGTCAATATCGACGCCTTGTTCAAGGGCTTTGCGCCGCGTGCTGGGGCTTGCGATAACGTCTGTCATGATTGCCCCCTTACCAACTGGCCGAGATATATTGTGTTTCCATGAATTCCAGCATCCCTTCATGTCCGCCTTCGCGCCCAAGCCCTGATTGCTTGGTCCCGCCAAACGGCGCGGCGGGGTCGCTGACAAGCCCGCGGTTCAGGCCGACCATGCCGTAATCCAGCCGTTCACACACTTGCAGCGCGCGCTTGAAATCGCCCGAGAAGACATAGGCCACCAGCCCGTATTCTGTGGCATTGGCGCGGGCAATCACATCGCCCTGCTCGGTGAATGTCTGGATGGCCGCGACTGGCCCGAAGATTTCGTCATGCACGCAATGGGCCGTTTCCGGCACGTTCGACAGCACCGTGGGTGGGTAGAAAAAACCGCGCCCCTCGGGGACCACGCCGCCGCATTCAAGCTTGGCGCCTTTGGCAAGCGCATCGGCCACAAATTCCGCCACCTTGTCGCGGGTGGCGGCATTGACCAGCGGGCCGACATCGACCGATGCATCTGTGCCATCGCCGACGACCAGCGCTGACATGGCCGCTGTCAACCGGCGGGTGAATTCGGGCGCGACCGCTTCATGCACATAGATGCGGTTCGCGGCAGTGCAGGCCTCGCCCAGATTGCGCATTTTGGCCAGCATTGTGCCTTCAATCGCCACATCCATATCGGCATCGTCAAACACGATCACGGGCGCATTGCCGCCCAGTTCCATCGCGGGTTTCAGCACCTGATCGGCGGCGGATTTCAACAGCTTGCGCCCCACGCCGGTTGACCCGGTGAAACTGACCACCCGCACGCGGGGATCATGCAGCATGTGATCGACCAGCGCGCCGGTCTTCTTTGACGGCAGCACATTGACCAGCCCCGCAGGCACGCCCGCTTCTTCCAGCAATGGCATCAGCGCCAGCATGGTCAGCGGCGTTTCCGACGCGGGCTTGATGATGACCCCGCACCCTGCCGCCAGTGCGGGCGCAATCTTGCGCGTGCCCATGGCCGCCGGGTAATTCCACGGCGTGATCAGCACTGCCAGCCCCGCCGGTTTGTGCTGCACCATGATGCGCGCGCCCGAGGCTGGCGCGTGTGTGATCATCCCGTCCGCGCGCACCGCTTCTTCCGCGAACCAGCGAAAGAATTCGGCGGCATAGGTGGCTTCACCGCGCGCATCCGCGCCCGCCTTGCCGTTTTCCAGCGTGATCAGACGGGCGAAATGATCCAGCCGTGCGGTCATCAATTCCCACGCCTTGCGCAACACTTCCGAGCGTTGGCGCGGGGTGCGCGCGGCCCAGCCGGCCATCGCGGCCTGCGCCGCATCCAGCGCGGCATCGGCATCTGCAATACCGGCAGACGCGACCGAGGCCAGCACTTGTTCAGTGGCGGGGTTGATCACGTCAAAGCGTTCATCCGTTTTGTGCCATGTGCCGTTTATGTAAAGATCAGTGTGGTCCATCTTGGTCCCCATGTCAGAGCAGGTGGCGAAGCGGCTGCTCCATCCGGCCTGCGAATTCGGAAATCAGCGCGATTGCGGCAGGCCCATCCATCTGCGCGGCGCTGCATTCCAGCACCAGCGCAAGCCCTGCGCCCTGTCGCATGATGCTAAGCACCGGCACATCCTCTGCGCCAAGTGACACAGCCCGCAAGGGTGTGGCGCGCAGATCGCGCACGCGCAGATCGGGCGCGTTTTCAGTGTCTGTGACCGCCGACAGGCCGCGCCCCGCGGCCACATCATAGACGCGGCTTGCGCCAAAGCGCTCAACGACGATCGTGGCCGCGCGGCCAAGGCTGGCACCCGCAAGCCCTGCAAGCAGCGCATCGGCATCTTGCAGGCCATGTGCATCCGCCGCCCATGTGGCGAAGGGGCTGAAGCCGTCCTGCGCGCACGCCGCTTTTAGCCGCAAGGCCTGCACCGTCCTGCCCGCCTGTGGGGCAGGGGTCTGCGTCGGCAGCGCCTCCAAAACCTCAAGATCGCACATATGGAAGGGCTGCGGGTGGCCCGCCAGCACCAGCCGCGCCAGATCCAGCCCCTTTTCCAGCGCCACGCGGCGCAGCTTGGGCGAGGCCAGAATGCGGCCCCCTGTCTGTGGTGCTGCCTGATGTGCAGTAGCCTGCATGGGGGGCGCAGGTTTGGGGGCAGCGGGTTCAGCGGGCGCGGGGTTTGGCGCGGGCACGGCTGCTGCCACCCCGCGCGCCACAGGTGCATCGGGTTTTTGCGCCGATATAATGGCAAGGGCCGCGCCTACCGGCACTTCGTCGCCGGGTTCGGCCAATGTGGCGGCCAGATAGCCGCTATGCCCTGCGGGCACTTCTACTGTGCTTTTGTCTGTCTCGACCTCGAACAGAATGTCATCAGTGCCCACGGCATCGCCAAGGGCTTTGTGCCAGATAACCAGCACACCGCTGTCTTGCGCCATGCCAAGTTGCGGCATGGTGACCTGATGCCCGTCGGGCAGGGTGTCTTGGGGGGGGCTGTCGGGTGCGGCGCTGTCGTTGGGGGCGGGGCTGTCACTGGCCGCATCCGCGCTGTCGGATATGCGCGCAATCGCCTGACCGACAGGCACGTCCTCGCCTTCAGCCGCCGTCACATGGGTCAGAAAGCCGCTGGCCTGCGCCTCGACCTCCATCGTGGCCTTGTCGGTTTCCACCTCGAACAGCGCGTCGCCCTTGCTCACGGCATCGCCGGGCGCTTTCAGCCATTGTGTCAGGCGCCCCGCATCCTGTGCCATGCCAAGCTGCGGCATTGTCACGTCATGCGGCATGGATCATCTCCCCCGCGCACAGCTTGCGCGCATTGGCGGCCACCTGCTCGGGCGTGGGCACGGTCAGATCTTCCAGCGCGGGGCTGAAGGGCACGGGCACATCCATCGCGCCCATGCGCAGCACGGGTGCATCCAGATGGTAAAAGGCTTTCTCGTTCAACCGGCTGGCAATTTCCGCCGTCACCCCGTAGCTTTGGTGGCCTTCGTCAATGACAATCGCGCGGCTGGTTTTCTTGACGCTGTCCAGCAATGTTGCCTCATCCAGCGGCACAATCGTGCGCGGGTCGATCACCTCGGCGCTGATCCCCTCGGCTGCCAGAATCTCGGCCGCACTCAAAGCCACCTGCACCATGGATGACGTGCCGATCAGGGTAATGTCCGTCCCTTTGCGCTTCACATGCGCCACACCGAAGGGGATCAGGTATTCTTCTTCCGGCACAGGGGCGCGGTCCTGATACATCAGCTTGTCTTCAAAAATCACGACAGGGTTGTTGTCGCGGATGGCGGTTTTCATCAGCCCCTTGGCCTCATATGCCGATGACGGCATCGCCACTTTCAGCCCCGGAATATGCGCCACCAGTGCTTGCAACGACTGGCTGTGCTGCGCCGCCGACCGCCGCGTGGCCCCCATATTGGTGCGCAACACCATCGGCACGGTCAGCTTGCCGCCCGACATGTAATGCTGTTTGGCCGCCTGATTGCACAGCTGGTCCATGACCAGATAGATGAAATCGCCGAACATCAAATCCACAATGGGCCGCGCGCCGGTCATCGCGGCGCCCACGGCCAGACCCACGAAACCGGGTTCCGATATGGGCGTGTCGATCACGCGGTCGGTGCCAAACTCCTCGACCAGACCGGACAGCACCTTGAAGGGCGTGCCCGCTTCGGCCACATCCTCGCCCATCAGAAAGACCGACGCGTCGCGGCGCATTTCTTCTGCAATGGCCTCGTTCACGGCCTGGGACAGGGTTATCTCGCGCATCATCTTTCCTCCTCAGGCCGCAAAAACATGCTGATCTACTTCTGACGCATCGGGGTAGGGCGCGGCCTCGGCATAGGCCACGGCCTCGGCCGCGTCGCGCTCCACCTCGGCATTCATCGCGTCCAGTTCGTCTTCCGTGGCGATCCCTTCGCTGACCAGATGGGCGCGAAAGCGGATGATCGGGTCGCGGTTTTCCTTCCACTCCTTCTCCTCGGCCTTGGAGCGGTAGTATTCGCGGTTGATGTCGCCCACATGGTGGCCATGGTAGCGATAGGTCATCAATTCCATGAAGAACGGCCCTTCGCCGCGGCGCGCGCGCGCCACCAGTTTGCGCGTCAGGTCATTGACCGCCAGCACATCCTGCCCGTCCACCTGATGCGCCTCGATCCCGAACGCCTCGGCCCGCGCAGTGATGGACCCCGCCGCGATTTCCTCGGTTTTGGTATATTCCGAATAGCCGTTGTTTTCGCAGGCATAGATGACCGGCAAGCTCCACAAGGCGGCCATGTTCATCACCTCATACATCAGCCCCTGCGCGGTGGCCCCGTCGCCAAAGAAACACACCGTCACATCATCCGCGCCTTGCAGTTTCGCGCGCAGGGCCGACCCTGTCGCAATCCCCATCGACCCGCCGACAATCGCGTTTGCGCCAAGGTTGCCGTGGCTTTGATCGGCGATATGCATTGACCCGCCCTTGCCGCGGCAATACCCTTCCGCCTTGCCCAGAAGTTCGCAGAACATCGCCTTGAATTCCGCCCCCTTGGCCACGCAATGGCCGTGGCCACGGTGGGTTGACGTGATGCGGTCATCATCAGTCAGCGCCTCACATATGCCCACGGCGACCGCTTCCTCGCCGGAATACATATGTGTCAGGCCGGGCATTTTGGCCGACAGGTATAGCTGGTTGGCGTTATCCTCAAAAGTGCGGATGCGCACCATCTGGCGGTACATGCGCAGGTAATCTTCGGTATTTGTCTTGGCCTTGGCCATTGCGATGTCCTTTCAGGGTCACGCGCCCCGGTTTCATCTTGCAAGAAATACTCCCGCCGGGGGCCACGCCCCGGCAGGGGCGTTCAGTAGCGGTTCGCAATCGGCAGTTCTTCTGCCGGAAACAGGCTGATCACTTCGCAGCCGGTTTCGGTTACAACCACTTCTTCCTCGATCCGCGCGGCGGAATAGCCATCTGCCGCAGGGCAATAGGTTTCCAGCGCGAAGACCATGCCGGTCTTGATTTCCATCGGGTGGTCCAGACTGATCGCGCGGCTGATGATCGGGCGCTCATGCAGTGCCAGCCCCAGACCGTGGCCGAATTGCAGGCCAAAGGCCGATTGCTCGTCCGGGAAGCCGAATTCTTCGGCCTTTGGCCAGACCTCGGCCACTTTGTCGGTGGAAACCCCCGGTTTGATCATGGCGATGGACGCATCAATCCATTCGCGCGCCTTCACATAGGCATCATTTTGCGCAGGCGTCGCGCGGCCAATATTGAAGGTGCGATAGTAGCAGGTGCGGTAGCCCTGATAGCTTTGCAGAATGTCAAAGAAGGCCTGATCACCGGGGCGGAAATAGCGGTCAGTGAAATTATGCGGGTGCGGGTTGCAGCGTTCACCTGAAATGGCGTTGATCGCTTCGACATCATCGCTGCCCATTTCATAGAGCATCTTGTTGGACAGGGCGACGATGTCGTTTTCACGGATGCCGGGTTTCAACTCCTCATAGATCATATGATAGACACCATCGACCATGGCGGCGGCTTGTGTCAGCAACTGGATTTCATCCCAGTTCTTGATCTCGCGCGCGGCCAGCATGATTTGCTGGCCATCCACGACATTCAGCCCCTCTTCTTGCAGGGCATGGAACATGGCGGTTTCGGCGTAATCCACACCCACCGGCATGTCGCCCATGCCCGCATCGCGGATAAGGCCCGCGATTTCACGCGCATATTTGCGCATCAACCCGAATTCGGGCGGGATGGTGCCGCGCATGCCGACCACACCGGCGCGGCAATGGTCGGGCACCAGCCAGTCGCTGAATTTCTTGTGGTGCATCGCGGCCGACCCGAAATCCCAGACATAGGGCGCATCATCGCCCGTCAGCAGGCAGAAGCGACACATCTTGTCGCGTTCCCATTCGCCGATTTTGGTGGCGGACACATAGCGGATATTGTTCACATCGAACAACAGCAGCGTGCCGGCATTTGACGCCTGCAATGCCTGACGCGTGCGCGCCAAACGGTAGCGGCGCAGGCGGTCATGGTCGATCCGGCGTTCAAAATCGACCGAAGTGTGGCCCCATGCGGGCAGCCGCCCTTCCCAGCGCCAGTTTGGTTCAAGGTCCTGGGGGGTTAACAGATTGGGCATCAAAGCTCGTGACATAAGACTACTCCGTCCAGTGCATGTGGCGATGCACCGATTGTCTGAAGGGTGAATTGGGGAATGTGGTGTGTGTGCGTTACTGGATGCACCAGCCGCCATCGATATGGATCATCTGACCCGTCATGTAATCACTGTCGGAACTGCACAGAAATGCGGCTGTGCCCCTGACATCTTCGGGATAGGACACGCGCTTGATTTGCAGTGCATCGCGCACGATGTCGTCATAGGCCTGACCTTCGCGGTCCTTGAACCCGATTTCGACCAGATCCTTGTCCAGCTGTTCCCATAGCGGCGTGACAACCACACCCGGCGCGTATCCGTTCACAGTAATTCCGTGTTCCGACAGCCCGATGGCCCCGCAATGCGTCAGCGCCAGACAGCCATATTTCGACGTGCAATAGACGGTCACATCCACCAGCGGCTTGCGCGACGCGATGGACCCCACATTGATCAGCTTATAGGGGTAATCCTGCTTGCCCTGCGCGATCATCTGGCGGGCGGTTTCCTGCATGCCCAGCCACATGGCCTTGGTGTTGACATTCATGATCATGTCCCAGTTGTCTTCATCTATATCCATGAAGAACCGGGGCTTGTTCAGGCCCGCATTGAACAGGCCCACATTGATCAGCCCGAATGCGTCTACCGTGGCTGCAACGGCGGCTGCGTTATCTTCGCGTTTTGTGACATCCATTTTGACAGCAATCGCGCGGCCATTGCCTTTGGCGTTGATCTTGTCGGCCAGTGTTTGCGCGGCATCCAGATCCAGATCACCAAGGCAGACATTCGCACCCAGTTCGGCGAAATGTTCTGCATTGCACGCACCCATACCGCGCGCGGCACCGGTGATCAGAATATTCTTGCCTTTCAGGCGGGTGGTGTCCATGGCGTCCTCCTCAGCGCTTTTGGTTATTTCAAGGCGTCTTCTGCCCGTGACTGGGCGCGCCTTAAGGCGTCGCGCGGGGTCAGTATTCCGCGCAGCATGTCATGAAGTTCCTGTCCGCAAATCTCTATGATGTCGGCGATCTGGGGAATTGGCGGGCGTGGCCAATACTGCAATTCATCGCGCAGCGACATGGCGTCCACCGCTTCAAAAATGGGGGAAATGCGCCGCACTTCGGGGTCGGCCCCCACTGAATAGCGCGGTGCGGTGCGGCTGCCGTTCAGCACATACAGTTTTTGTGCCTCGGGCGATGTGAAGGCAACCAGCGCTTCCGCAGCGGCGGCGCGGCGTTCGGGCGCAATGTTGGCGGGAATGCCCAGAACATAACCGCCCACGGGGGCCACGGGCTGGCCTTGCGGACCGGCGGCATGGGGCAGATAGCCGGTGTTTCCATTGGCGGGCGACGAGGGGTCGCGTTCAAAATACGGGGCCAGCAGCGTGTAGCCATAGGCCATGGCGATCTTGCCCGCCGCATAGGGGCGGATCCGTTCATACCACGACATCGACAAAATGTCGGGCGGGGACAGGTCCAGCAGTTGCAGCAGGTATTCGCACGCATCCAGCGCCAGGGGGGTGTCGATGGTGGGCACAATGTCGGTGCGCTTGGCCGTGTCGGCCGCGAAACCGCCGGCGATGGGGTCCAGATTGATGATCGGCTGGCCAAAATCGGCGCAGGTCATCAGGAACTGGTGCCCCAATGCCGTGCCGCGGGCGGCGTTCCACGCAATCCCGTAGCGGCCATGTTGCGGCGCGTGAAAATGGCGCGCTGCGGTGATCACGGCATCTGTGGTGTGCGGCGGTTCCAGCCCTGCGGCGGCGAACATGTCCTTGCGGTAAAACAGCAATTCCGGCGTTGTCTGGCTTGGCACACCATAGGGCCGCCCGCCCCAATGTGCGGCCATCCACCCCGCAGTGTGAAAATCCGGCGGGTCCAGCCGGTCGATATCCAGACAGTCACTTAGCGGGGACAGCACGTTCTTTTCCGCAAACTCGCCGATCCAGGGCAGGTCGACGGCGATGATGTCATATTTGCTGACACGGCGTTCTGCATTGCGCAGGGCCTCTGTGCGCAGTCTGTCGATGGAAAAGGCGCGCTGGCTGATGGACGTGCCGATAATCTGTTCAAACTGCCGCTTCAGGTTTTCCATGACCATGAAGGTCGGGTCGCCATGCACCAGAATGCGCAAGCCCCCACCCAGCGGCAGTGGTTCTGGCAAAACCTGCGGCGGGGCGATTGACTGGCTGGCTGGCACATAGGACGCCCCGAAATAATATTCACGCGCAGTCGCTGTGGCCGTGCCGGTGGTTTCAGCGCAAAGCCGCAGGATGCGGTCTGCAAGCTGGCGCCAGTTTGTCATCAGCCGCTCGGTCGGGTGTAGCGAAAAGGACCGCCCTGACCGTGTGCGCGCGCGCTGTTCTATCAGGCCGCAATCCAGCAATTGCTGCAACTTGCGCCGTGCCGTGGCATAGGGCACACCAGAGGCCGAAATCAGCATTGTCGCCGTGATGACCTTGCCGTTAAGATGGGCCTTGATCAGTGCGGCCACCATATTCAGGTGCGGATTGGGATCGCCTATTTCAAGCGCGGTATCCAGTTCGGCGATCAGGGAGTCGATAAAACCAAGCGCCGCAGGCAAGGCTGCCTGCCCGCCCCCGTCCTGCCCCCCGCGGGTGCCCGGCGCAGACAAGAAATTTTCATTATGAATATTTCCCATTTTCACGTCTTTGAACTTTCCTTGGGGACGGGGGTCGCGGTCGGTGTTTTGCGGTTTGGACATTTGCAATACCTTCACTTTGTTCAATTTGACTTGGGGTTCATATACCATAAATGTTCAAAATGAATATTACGGTGGCCGTTTTGGATATTTTTGCTGTGTTGCAGACGGCCCCGTGCAGACAGCATACAAGAAGCGCAAAAACGCTGTGCTGGGGGGCTTTCCCGTCAGGGCGCGCGGCGCATATGAAACCTATGGGAGGAAGAAAATGACAAAGACCATGCGCATTCTGCTTGCCAGTTGCGGCACCCTTGCCCTGGCAAGTGCCGCCACGGCCGATACCGTCCGGATCGGGATTACGCAGAACAATGTCGGTATCGACAGCTATCAGACCACCTATGAACGCGCGTTCATCGCCGCTGCCGAAGCCAACCCCGATGTAGAGGTGATCGTGCTGGACGCCGGTGGGGATGTCGCGCGCCAGATCAGCCAGTTGCAGGATCTTATCCAGCAGCAGGTTGACGCGATCATCATCTGGCCAACCGACGGGCAGGCGCTGGTTCCAGCGGTCCGCAATGCGCATCGTGCGGAAATTCCGGTGGTCGTGACCAATTCGAACATCGCTGAAGCAGGGATGGAATTCATCGCCGCGTTCTCTGGGCCGAACAACGTGCAACAGGGCATTTATTCCGCCGAAATGATGTGTGACGCATTGGACGGAGAAGGCCAGATTGTCCAGATCACCGGTATGCCGGGCTATACAACCGCGATTGAACGCCAGCAGGGTTTCGATGACCGGCTGGCCGAAATGTGCCCCGGCGTGACGCAGCTTGATATTCAGCCCGGCGACTGGAACCGCGAACGTGCACAGCGCACCATGGAAACCTTTTTGACGCGGTTTGACCAGATTGATGGTGTGTATTCCGGTGATGACAACATGGGCGTCGGTGCATTGAATGCAGCCCTTGCCGCAGGTCGCGCCGAGGGGATGGTATTTATCGGCGCAACAAACTTCGCTGTGGGATATGATGCCATGGCGCGCGGCGAATACTGGGGGTCTGTCTATCAGTCACCAGTCGATGATGCAGAAGCCGCCTTGCAAACAGCGTTGGATGTGCTGGCCGGTGAAGATGTGCCAAAGCTGAACTACTTTGACACACCCAAGATCACGCAAGACAACATGGAAGAGTTTGACCGCCCGGTGTTCTGAGGCAACGATATCAACGACCGGGGCGCATCGCTGGTGCCGCCCCGGTTCCGGCTGCAAATGCAGTCATGCGACACGCGCAGGGGAGAGCGCGAGAATAGATATTCCGGGAGGAGCGAGATGCTGTTGACGCGCCTAAAGGCCGGCGGCCCTGCGATTGCGAAGCAGGGTATCCTTGTGGCCTTCATACTGTTCATGATTGCGTTTTCGGTCATGTCAGACAGGTTCATGTCCGCCGACAACATAATGTCGGTTTTTCGGCAATCTGCCATCATCGGGGTCATTGCGCTGGGCGTTACCATTGTGGTGATCGGCGGCAATCTGGATTTGTCTGTCGGGTCTATGCTGTCATTTGCCACTGTGCTTGTTGTCGATCTGCATGACAAGATCGGGCCGGAACTGGCCATTCCCGTCATGGTGCTGGCCACATTGTGTCTGGGCGCGATAAACGGGTTCCTGATTGGCATATTGCGGCTGAATTCGCTGATTGTGACTTTGGGCATGCTGTCGGCCATTCAGGGGCTGGTGCTGATCTATAGTGGCGGGCAGAATGTCGACATTGTTGACCACAGTGGCACCTGGTTTGCCATATTCGGGCGCGGCGCGGTGTTTGGCATTGCAACCCCCATCATCATTTTCGGGGTGATGGCGCTGGTGTTTCATATCATCATGACCACCATGCCCTTCGGGCGCAAAGTCTATGCTGTGGGCGGCAATCCGACAGCATCGGTGTTTTCGGGCATTCCGCGCTCGCGGGTGGTGTTCACGACCTATCTGATCTCGGCGTTATGCGTGGCGGTTGCCGCGATGATCCTTGGCAGCCGCGTGATGGGGTCGCAAAACAATGTGGGGCAGGGCTATGAACTTCAGGTTCTGGCGGCGGTTATTCTGGGCGGCACATCGTTGCTGGGGGGCGCGGGCAGCATTCTGAAAACGGTTCTGGGCGTGTTGATGCTGGCCTTTATCCAGAACGGCCTGATCCTGATGGGCCAGCCCTATTATACGCAATGGCTGGTGACCTGGGTGGTCATCATCGTGGCCGTCTGGCTGGATGTTGCAGCCAAGCGTGGCCGCCTGTTTTCACCGATAGCATGAGGTCCGTGATGTCAAACCTAACTGATTTCAACCCCGTGCGCTGGTTGATGCGCAACCCGATCTGGGGCTTTGTGCTGATCGTGTTCATCTTCTTCAGCCTGGTTTCGGACCATTTCTTCGACTACCGCAATTTCCAGAATATTCTGGTGCAGACATCAACCATCGGGCTGATCGCGCTGGGCATGACGCTGGTTATGATCAACGGCAATATCGACCTGTCGGTGGGGGCCATTCTGGCGCTTGCGGCGGCCTTCGCGGTGGATGTGCAAAGCTGGGCCATGTTTGCCACATGGGGCAACTGGCAAATCCTGCCTGCGGTCTGCCTTGCGCTGCTGGTGGGCATTGTGCTGGGCGCGTTGAATGGCTTTATCGTGTGGAAAACCGGCGTTGATGCCTTCATCGTTACGTTGGGGGCAATGCTGGGCATTCGCGGTCTGGTCTTTGTCTATACGGGCGAGCAGTCCTTCTATGCGATGAATTTCGCCTATTCCGATTTCAGCGCACTGTCAGTCGGGCCGTTGCCGGTGCTGGCGATAATATTCCTGCTATGTTCGCTGGCGGTTCATTGGGTTTTGTCGCGGACAGCCCATGGGCGCAATACCTATGCCGTGGGCGGCAACCGCGAAGCGGCGGTGAATGCAGGCATTCGTGTCGGGCCGCATATGATGGTCAATTTCATGATCATCGGTTTCCTTGCGGCGCTGTCGGGTGTGCTTTTGTCCACGCAGATGGGCGCGGCCACGCCCAATCTGGGCCGCGATTACGAATTATGGGTGATCACGGCTGTGGTTTTGGGCGGCACGAAACTGACAGGGGGCAAGGGCGATATTATCGGCACATTCGGCGGGGTGCTGGCCATTGGCATTTTGCGCAACGGCATGAACCTGATGCAGGTGCCTGCCTTCTACGTTTATGTCATCCTTGGCAGCATCCTGATTGCCGTTCTGTTTCTGGACAAACGTTTCAACCGCACAGCGGACGGGGGGCTACGCCTATGACGGACACACCACAACAACCGGCGCTGCGCCTACAGGGCATCGTCAAGACATTTCCCGGCGTCCGCGCGCTTGATGGTGTCGATTTCGAGGTGATGCCCGGCGAGGTTCACGCCCTTCTGGGCGAAAACGGCGCTGGCAAATCCACATTGATGAAAGTGCTGGCGGGCATGTATCAACCCGACGAAGGGCAGATCATGATCGCCGAACGCCCGGTGCGCATGACCACCCCGATAGAGGCCAAGGCACAGGGCGTTGTGCTGATTCATCAGGAACTTAGCCTTGTTCCGGAAATGTCGGCGGCAGAGAATATCTATCTTGGGGAATTGCCGCTGAAGTCACTGGGTCGCGTGGACTGGACGACCTTGTTCGACCGCTCGAATGCTATTCTGAAGCGCCTGAACTGCAACTTCAGGGGGGAAGTGACGGTCGCAAACCTGTCGATTGCTAATCAGCAGATGGTGGAAATCGCCCGCGCGCTGACTGTGGATGCCCGCGTTGTGGTGTTTGACGAGCCAACCGCGTCACTGACCGATTCAGAAAAGGTGGTGTTGTTCGACATCATCAATGACCTGAAGGCGCGCGGTGTGGGTGTTGTCTATATCTCGCACCGGATGGATGAAATATTCACCCTGTCCGACCGCATTACCGTCCTGCGCGATGGCGCGTATCGCGGCACCCTGACCACCGCCGACACGAATGAAGACGAAGTGACCCGCCTGATGATTGGCCGAAGCCTTGATTTGTCGCGCGATGTCAAACCACCCAAACTGGGCGACACGGTGCTGGAAGTGCGCGGGTTAAGCTGCGCGCCCTTGTTCGAGAACGTCAGCTTCGCTGTGCGCGCGGGCGAGGTGTTGGGCTTTTACGGGCTTGTGGGCGCGGGCCGGACGGAAATTGCGGAAACGCTGTTCGGCCTGCGCAGTCCGGATAGTGGCGAAATTCTGGTGGATGGCGCGCCGGTGCAGATCATCTCGCCGCAAAGCGCGCTTGGTCTGGGCATTTCCCTGGTGCCAGAGAACCGCAAGGAACAAGGGCTTGTGCTGCAAATGAGTTGCCGCGACAACATAACCTTGCCGCAGGTTCAGAATTTGACATCAGGGCCTTTCGTGTCGTCCGCGGCTGAAATGGCAATCTACGAGCAGTATCGCGAAAAGCTGGAAATCAAATCACCAAGCTGGCGCCAGACCGTTGGCGTGCTGTCAGGTGGCAACCAGCAAAAGATCGTCATCGGAAAATGGCTGTCCATGAAGCCGCGCGTTCTGATTGTGGATGAACCCACACGCGGCATTGATGTCGGGTCCAAATCCGAGATTCACAATCTGTTGCGCGAACTGGCGGCCCAAGGCTATGCGGTTATCGTCATCAGTTCGGAAATGCCCGAAGTGCTGCGTGTCTCGGACCGGATTGTGGCCATGTATCACGGGCGCATCATGCGCGAATTCAGCGCCGATGACGTGACCGAGGATTCGCTGGTGCAAGCAATTTCGGGCATCCGCGCAGAGAATGCAGCCTGACATGCTTGGCATATCGTGAACGCCACCCGGCTTGTTGTGCGCACGCGCAGGCCCTATAAAAGGACAAATACCAACAACGATACTTAGGGGTGTTTCATTCTGTCCGAAGGCGTATTTGTCCTGAAAGCGGTTGTCGCAGCCGTCAAGTTCCATATTTTTGCACGCTGCTGGCGTGCGGTATTTTCAAACCATGCCTGTTCGCGTCGGGCGCGCATCCTGATTTGCGTGCCATTGCCTGCGGTTGCGGTCCGCGCATGAAGGTTGTCTTGCAAACCATGCGCTACGTCGTGGCGTGGCTGCCTTATGCCAGCCTGCCTGCGCTGATACTGGGCACATTGTTCTTCATGGTGTCCCTGACCCCAAGTCTGGTGCCGCGCGATACCATGGTGCAGGCCGTGCTAAGCGGGGTCAGTCTGGCGGCGGGGCATGCCATCGGGCTGATGCTGTCGGCGCTGTGGCACAGGTTGGAATTCCCGCCCCTGCCGCTTCGTGCCCGCAGGGGTATTCGTGCAGTTGTGGTGTTTATCTGTGTGCTGGCGGCTGCGGGGGCGTTGTGGCAGGCATCGGAATGGCAAAACGGGTTGCGGGCATTGATGGAAATGCCGCCCGTCGACACTGTGCGCCCTTTCACGATTGCTGCGGGGGCGGTGGCGGTGTTTTTGCTGCTGGTCTGGTTCGTGCGGTTTGCATCGCTTGTGGTGCGCAAACTGTCGGGCGCGCTGTCGCGTGTGCTGCCCGGCCCGCAGGCGCTTCTGGTGTCCATCACGCTGACGGCATTGCTGTTTTGGAACATTGGCAACGGTGTGCTGGTGCGCGGGGCGCTGACTGCGGTTGACCGTGTCTATGCCGGGCTTGATGGCGTGTTTGAGGAGGCAAGCCCCCGCCCCGAAGACCCGCGCAAAACCGGCGCGCCCGGATCGCTGCTGGATTGGGAAGAACTGGGCCGGACGGGCCGCGCGATGATTGCCGCAGGGCCGGACCAGGCCCGGATCGAGGCCGCAACCGGCACCCCTGCGCTGGAACCGCTGCGCGTGTATGTCGGGCTGAATGCCGCCCCTGACCCTGCGGCGCGTGCGGCCCTTGCGCTGGCCGAACTTCAGCGCATCGACGCGTTTTCGCGCAGCACGCTGGTCATTGCCACGCCCACGGGGACCGGAACTGTCAATTCATCCGGCCAGCAGGCGCTGGAATATATTCTGCATGGTGATGTCGCCACAGTGTCGGTGCAATATTCCTATGTGGCAAGCTGGCTTGCCCTGCTAAGTGACCCCGAATACGGGGTCGAGACCGCGCGTGCCGTTTTCGCCGAAGTGTATGGATATTGGCGCACATTGCCCCCCGATGCGCGCCCTGCCCTGTATCTGAACGGGCTTAGCCTTGGGGCGCTGAATTCGGAACTAAGCCACGATCTGCATCAGGTTGTGGGCGACCCGTTCGATGGCGCGCTTTGGGTGGGCGCGCCCTTCAACAGCCCCACATGGTCCGAGGTGACGCGCAACCGCAATCCCGACACACCTGCCTGGCTGCCGACATATCGCGACGGAAGTGCCGTGCGTTTCATGAACCAGACAGGGCTTGCCCCGACCGGCACAGCACCCTGGGGCAGTTTCCGCATTCTGTATTTGCAGCACGCCAGCGACGCCGTTACGTTTTTTGACCCGCGCGCCGCATGGCGCCGCCCCGACTGGATGTCCGGCCCGCGCGGGCCGGATGTTTCGGCGGATCTGCGTTGGTTGCCGGTCGTGTCATTCCTGCAGCTTGGGGTGGATATCATGACCGCCGTGAAGCCCCCGCGCGGCTATGGCCACAGGTATTCATTCGAAAGCTATGCCAAAGCATGGGCGATGCTGCTTGACCGGCCTGACTGGACCCTTGGGGCGATTGAAGACCTTGTAAATCATGTAAATCCACCGGATTAAGCGCTGCGCCACACCGCGCGGGCGACACGGCTGTTTCATGCCCGATTGGCATAAACATGCCCATTCGGGCTGTGTCGCGGGCCGGTAGCTGGTTTTCAGCGGCCGCCCGTATAGATTGTGCGCCCTGTGCAATGAAGGTTGCTTGTGAAAGGAAACGGACACATGGCCCGGTCGGAACGCCAGCGAAACACCCGCATTGACGCCGTTCGCGCGGTGGCGCTGGGTGTCGTCATCATCATGAATATGATGACCTTCTCGGGGCTTGCCTATCTTAGCCCGGATGCGCGTGCCGAAATGCTGGGGACAGTGGATCGCGCTGTCTGGGGCTTTCTGGATATGTTTTTCGAAGGCAAGGCGCTGGCCGCTTTTTCCTTTATGTTCGGGCTGAGTTTCAGCATGATCTTGCAACGCGCAGGCCCCACAGCTGAAGCGGCGGCCCCGAAAATCATGCGCCGGTTCATGGTGCTGGGCGCAATCGGGGCGTTCAATGCTGTTTTCCTGTTCTGGGCCGATATTCTGATGACCTATGCCGCGCTGGGCCTGTTGCTGCCGCTGGCGGCGCGGCTGTCGCAGCGGGTGACCTTCGCGCTGGGCATAGGGCTGGTTCTGGCAGGACCAATCGCGCTGGCCCTAAGCGGGGTTGGTCCGCCTGTGCCTGTGCCCGAAGGCCATGATGAAAGTCTGCGCGCCTTTGCATCGCAAAATTATACTGACGCCATCAGCCAGAACCTGAACATGGTGACGGGGGCCGCAGATACAGCGGGTGGTATGCTGCTGCTGCGCCTGTTCATGTTGTCGGGGCTTTTCCTGTTGGGGCTGGCGGTGGGCAAAAGCGCCTTGATGTCGCAGCTTGCCGAACTGCGCGGCCATATGTTTCGGTTGGGCGCGCTGTCCCTGTGTCTGGGGATGGCGGCAGGGGGTGCGTTGCATATGATCGACACGCCGCAGGGGTTCTGGTTCGTGCTGTATCTGGAAACACCGCTGATGGCGCTGGGGTATCTGATGTTGCTGACGGCCGCATTGCATGGCCCGCATATGCAATGGGTTCACACCCTGCTGGCGCCCTTGGGCAGGATGAGTCTGACAGGGTATCTTGGGTCTTCGGCCTTGGGGCAGTTGCTGTTTTATGGCTGGGGGTTCCAGTTGATTGGCCAGACGGGCACGCTGGCCGTGCTGGCGCTGGCAATCGGGGTCGTCATTGTGCTGGCAGGCTTTGCGCATCTGTGGTTCAGGCATTTTGTCTATGGGCCGTGGGAATGGCTGTGGCGCAGCCTGACAACCCTTCGGCGCCAGCCGATACTGGGGCGCGTGGCCTAAGCGGCCACGGCAACAGGACTGCTCAGCGGTTGGCGCGGCGCACGGCTTGTTCCAGCGCGTCCAGAAAACGCGATCTGTCCGCCTTGGTGAAGCCCCGCCCCTTGCCCTGCAAATAGGGATCGGATGCGCGCAGATCAGCCATCAGGTCGCGGGTGGCCAGAACATTGCCGATATTTGCGGCACTCAGAACCTCGCCGTTATGTTTCAGAACCTGCGCGCCTGCTTCGATGCATTTTGCGGCCAGTGGAATGTCGCCGGTGATGACAATATCGCCCGCGCCCGCCTGTTCGGCGATCCATTTGTCGGCTTCGTCCGGGCCTTCGGCAACGATTACATTCTCAATCAACGGGTTGGCTGACGGGCGTATCCCCCCGTTCGAGACGATGACCATGCGCAGTTTGTGGCGCGTGCCCACGCGTTCGACTTCGGACTTGACGGGGCAGGCATCGGCATCAACGTAAATTGTCATTGGGCTGCATCCTTTCGCGTCCGTTGTGGTCGGATTTTGGGCCTGGCCACTGCATCTGCGATTTTGGCATGATGCGCAACTGCCTTGCAATTTTTGCGACATGCTGGATCATGTCCCTAGGCAACAAAGGGGCGCGCATATGGACCACCGACTTACCGCTGATGACGGGCATGAATTCGATTGCTGGATGCACACCCCCGACGGTGCGCCGCGTGGCGGCATCGTGATCTTGCAGGAAATTTTCGGCGTGACCCAGCAGTTGAAATCGATTGCCGCGCAATATGCAGAACAGGGGTATGTTGTGGCCATACCGGCCCTGTTCGACCGCCAAAAACCCGCCACGGTTCTGGGGTTCGATCAGGGCGCTGTGGGGCGTGATCTTATGATGCAGGCGGATATTGCGGACACGTCCCGCGATATAGCCGCAGCCATTCAGGCCGTGCAGGCCATCGCGGGCAAGGTGGCGGTCATGGGGTTTTGCTGGGGCGGCGGGCTGGCAATTCATGCGGCGCAACATTTGCCGGTTGCGGGGGCGGTGGTGTTTTACGGCACCCGTTTGCCAGACTTTGCAGGCCATCCCCTGCGCGCGCCGGTTCAGGGCCATTTCGGGCGCCATGATGATCATGTGCCGATGGATATGCTGGATCAGGCACAGGCAGAATGGCCGGAACTGACGGTGCATCTGTATGACGCGGGCCATGCGTTTGCCAATGATGCCCGCCCGTCCTATGTCGCAGCGGCGGCGGAACTGGCCCATGCGCGCGCAAGTGACTTTCTGGCGCGGGTTCTGGCGTGATCCTAGCGGTCTTCGGGTGTATCGCGCGCCTGATCGGCAAGGTAGGTCTGTGCCCATTCGACAAGGTCACGCGCCGCATCGCGGTCCAGCACCGGCGTGCCCAGCAATTCAGCGCTGCGCAGCCCCTGCACTGCCATATAGGCCAGCGTTGCAAGGTTGGGGTCGGATGCATTTGATTTGATGCGTTCCAGAAAAACGGCGGAATGTTCGCGCACGGGCCTTAGCATTTCGGGGTTTTCCGCAAACGCCGCCAGCAACCCTGTCGGGGGCGGGGTGCATTGTGCGTGTTCATCCAGAAAATGTTGCAGAAAGGACTGGATGACAGCGTTCGCGCGGCCAGAACTTTGTTGCTGTTGCAACGCAATGTCCAGCCGTTCCATATGGTCGGCGACCAGCGCTTCCAGCAATCGGGCCTTGGACGGGAAATGATACAGCAACCCGCCTTTGGAAACGCCAGCGGCAGCGGCTACCGCATCCAGCGAAATATTGGCTGGCCCAAGCTGGCGCGCAAGGGTTTCGGCGGCGTTCAGAATAAGCTGTCGTGTCTGCGACGCCGATCTGGGGGATTTGGTCACTCGCTACTCCTGTGTATTCTTGACTAAACCGTCCAGACGGTATAGTTCGACCCGGAAAAATGCAATCACTTATCTGAACGGGTATAACATCCAATGCTGAAGCGCTTTATCATTGCAGCTGTGCTGCTTGTCCTGCTGGGTGGTGGCCTGATCGGATTTAACCTGTTTCGGGATCAGATGATTGCACAGTTTCTGGCGAATCGTCCTGTGCAGGCGTTGCCTGTCGAAACGATTGACGTGCAGACAACGACCTGGGCACCGGTCCTGAACGCGATTGGCACTGTCAATGCAGCACAAGGTGTCGAACTGACGGTCGAGGCCGCAGGCATCGTGCGCGAGATCGGGTTCGAGTCGAATTCCGAAGTGGCACATGGCGATATTCTGCTGCGCCTTGACGATGAAGTGCAGCGCGCCGATCTGACCGCCGCGCAAAGCCAGCTTGCGCTGGAACGGCTGAACCTTGACCGCGCCCTTGAACTGCAAAGCCGTGGTGTCACGGCCAATGTGCAACTGGATCAGGCGCGCGCCGCGTTCGATGTGGCGACAGCGCAAGTGGCCCGCGCCGAAGCAGTGATTTCGCAACGCAGGCTTGTAGCCCCGTTTGGTGGCGTTATTGGCCTGCCGCGCATTGATGCGGGCCAGCATATCGCGCCGGGCACAATCGTGGCGACATTGCAGGAACTGGACCAGATGCGCGTCGATTTCAGCCTGCCGGAACAGGCCTTGCCTGCGCTGTCCATCGGGCAGATGATTGATGTGCGCGTGCAGGGGGATGACCGCCGTTTCAGTGGCGAAATCCGCGGCATAGACCCGCGTGTAGACCCGAATTCGCGCATGGTGTCGCTGCGTGCCACCGTGGAAAACCCCGACCGCGCCCTGACACCGGGGCAATTCGCGCGTGTCGAAATCCGGCTGCCGGAAGAAGACAATATTATTGCCTTGCCGCAAAATGCGGTTGTCACCAGCCTGTATGGCGATTTTGCCTATGTCGTGCATCCGTCAGATGATGACGCGGACCAGTTGGTGGTGCGCCAGACATTTGTGACGACAGGGCGGCGCAGCAATGGTCTGGTCGAAATTGCCGACGGTATTGCCGATGGTGACCGCGTTGTCAGTTCCGGCCAGAACCGGTTGTCCAACCGTGCGCCTGTGACACTTTCGGACACGACAACCCCACAGGTGGCGCAATGAATATTTCCGCCCCGTTCATCAAACGCCCCGTCGGGTCCACCGTTCTGGGGTTGATGATTGTCCTGCTGGGCCTGATGGGTGCATTCGGGTTGCAAACCCGCCAATACCCGCAGGTGGATGAAACCGTCATTACAGTGACGACAATCTACCCCGGTGCATCGGCGGAATTGATTCAGGGCTTTGTCACCGCGCCGATTTCTGCCGCTGTCGCATCGGCCGAAGGGGTGGATTACATCACCAGCCAGTCACGGCCATCGGCGTCGGTTGTGACGGTGAACATGGCATTGGGGCAAGACCCCGACATTGCCCTGACCGAAGTTATGTCCAAGGTGCAGGAGGTCCGCTCACGCCTGCCATCGGACGCGCAAGACCCCAATATTGTCAAAGGCACGGGCCAGACATTCGCAACCATGTATCTGGCCGTTCAGAACCCCGCCATGAGTGCCGAGCAGGTCACCGAATATATAGAACGCGTGATCGTCCCGCGCATGTCCACCATCGAAGGGGTGGCTGAATCGCAGGTGATGGGGGCTGCGAATTACGCAATGCGGGTCTGGATTGACCCTGTGCGCCTTGCCGGTCAGGGCCTGACGGCGGCCGAAGTTGCGCAGGCCATCAATGCCGCCAATTTTCTGGCCGCACCGGGGCGCACCCGCAATGAACTTGTAAGCTATGCGATTGACATCGATTCCACGCTGCAAACGCCCGAAACCTTTGGCCAGTTGCCGCTGTCGGGGTCTGGCAATGATGTCGTGCGGCTAAGTGATGTGGCGCGCGTGGAACTGGCGGCGGCCAGCACCGACATGGTGGTGTCATTCGACGGGCAGCCCGGCACGTTTATTGGTGTGTTCCCGAACCCTGCGGCCAACCCGCTGGATGTGGCAGCGGCGGTGATGGCGGAACTGCCCGCCATTCAGGCCAGCCTGCCCGATGGCATGACCATGGAAATGATGTATGACGCAACCGAACAGATTTCGGCGTCCATCAACGAAGTGCTGGTCACGATTGTTCTGGCGACTGCGATTGTCGCGCTGATTATCTTGCTGTTTCTGGGGTCGGTGCGGTCGGTGTCCATCCCGCTGGTGGCGATCCCGCTGTCGCTGGTGGGTGTGTTGTTCATGCTGTTTGTGGCGGGGTATTCGATAAACCTGCTGACATTGCTGGCCATGGTTCTGGCCATCGGGCTGGTGGTGGATGATGCCATCATCGTGGTGGAAAACGTGCAGCGCCATATCGAGAACGGGCAAACCCCGTTGCAGGCGGCTTTCACATCTATGCGCGAATTGTCCGTGGCCATCATTTCGATGATGATGACGCTGATTGCGGTGTTTGTGCCGCTGTTTTTCATCGGCGGGCTGACGGGCGCGCTGTTTCGTGAATTTGCCGTGGCGCTGGCGGGTGCGGTGTTCATATCGGGTGTGGTCGCGCTGACCATATCGCCCATGATGGCGGCGCGTGTGCTGCGCGCGGGCGGCGGTGGCAACAGGTTTCAGGCAATGCTGGACCGTGGCTTTGGCCGTCTGGAAATATGGTATGCACGCCGCCTGACATCGACATTGCGGTTCACGCCGGTGACGATGTTGATTGTGGTTGTGCTGACAGGTGTGACGGGGTTTTTGTTCACCAAAACATCAAGCGAACTGGCCCCCGAAGAAGATATCGGCGCGCTGTTTTCGTTTGTGAACGCGCCATCCTATGCAACCATCGACTATACCAGCCATTATATCGCGGATATGGCCGCGCGCACGTCTGACCTGCCGGAATTGCGGGCGAATTTTTCAATCGTGGGCTTTGGTGGCGCGACCAATAGCGGCATTATGCTTTGGGCCTTCGATGACTGGGCCGACAGGGACCGCAGCCAGGCCGAAATCCAGCAGGATTTGCAGGCGCGTCTGGCCCCGATTGCAGGGGTGCAGGCCTTCGTCTTTGCGCCCCCCAGTCTGCCGGGTGCGGGCGGTGGTTTGCCGATTTCGCTGGTCGTTCAGTCCACAGGCGACCCGTCCGAAGTCTATGAAATGTCCGAGCGTATCAAGCAAGCGGCAGAGGCATCGGGGCGTTTTCTGGTGGTGCAGAATTCCATGTCCTTTGACACCATGCAGGTTGTGGTGTCGATTGACCGTGACCGCGCCGCTGCGCTGAACATTCCCGCCAACCAGATCGGGTCTGCCCTTGGCCTGCTGGTGGGCGACGGGGCCATCGCGCAGTTTGACCGCGATTCCAAAAGCTATGACATCATCATGCAGGTGCCGCAGGAATACCGCGACAACCCCGAACGGCTGGGCGAATTCCATATCCGGTCCATGTCGGGTGAAATGGTGCCCCTGTCGGCTGTGACAGACATCAGCACCGCCGTGGCACCCCAGTCGATTGAACAGTTCAACCAGTTGAATTCCGCAACCCTGACCGCCATGCCGATGATCGGCACATCCACGGGCGACGGGCTGGCCGCGCTGGAAGATATTGCGCGCGCCGAACTGGCAGACGGGTTCTTTCTGGATTACGCAGGCCAGTCGCGGCTGGAGCAGTCCGAAGGCAACACCATCGTGCTTGCCTTCGCGCTGGCGATTGTCGTGATTTATCTGGTGCTGGCCGCACAGTTTGAAAGCCTGCGTGATCCGTTCATCGTGCTGATGTCGGTGCCTTTGTCCATTTTCGGGGTGATTGTGCCGCTGAATCTGGGGTTGGGGACGCTGAATATCTATACACAGGTCGGGCTTATCACACTGATCGGGTTGATCACCAAACACGGCATTTTGCTGGTGGAATTCGCCAACCAGTTGCGCCGCGACAAGGGGCATGACCGCGCGGGCGCGATCATCACATCGGCGCGGTTGCGCCTGCGCCCGATCCTGATGACAACGGCGGCAACAGCGCTTGGCGTTGTGCCGCTGATGGTGGCCAGCGGGGCCGGGGCTGCGGCGCGGTTTTCGATGGGTCTGGTGATTTTTTCGGGCATTACCATCGGCACGCTGTTCACGCTGTTTGTGGTGCCGGCCTTCTATATCCTGATTTCACGCAAGACCCTTGTGGCGCAGGTTCAGGATTTGTCGCAACAGCCAGCACAATGACGCCGCGCCATCGGCGGGCCGTCCCGCGGCCTGCCGATTTCGCCTGCGTAGTGCAATGATCCGGCATGTATGAAAATTAATCGCCCTGACCTTGGGGAAGTGGTGCAAAACGGAAAAGGTGAATTGACTCTTTGGTCAATTTTATCCAGCCTTCCGACAGTCCCCGACACGGTGTGCAAATCACCGAAACGGGATGTCACCACATGACAGGGAGATTTTGATGTCGATAAAACTCAACCAGACGGGGGTTCGCGCGCGTCTTATGCTGGGGGCCGCTGCACTTACGCTGGCCGTTGCCGGTGCGGCCAATGCCGAAACACTGCGCTGGGCGCGCGTTGGCGATGCGCTGACGCTGGACCCGCACAGCCAGAACGAAGGCCCGACCCATACGCTGAACCACCATATCTATGAAACGCTGGTCGGTCGCGCGGTTGATGGTAGCCTGACCCCGCGCCTTGCCACCGAATGGGGCATCAGCGAAGAAGATGACACAATCTGGGTGTTCCAGATCCGCGAAGGTGTCACCTTCCATGACGGCACGCCCATGACCGCAGAAGATGTCGTCTTCTCGCTTGACCGCGCGCGCACGCCGCCATCGGGCATGGCCGCCTTGCATGCCGCAGTGGAAGAAGTGACTGCCGTGGATGACACCACAGTGCATGTGCGTCTGTCCGGTCCGGCGCCCCTGTATGTGCAGAACCTGACCAACACCTTCATCATGTCCAAGGCATGGGCCGAAGAAAACAGCATCGAGGTTGCGCCCAATTTCGCGGCGGGCGAAGAAGCGCATTCCGTGCGCAACACCAACGGCACCGGCCCCTATATGCTGGTCGAACGTGACCCCGAAGTGCGCACCGTGCTACAGGTTTTTGACGGGCACTGGGATGATGCACCAGAAGTGACCGAAATTATCTATACCCCGATTTCCGAAGCCGCGACCCGCGTTGCGGCCCTGCTGTCGGGCGAAGTTGACGTGGTGCAGGATGTTCCGGTGCAAGACATTGCGCGGCTGGAGCAGACAGACGGCATCAAGGTTGTGCGCGGGCCGGAAAACCGCAACATCTTTTTCAGCTATGACATGACATCGGACCGTCTGGCCACATCAGATGCCGAAGACAACCCCTTCGCCAAGCCCGAAGTGCGCGAAGCGATGGCCCTGTCGCTGGACCGCAACGCCATTCGTCAGGTGGTGATGCGCGGTGAATCGCAGCCATCAGCCGCGCCCTTGCCGCCGTTTGTGAATGGCTGGACCGAAGAACTGGATGCGTTCGGTGAACCCGATTACGCGCGTGCGGCAGAACTGGTGGCCGAAGCGGGCTATCCCAACGGGTTTACCGTTGACCTGAACTGCCCCAATGACCGCTACCTGAACGACGAAGCGATCTGTCAGGCATTGGTGGGGATGCTGGCGCGCGCCAATATCCGCGTCAATCTGGTGTCGCAGACACGTTCGCTGCACTTCCCGCTGATCGAGAACTGGGATACCGATTTCTACATGCTGGGTTGGGGTGTGCCGACCTTCGACAGCCAGTATGTGTTCGATTTCCTTGTGCACACGCGCGAAGGGTCTTACGGCTCCTTCAATGGCACGCGCTATTCGAACCCCGAACTGGATGCCAAGATCCAGTCGCTGGCAACCATGACCGATCTGGAAGCGCGCGATGCCGTGATCGCCGAAATCTGGGAAGAAGTGATGGAAGAACGCATCTTCCTGAACGTGCATAACCAGATGCTGGCCTATGCCATGCGTGACGGGATCACGCTGGACGTGCATCCTGAAAACCAGCCGCGCATGACAACGGTGACATTCGACTAAGCACGGCTTGACCTTGGCGCCCGCGTGATTTACCGCACGCGGGCGCCTTTTTAAGTCAGCAAAGCTGACCTTTGATCCGGTTGGAGGGTTCTGCCATGCTTGCTTTCATCCTGCGACGGGTGCTGCAATCTGTTATCGTCATGCTGACCGTGGCACTGGTGGCGTTTTCGCTGTTTCGTTTCGTGGGTGACCCGATCGTGTCGATGCTGGGTCAGGAAGCAACCCTGGCCGAACGCGCGGCGCTGCGCGATGCGCTGGGGCTGAACGATCCATTTGTGGTGCAGTTCTTCAGTTTCGTGACCCGCGCTATTTCCGGCGATTTCGGCATTTCCTACCGGCTTCAGCAACCTGTCATGGAACTGATCCTGTCGCGCCTGCCTGCCACGCTGGAACTGGCGCTGGTGTCGGGGATTGCGGCGTTTATCTTTGGGGTGGGGTTCGGGGTTTACACGGCGCTGCGCCGTGGCGGCTGGCTGTCCAGTTCCATCATGACCGTGTCGCTGATCGGGGTGTCGCTGCCGACATTTCTGATTGGTGTTTTGCTGATCTGGGTCTTCGCGGTCGAACTGCAATGGTTGCCGTCCTTTGGCCGCGGCGAGGTGGTGGACCTTGACGGCTGGTGGCGCACAGGCTTTCTGACCGAAAGCGGGCGCATGTCGCTGATCCTGCCCGCCATTACGCTGGGCCTGTATCAGATGACGCTGATCATGCGTCTGGTGCGCGCCGAAATGCTGGAAGTGCTGCGCGCCGATTACATCAAATTCGCCCGTGCGCGGGGGCTGTCAAACCGTGCGGTGAATTTCGGCCACGCACTGAAAAACACGCTGGTTCCGGTGATCACCATCACGGGTTTGCAGCTTGGGTCCATCATCGCGTTTTCAATCATCACGGAAACCGTGTTCCAGTGGCCCGGTGTGGGGGCGCTGTTTATCAATTCGGTGCGGTTTGTCGACGTTCCGGTGATGGCCGCATATCTGATGCTGATCGCGCTGGTTTTTGTCGTGATCAACCTGATTGTCGATTTGCTCTATTATCTGGTTGACCCCCGCCTGCGGCTGGACCGCAGCGCGGCAGGTCACTGAAAGGACCATGCCCATGACCGAGTTACACAAACCGCGCCCCACCGGCCGATTTGGTCGCGCATGGGACAGCGATATTGCCTATTCCTTCCGCCAGTCGCCTGTTGCTGTGGTTGCGGCAGTGGTGTCGCTGATCCTTATCCTTGGGGCCGTATTTGCACCGCTGATTGCACCCTATGATCCGTTCAACCCCGCATCGCTGAACCTGATGGACGGGTTTACCCCGCCGATGGAACCCAATGCATTCACCGGCAATGTCTATTGGCTGGGCACCGACAATCAGGGCCGTGATGTGTTTTCGACCATTCTGTATGGCGCGCGGATTTCGCTGTTTGTGGGGTTTGCGGCGGTGCTGTTTGCGATGACGCTTGGCATAACGCTGGGGCTGATTGCGGGCTATCGCGGGGGCTGGGTGGACAGCCTGCTGATGCGCGTGGCCGATGTGCAGCTGACCTTCCCGTCCATTCTGCTGGCGCTTCTGATTTTCGGTGTGGCGCGGGGGTTCATTCCCCCTGCCTACCGCGAGGCGATGGCCATCTGGGTGCTGATTGTGGCGATTGGCCTGTCGGAATGGGTGCAATATGCCCGCGTTGTGCGCGGGGCCACGATGGTGGAAAAAAACAAGGAATATGTGCAGGCCGCGCGTGTGATTGGCGCACATCCTGTGAAAATCCTGCTGCGCCATATCCTGCCCAATGTGATGGGGCCTGTGCTGGTGATTGCGACCATCGGTCTGGCGCTGGCCATCATTGCCGAAGCGACGCTGTCCTTCCTTGGGGTGGGTGTGCCGCCCACGCAGCCCAGCCTTGGCACGTTGATCCGCATTGGCCAGCAATATCTGTTTTCCGGCGAATGGTGGATATTGCTGTTCCCGTCAATCACGCTTCTGGCGCTGGCACTGTCTGTCAATCTGCTGGGCGACTGGCTGCGTGACGCCCTGAACCCGAGGTTGCGCTGATGTCTGCCCCGATTGAAACAACGACTGAAAAAGCACCGCTGCTGTCGGTGCGCGACCTGATCGTGGAATTCCCCACGCGGCGCGGCACGCTGCGCGCGCTGGACCGTGTGTCCTTCGACATTGCCGAGGGCGAGGTTCTGGGCATGGTGGGCGAATCCGGTGCCGGAAAATCGCTGACAGGGGCTGCCATCATTGGCCTGCTGGAACCGCCGGGGCGCATTGCGGGCGGTGAAATCTGGCTGCGCGGGCAACGGATCGACAACCTGCCGCGCGAGAAAATGCGCCGCATTCGCGGGCGGCGTATCGGCATGGTGTTTCAGGACCCGCTGACCAGTCTGAACCCGCTATACACGGTCGCCCAACAGCTTATTGAAACCATCCGCACGCATATGGATGTGTCGGACGGGGAGGCCCGCAAGCGCGCCGTGGCATTGCTGGACCGTGTTGGCATTCCGGCGGCGGCGCGGCGCATTGATGATTACCCGCATCATTTTTCGGGCGGTATGCGCCAGCGCGTTGTGATTGCCCTTGCGCTATGCGCGGAACCCGAACTGGTGCTTGCGGATGAACCGACCACCGCACTGGATGTGTCGGTGCAGGCGCAGATTATTGATGTCCTGAAAGAAATCTGCGCGGAACGCGGCGCGTCTGTCATGCTGATCACGCATGATATGGGGGTGATTGCCGAAACCGCCGACCGTGTGGCGGTTCTCTATGCAGGGCGCGTGGCCGAAATCGGGCCTGTGCGCGATGTTATTCAGGCGGCTGAACACCCTTATACGGCGGGCCTGATGGGGTCCATTCCGACCCTGACCCAGACCGCAGCGCGCCTGACGCAAATTCCCGGTTCCATGCCGCGGCTGAATGCCATCCCGCAGGGCTGTGCGTTCAACCCGCGCTGTCCGAAAGTGTTTGACCGCTGCCGGACCGACCGACCGGAATTGATAGACCGCGACAACGGGCGGCATGTTTCGTGCTGGCTGTATGATTCCGCAACGCAACAGGTGGCCCATGACTGACACCCCTTTGCTACAGGTTTCGGGCCTGACCCGCTATTTCGATGTGTCCAAACCATGGTTGAACCGCGTTCTGGAACGCGAGGAAAAGCAGTTCCTGACCGCCGCCGCCGATGTGGATTTCGAAATCAAGCGGGGCGAGACATTTGCCCTTGTGGGTGAATCCGGTTCGGGCAAATCGACGATTGCCAAAATGATCGTGGGGCTGGTGGACCCGTCGCGCGGGCGTATCCTGTTTGACGGGCAGGAAATGCGATTCGCGCAGGGGGCTGCCATGCGCCAGCTGCGTCGCCGCTTCCAGATGATTTTTCAGGACCCGTTTGCCAGTCTGAATCCGCGCTGGCGTGTGGGGGCCATCATTGCCGAACCCATCCGCACCTTCGGGATTGCCAGCGGTGCGGACATTAACCGCGAGGTCGGGCGCCTGCTGGAAGTGGTGGGCCTGTCCGCAACTGACGCCGAGAAATTCCCGCATGAATTTTCCGGCGGCCAGCGCCAGCGTATCGCCATCGCCCGCGCGCTGTCGTCGAAGCCCGAATTCATCGTGTGTGATGAACCCACATCCGCGCTGGATGTGTCGGTGCAGGCGCAGATTCTGAACCTGATGCGCGATTTGCAGGATGAATTCGGCCTGACCTATTTGCTGATAAGTCATGATCTTAGCGTGGTGCGGCACATGGCCAACCGCATCGGCGTGCTGTATCTGGGCCGGCTGGTCGAGGAAGCGGATGCAAAGCGCCTGTTCACCGAACCGCAACACCCCTATACGCGTATGCTGCTGGATGCGGTGCCCGACCTTGCCTTGTCGGGGCGGCGGCGCAAGCCGGTGACGGGCGAGATTCCGAACCCGATTACCCCGCCTTCGGGCTGCACATTCCATCCACGTTGTCCGCTGGTGGTTGATATCTGCAAACAACAAGTGCCAGCGGTCCGCACAACACCAACCGGCCGCGCCGCGTGCCATTTGCTGGAAGAAAGCGCGCTGTCATCCAGTTGACGGGCAATCGGCGGCAAGGCTGTCCGGACGGATTGACCTTGCGCGTGCGGGATTGTTAACTTAGTCAATTATCCGGCGCGCGGTTTTGGGTGCCACCATGTCCGGTATCAAGCAGGGGGGCATCATGCCCGATGGTTCCAAATCCAGTGATGATGCGTCAGCCGACAGCATGGCCGTAACGGACACGTTCCTGCGCCGTTATATCGGCTACCGGATGAAACGCGCCTATGTGCATATTCACAATAATGCGCAAGCCGCGATCGAAGGGTTCGGCATGCGGATTACAACATCATCCGCATTGCATGTCGTTGTTGAAAACCCCGACCTTAGCCAAAGCCAGCTATGCCTTGCGCTGAATATAGAACGTTCGCGCGCGGTGCTGCTGGTTGATGAGCTGGAAAAGCTTGGGCTTGTCAAACGCAACAAGGTGCCACAGGACCGCCGGTCCTATGCGCTGCGGGCGACACCGGCGGGCGAGGCGTTGTTTGAAAAAATTGCGGCGCGTCTGGCGCAGCATGAAGATGCCTTGCTGGCAGGGCTAAGTTCTGACGAAAAGACACAGCTTGCCGTTTTGCTGGACAAGATCGAACGCAGCGCGGTTTCTGCGCGCAATGCCGGTGCCTGACACCAAATTCTGTGCCGGTTTTTGCCGCCTTGCTGCCCTGCCCTGAATGACTTGTCCAGAATCAGGCTTGATCCTGCGCGCGCAGCCCCTTACACAGGCCGAAATTCCCCAGGCCGCCGTTCAGGCGGCCTGTCACCTTATGTGAGGACGCCCATGCAAGTTACCGAAACCCTGAACGACGGCCTGAAGCGCGGTTATACCATTACTGTGACCGCAGCCGAGCTTGAAGCGAAGGTCAATGAAAAGCTGGTCGAGGCACAGCCCGAAGTCGAGATGAAGGGCTTTCGCAAGGGCAAGGTGCCAATGGCGTTGCTGAAAAAGCAGTTTGGTCAGCGTTTGTTGGGCGAAGCGATGCAAGACGCCGTTGATGGCGCGATGAACAAGCATTTTGAAGACAGCGGCGACCGCCCCGCGATGCAGCCCGACGTCAAAATGACAAATGACGACTGGAAAGAAGGCGACGATGTCGTGGTGACGCTGAACTATGAAGCGCTGCCCACGATTGAAGCCCCCGACATGTCGGGCATTTCGCTGGAAAAGCCTGTGGTCAAGGCAGATGATGCCGCCGTGGACGAAGCCCTGCAAAATCTGGCGAAATCGGCACAGAAATTCGATGACAAGGACGGCGCTGCGGAAGATGGCGATCAGGTCACCATGGATTTCTTGGGCAAGATTGATGGCGAACCCTTTGATGGTGGCGCGGCCGAAGATTTCCCGCTGGTTCTGGGGTCGGGCCAGTTTATTCCCGGTTTCGAAGAACAGCTTGCTGGCGTGAAAGCCGGTGACGAAAAATCCGTGACGGTCAGCTTCCCCGAAGAATACGGCGCGGAACATCTGGCTGGCAAGGAAGCGGTGTTTGATTGCACCATCAAGGCAGTCAAAGCCCCCGCCGAAGCCACCATTGATGACGCGTTGGCAAAACAGTTCGGCGCCGATGATCTGGCCGCCCTGAAGGCCCAGATCGTAGAGCGTCTGGAAGCGGAATACGGGCAGGCATCACGCGCAATTCTGAAGCGCGGGTTGCTGGATGCGCTGGATACGGCGGTCACATTCGATCTGCCCCCGTCGCTGGTTGAAGCGGAAAGCAAGCAGATCGCGCATCAGCTGTGGCATGACAGCCAGACCGATGTTGACCAGAACGACCACAGCCATGGCGACATCGAAACCACCGAAGAAAGCAACAAGCTGGCCGTGCGCCGCGTGAAGCTGGGGCTGCTGCTGGCCGATATCGGTCAGAAAGCGGAAGTCGAAGTCAGCGATCAGGAAATGACGCAGGCCGTCATTGCGCAGGCCCGCCAGTATCCCGGTCAGGAACGCCAGTTTTTCGAGTTCATCCAGAAGAACCCGCAGATGCAGCAACAACTGCGCGCGCCTATCTTTGAAGACAAGGTTGTCGACCACATTCTTGGTCAGATCACCGTGTCCGAAAAAGAGGTCAGCAAGGACGAGTTGCAAAAGGCAATCGAAGATCTGGAGAATGAAGTCTGATTATCCAGACGTCATTGACGCAATATCTTTGATTAAACAGGGCGGCCCAACGGGCCGCCCTGTTGCTGTCTTGGGTGACTGCCACCTTGTGCTGATCGGGCTGTCGTGGTTCGGGGCATAATGCCAGCGCAATTCAGTTCTGATCTTGCAAGGACAGGGGCACTGTCTGGCGGGTATCAGTCACAATGCGCCCATGCCCGCCTGCGTGATGTTCGCGGGTGCCTGCATTGATATAGGGCCGCAGGAATGCTGAAATCTGCGTGCTGATCGGGTCGGGCATCAGCAGGGTATGGCCGATGTGAGTGTCGGGAAGGTCACGAATGACAGGCGCGACCATCAGGCGATACGATCTTGCGTCATGAATGGCCATCGTTACGCTTTTGGCGAATATCAAAGTGACTGCCAGCACAACTGTATAGCTGGCGACCCCCAACATGAAACGCACGCGCATACGGCGACGGCCTGCCCTGATCTTGGGGTCATTGCGCAAATGGGTCCTGATGACGTCAGAGCGCCGTTTTCTGAAATCATCGTGCTGTTCCACGCTCATGCCGCTATCCCTGAACTTTCGCCGCCATTCTGACCTGTAGTGATAACCGATGCGTAAACGGTCAATCCGGCGAAAGTGGGGCAGGTTCAGGGTGAAATCTTGAGCGCGTCCTGGTTACCTGATCAGTGTCAGCGTGGCCCAGTCACCAATATCTTCGCGGTGGTGCAGGGAAAATCCTGCGTCCACATAGGCTTGCAGAACCTTGTCGGCCTGCTCGACCAGCAGCCCCGACAGAATGGCGTGCCCGCCCGCCGCTGTCAGCTTGCCCATGTCGGGGGCCAGATCAATCAGCGGGGCCATCAGTATATTCGCAAAGACCAGATCGAAAGGCGCGCGGGCTTGCAGGTCGGGGTGGTCGAACCCTGTTGCTTCCACGCAATGCACGCGGGTTTGCAGATCATTTGCAGCGATATTGGCCAGTGCGACTTCTACAGCGATTTCGTCAATATCGCTGGCCAGCACCGGGTCGGGCCAGATTTTGGCGGCCCCCATGGCCAGAACTGCCGTGCCGCAGCCGATATCCACCACGGATTTGCCGCGAAACCCGTCATTGTCCAGCCGGTCCAGCGCGCGCAAACACCCCAGCGTGGTGCCGTGATGGCCGGTCCCGAACGCCATGGACGCTTCGATCAGCAGGCCCACGCGGCCTTCGGGCAGTTTGTCGGCATCATGGCTGCCATAGACGAAGAAGCGCCCGGCTTCTACCGGGGACAGGTCGCGGCGCACTTTGGCAACCCAGTCGATTTCCGGCAATTCGGTCACAACAAAGGGCTTCGCGCCAAAGGCTTCGGCCAGCAATGTCAGTTCAATATCGTCAGGTGTTTCAGTGAAATAACCGCCAACTTCCCACAGACCGGAGCCATCCTCCAATTCAAACACGCCCACGCCGGTGGGTTCGGGTTCCATGTTTTCCATGGCTTCGGACAGGGCATAGGCCGCATCCGATGTGTGAAGGGTGGTCAGCGCGGTGAAGGTGGGCATGGCAGGCAGCCTTTGGCTAGAGCATGTCGCGCAAAATTGGGAACCGGTTTTGCGCTTCCCGGACATGCGGTATCAATAGGTCAGAGTGGGTTGCGTGAATGCGAATGAACGCGGGCCACCCTAATGCGAATTGGCAAGGATCAGCGCCGCGATACAGGCCGCGCCCATAGCCGTCAAGCCTGTTGCGCTGCCCGCTTTGGCAGGGGCACGCCCCACCCGCCCACCCTGCGCGCCCCCGCCAAAGCGGGCAGCGCAACAGGGGGCCAGTCCGTCAGCCGGGCAGGCCAATCGGGCAGGTCACGCCAGTGCCGCCGATCCCGCAATAACCTTGCGGGTTTTTGTGTAGATATTGCTGGTGGTAATCTTCGGCATAATAGAATGCGGGTGCGTCCAGTATTTCGGTCGTGATGGCCCCGTGCCCTGCCTGTGCCAGTCGCGCGCCATAGCTGTCGCGGCTGGCTGTGGCAGCGGCTTTCTGCGCGTCTGTGTGGCAATAGATGCCGGAGCGGTATTGCGTGCCGCGGTCATTGCCCTGCCGCATACCTTGGGTCGGGTCATGCCCTTCCCAGAAGCGTTGCAGCAGCGCGTCATAGCTGACGATCGCAGGGTCGAACGTGACCTGAACGACTTCGTTATGGCCGGTCTTGCCGCTGCACACTTCTTCATAGGTGGGGTTGGGGGTGAACCCGCCCGCATAGCCCACAGCGGTCAGCCACACGCCCGGAACCTGCCAGAAAATCCGCTCAACCCCCCAGAAACACCCCATGCCGAACAGGGCTGTTTCCATGCCGTCAGGTGCGGGGGCTTGTAGGGGGCGGTTGAACACGGCGTGCATATCGGCGGTGGGGATGGGCGCTGCGCGACCGGGCAGGGCGTCTGCGGCGCTGATCATCCGGGTTTTCTGGTCCAGAAATCCAAACATGGGCGTGATCCTTCATGTAGCTTTGGCCAATAGGTAACCTGCGCGGGGCAAACCGCAAGCGGTTACAGAAAACTTTGCGGGTCTATGTCAATCGACAGGCGCAGATCGCGGGCCAGTTTATGCGGTGCCACCCATGCGCGCAGGGCCGCTTGCAGGGGCGCGCCCTTCGGGGCCTTGACCAGCAGGCGCACGCGGTGACGCCCGCGAATACGCGCAATGGGTGCGGGCGCGGGGCCAAAGACCTGCGCGCCAATCCGCGCCAGGGGCGCGGTCTGCATGGCCAGCCGCTGGCCCAGGGCAAAGGCGTCTTCCATCTTGGTGGAGGACACGATGATGCCCGCCAGCCGCCCGTAAGGGGGCATGCCAAGGGCAAAGCGGGCCTCGGCTTCGGTGCGCCAGAAGGTTTCTTCATCGCCTGACAGAATGGCGCGGATCACGGGGTGGTCCGGCTGGCTGGTCTGCACCAGTGCAAGCCCTGCCTTTTCTGCACGCCCTGCACGCCCTGCCACCTGTCGCACCAGCTGGAACACCCGTTCCGCCGCGCGCAGATCCGACCCTGACAGGCCCAGATCGGCGTCGATCACACCCACAAGTGTCAGCAGCGGGAAATTATGCCCCTTGGCGACAATCTGCGTGCCGATGATTATGTCTGCCGCACCGTTGGCAATGGCGGCGATGTGTTCTTTCAGCGCGCGGGCGGACCCGAACAGGTCCGACGACAGCACCAGAACCCGCGCATCCGGCCACAGGGCGCGGGCTTCTTCTTCCAGCCGTTCGACACCGGGGCCGACAGGGGCCATGCGATCCTCGGCGCCGCAGGCGGGGCAGGCGGTGGGGATGGGGGCAGTTGCGCCGCATTGGTGGCACACAAGGCGCTTCAGGAACCGGTGTTCGACCATGCGCGCATCGCAATCGGTGCAGCCCACCTGATGGCCGCAGGCGCGGCACAGGGTCAGCGGCGCATAGCCGCGCCGGTTCAGGAACAACAGCGCCTGTTCGCCTGCCTGCACGCGCGCAGTGACCGCGCGTTGCAGGCTGAGGGAAATCCAGCGGTTTGAAGGCAATTCTTCCGCCCGCAGGTCAATCGCGCGCATATCGGGCAGGGTGTTGGGGCCGAAACGGGTGGCCAGATCAAGGCGCGCATATTTGCCCGATGCCGCGTTGGCCCAGCTTTCCAGCGATGGCGTGGCCGAGGCCAGCACCGCCTGCGCCCCGTTCAGCGATGCGCGCAGCACCGCCATGTCGCGGGCGTTATACAGCGCGCCTTCTTCCTGTTTGTAGGATGTGTCATGTTCTTCATCCACAACCACCAGCCCCAGATCGCGAAAGGGCAGGAACAGCGCGGAGCGCGCGCCAACCACCAGCTGCGCATCCCCTTGGGCGACCATGCGCCAGCAGCGGCGGCGTTCGGTCACGGTCACGCCGGAATGCCATTCTGCGGGACGCGCGCCAAAGCGCCCTTCCACCCGCGTCAGGAATTCCGATGTCAGCGCAATTTCCGGCAGCAGAACCAGTGCCTGCCGCCCGCGCGCCAGACAGGCCGCGATTGCTTCCAGATACACTTCGGTTTTGCCCGACCCTGTGACGCCCTTCAGAAGCGTCGCACCAAATTTGTCTTGCGCCATCGCATCGCGCAAATGCTGGGCCGCCTGCGCCTGATCTTCGCTAAGGGCGCTGCGGGGCAGGGCGGGGTTCAGCGCCGCATAGGGTTGGTCGCGCGGGGCGTCGCGTTCCACCAGCCCGCCGGTTTTGACCAAACCGCGCACCACCGCTGCGGACACACCCGCCACCTGTGCCAACTCGCCCGGTGTCAGGCCGGCCCCGCCAAAGCCATCCAGTGCGTCCAGCACACGTTCACGGGCGTCCGTCATGCGCGGCGGTGTTTCGGGGCCGCGAAACAACAGTTTGCGCGTGGCAGGCCCGTCGCCCAATCTTGGCACGCGTGTGGCAAGGCGCAGCATCGCGGGCAGCGGCGTCAGGGTGTAATCGGCCACACGGGTCAGGAAATCGCGCAATTCAGCGCGCAGGGGTGCGGCATCCAGCACGCGAATGACCTGCCGCAGTTTGTTGCGGGCAAATTTCCCTTCGGCTGCGCCCCAGACCACGCCCACCACGCGGCGCGGACCCAGCGGCACATCGACAAACGCGCCCAGCCAGCACCCGCCTTCGGGGGCCAGATAATCCAGCACCCCGCTGCCCACCGGTTCGGTGGTCAACACGGCGCAGGGCGTGCCTTCATCAAAGAAATCGGGGGCGGCGGTCTGGGGCATGGCGCAAATTGGGGTTCCTGCAAGCGGCAAGATAAGGTATGACCCCGCCGAACACTGGCTGCAACCCGAAGGGGCATGAAATGAAGTTCTTTGTCGATACTGCCGATGTAACCGCCATTCGTGAACTGAACGACCTTGGCATGGTGGACGGGGTGACAACCAACCCCTCGCTTATTCTGAAATCCGGCCGCGACATCATCGAAGTCACGCGCGAGATTTGCGGGATTGTCGAAGGCCCTGTTTCCGCCGAAGTGGTTTCGCTGAATGCGGATGCCATGATCGCCGAAGGCCGCAAGCTGGCCGAAATCGCGCCGAATATCACCGTGAAGCTGCCGTTGACATGGGACGGGCTGAAAGCGTGCAAGGTGCTGTCTGGCGAAGGCAAGATGGTCAATGTCACCTTGTGCTTCAGTGCCAATCAGGCGCTGCTGGCCGCGAAAGCGGGCGCTACGTTCATTTCGCCCTTCATCGGGCGGCTGGATGATCTGGCGCTGGACGGGATGGATGTGATCGAAGATATCCGCACCATCTATGACAATTACGGCTTTGAAACCCAGATTCTGGCGGCCTCTATCCGGTCGGTGAACCATGTTCTGGACGTGGCGCGCATTGGCGCAGATGTGATGACAGCGCCGCCCGAAGTCATCCGCAAACTGGCCAGCCACCCGCTGACCGATGCCGGTCTGGCACAATTCATGAAAGATTGGGAAAAAACAGGTCAAAAAATCCTGTAGGATTTGCTATAGTCCGCAGGAACAACAAAAAACGCAGCAGTCAACGGACAGGCACATCATGGCAGGAACAGCAGTCAAACCCGACGGGCTTGAAGAAATTCGCGCACGGATCATGTCGGACCCGGCCCTTATTCTGGACGACAAGGACGTGATGCGCGTGCTGGTGTCTGCCAGTGAACGCGGCATGGGAGATAACATCGTCGATTTGCGTGGTCTGGCCATGGAACGGCTGGAAGCGCGGCTTGACCGGCTGGAAGAAACCCACCGCGCCGTGATTGCTGCGGCCTATGAAAACCTGTCGGGCACAAACCAGATACACCGCGCGATCCTGCGCATGCTGGACCCCGACCAGTTCGAGGATTTTCTGCGCGATCTGGGCGGTGATGTGGCCGAAATCCTGCGGGTGGATGCCATAAAACTGGTGCTGGAAAGCCCCACCGCCACGCCCGACCCTGCGCTGGACCGGATTTCGAATGTCCTGTGCGTGGTCGCCCCGGGGTTTATCGACAGCTACATGTCGGCGGGGCGCGCGCAGCATTCGGGCCGGCAGGTCATATTGCGGCAGGCCATTCCGTCCACGGACCAACTGTATGGGGAGCGCAGTTCCGAGTTGCGGTCCGAGGCGTGCATGCGCCTTGATCTGGGCGCGCAACGACTGGGCGGGATGCTGGTTATGGCGTCGGACAATCCGCATATGTTCAAGCCGGGTCAGGGCACTGATTTGCTTGCGTTTTTTGCAGGCATATTCGAACGCTCAATGCGCCGCTGGCTGGCATGACAGCGGGCGGCCTGCATTTGTCCGCAGGCCAGCGTGACGCGTTGCAGACATGGCTGGACCAGATGCGCGCGTTGCATGATGCATCCGACCATACGCTTGACGGCTATACACGCGATGTCGGCGGGTTCCTTGGGTTTCTGGCGCTGCATCATGGTGGTGCGCAAGGGGTGTCCGTGCTGGGCCGCGTCACCTTGTCGGATATGCGGGCTTGGATGGCATCGGAACGCGCGCGCGGCATCAGCGGGCGCAGCCTTGCGCGGCAGCTATCCGCCGTCAAAGGGTTTGCCCGCTGGGTCGCAGAACGCGAAGACATGGACATCTCGGCAATCCTTGCGGCGCGTGCGCCCAAACACAAGCGCAACCTGCCGCGCCCCCTTAGCGAAACTGCCGCGCGTGATATGCTAAGCAATGTTGGCTTGCAGACACAGCAGGACTGGTCGGGATTGCGCGACACGGCTGTTCTGACGCTCCTATACGGGTGCGGTCTGCGCGTGTCAGAAGCGCTGTCGCTGACAGGCCGCGATGTGCCCTTGCGCGACATGCTGCGCATTACCGGCAAGGGGGGCAAGGAACGCATGGTCCCCGTCCTGCCCGTGGCGCGCGCGGCGGTTGCGGATTATGTGGCCGCCTGCCCCTATGAGCAAAGCGCGGGTGCGCCCCTGTTTCGCGCGCAGCGGGGGGGCGCATTGTCGCGCCGCCATATCGCGCGCGTCATGGAAGCAACGCGCATGCAGCTTGGACTGCCCGCCACAGCCACCCCGCACGCCTTGCGCCATTCCTTTGCCACGCATCTGCTGGCCGCAGGCGGGGATTTGCGCGCGATACAGGAATTGCTGGGGCATGCATCTTTACAATCGACGCAGGTTTACACAGCCGTCGACGCAACTAGGTTGATGGAAATATATGATTCCGCCCATCCCCGCGCGCAGGGCTGATTTCAGTCTGCGCCCCCATTCACAACACACGCCCATCTGTCGGCCAACCGAACCGAGGACAACGTGAAACTACATCTTCCCGCCTATTCGGTGCATCTGTTTACGGCCACAGGCGCCGTGTTTGCCATGCTTGCCCTGCTGGAAGCCGCACAGGGCGACTGGCCAATGATGTTTTTGTGGCTTGTCGTGGCCTTTGTTGTGGATGGTGTCGACGGGCCATTGGCGCGGCACTATCATGTGAAGGTGAATGCGCCCAATATTGACGGGGAATTGCTAGACCTGATCATTGATTACCTGACTTATGTGTTCATTCCGGCATTTGCCTTGTTTCAATCGAACCTGTTGCCGGGCTGGACAGGCTGGATCGCGATTATTGTGATCACCTTTGCCAGTGTGATCTATTTCGCAGATACGCGGATGAAAAACCCTGACAACAGCTTTCACGGGTTTCCGGCATGTTGGAACATGGCGGCGATTGTCATTTTCGCGGTTCAGCCAACGTTCTGGGTTATTCTGGGCATTGTCGGTTTTCTGGCTGTCGCCATGTTCACACCGCTGAAATTCATCCACCCCGTGCGCACCAGACGCTGGCGCGCGGTGTCACTGCCCGTGGCGCTGGTCTGGACAGTGCTGGCAGGGTGGTCGGCATGGGCAGGGTTTGCCCAGCCGCAAGCTGTCACATGGGGGTTGATTGCGACAACGCTGTATCTGGCCTTGGCTGGTATTGCACAGCAGATGCTGCGGGAGCGGCGTCAGGTCTGATCCGCGCAGTGCGGGGCGGTGTTTTGGAGCTGAAGGGGGTTGGCATGAATAAAGCCCGCGCCAGCGGTGGGCCGGGGTCTGCCGATCCGACATTGTAAGAATGCACTTTATGCAGGCTGCATACCCCCAAGATCACAGGCTTGGACTGCCATCAGAGTAATCGGCAGGCCGTGGGACGGCCAGACCTATGGCGCGGCGGCCTGCGGCCTTTGCTCCGCGCCTTGGGGCGCGTCTCCTTCAGGCCAATACCCCGTCAGCGCGGCTTGTTCTTGAAGCGTGGCTCGGTCCTTGCCCACAGGCGCCGAATATTTTCGCGGTGGGTGTAGAACACCAAAAGCTTCATCACCACCAGCAGCGCCACCAGCGACATATACCCCAGAAGCGCCGCATAGATCGAACTGAACCCGCAGGCCACCAGCGCCGAAAGCGACGAATAGCGGCTAAGTTTAAATGTCAGCAGCCATGTCGCACAGGTGGCCAGCCCCACGGGCCATGCCAGCGCAAGGGTTACCCCGATAAAGGTTGCAACACCCTTGCCCCCCCTGAACCCGATATAGACAGGATACAAATGCCCCAGAAACGCCGCCAGCGCCGCAACCTGCGCGGCGTCCGCCCCGATGGCCCACCACGCAATCAGCGCGGCAATGCCCCCCTTGGCCGCGTCCAGCAGGAATGTCAGCCCGCCCGCCAGCTTGTTGCCGGTGCGCATGACATTGGTGGCACCAATATTGCCCGACCCGATATCGCGCAGGTTGCCCAACCCCATCAGCTTCGCGATCACCACCCCAAAGGGCACAGACCCCAGCGCATAGGCCAGCAGCCCCACCACCCCCAGAACCCATATCGGTGCTATCAATTCGGGCATGATTCAGCCTTTCTGCCTGTGAACACAGACACCGCCAACATATGTCGCCAGCACGCGCCCTTCCATGCGGGCACCGTCAAAGGGGGTGTTCTTGGATTTCGATTGCAGCGTGAAGCGGTCCAGCACGAAGGGGGCGTCAGGGTCAAACAGCACCAGATCACCCGGCGCGCCAACAGACAGTCGCCCGCCCGGCAGACCCAGCCGCCGCGCCGGGTTCAGGGACATCGCGCGCCAGATCTGCGGCAGGGGCACGCCCTCGGAATGATACAGCCGCATTGCCGCAGGCAGCATCGTCTCCAGCCCGACCGCGCCGGCTGCCGCTTCTTCAAAGGGCAGGCGCTTTGACTCCTCATCCTGCGGGGTGTGCATGGAACAGATGATGTCGATCAGCCCGGATGCCACCCCCCCGACCATGGCGCGGCGGTCATCTTCGTGGCGCAGGGGCGGTGTGAACTTGAAGAACGTCCGGTAATCGCCCACATCCAGTTCATTCAGGGTCAGGTGGTGGATGGAAATGCCCGCCGTCACATCCAGCCCGTTGGCTTTCGCACGTTCCAGCGCGGGCAGGGTGCGCGCGCATGTCACCTGATCGGCGTGATAGCGCACGCCTGTCATTTCAACCAGTCCCATGTCGCGGTCGAAGCCCATACGCTCGGCCATGGGCGACACAGCGGGCAGACCGCGCAATGATGCGAATTTGCCACTGGTCGCGCAGGCCCCGCGCGACAGCCCCTGATCCTGCGGGTGGCCCACGATCAGCGCCCCCAGCCCCTTGGCATAGCTCATGCAGCGCGCAAGGATCTTTGTATCGGCCGTGACATTGCCACCATCGCTAAAGGCCACAGCGCCCGCATCCATCAAGAACCCGATTTCCGACATCTCGCGCCCTGCACGCCCGCGTGTCAGGGTTGCCATGGCCCGTATGTTGACGGGGGTGCGCGCGGTGGCGCGGCGGGTGACATATTCCAGCACTTCGGGCGTATCAATCGCAGGGTCGGTATCGGGGCGCATGACAATCGTGGTCACGCCCCCTTTGGCTGCGGCCAGCCCGGCTGTGCGCAGGCTTTCTTTATGCTGCGCGCCCGGCTCGCCCACCTGAACGCCCATATCGACAATGCCGGGGGCAAGGCATTTGCCCTTGCAGTCAATCTGTTCCGCGCCCTCCGGGCAGGGGCCGTCAATTTCCGCGATCATCCCGTCACGCACCAGCAATGTGCCAGTGCGTTCCTGCCCCGCTTCAGGGTCGATCAGGCGGGCATTGTGAAACCATGTCATCATCTGGCCAGTCTTCCCTGTGCATCATCTTGCCGAAAATACTCTCGGGGGGGACGGGCCGCAGGCCCGTGGGGGGCAGACGGCCCCCCCGCCTTGCCTGAAAGAGCCTTGCCCGAAAGAAAAGGTCTGATGGCCATCATGCCCCCTTGCGCCTGGCGCGCGTGTCGCGTGCGGCTTCAATCCGGGTCATGATCGCATCGGCACCTGCCACATGTTTGATCAGGTGCTTGTCACCGGTCTTGGTAATGATCTGGATGTCGCCGAACAGGCGGCGCACCTTTTCCAGTTCCAGCAGGTAGACCTGCCGACCGCCGGGGCCGATCAGGCGCATATTCGTCAGAACCCAGTTGAATTTCATCTGTTCGGAATAAAGCCATATACCCCGCACAACCAGCGCCAGAACCGCGCCCAAAGACCCGATGGCCACATGATCAGAGCCGATGAAGGCCAGCACCATGCCCACCACACCCATGCCCAACACCGCCATCACACCATGATCGCGCCAATAGGTGGCCTTGTCGGACCGGATGTCGTGCAGTTTCTTCTCGCCCGGCTCCGGCTCAAAAACCGTCTCGCCCAGTGTGCTCTCGCGGATCTGCTCACCCATGATCGACCGTCCTTAGCCGTTCGCTTTCGCGCTTGCGGCGCAGATTGCCCGCAAGCAGGTCCATTGCTGCCATGCGCACCGCGACCCCCATTTCCACTTGTTCCTGAATGACTGACCGGTTGATGTCATCGGCAATGGCCCCGTCAATTTCCACACCCCTGTTCATCGGGCCGGGATGCATGACAATGGCATCTTCCTTTGCATAGGCCAGCTTTTCGGCGTCCAGCCCGTAGCGGTGGAAATATTCGCGTTCGGACGGCACAAACCCCCCGTCCATGCGTTCGCGTTGCAGGCGCAGCATCATCACGACATCTGCCCCTTCCAGCCCTGCGCGCATGTCGTCAAACACCTCGACCCCGAATTCGGCCACTTGTGCGGGCATCAAGGTCGGCGGGCCGACCAGCCGCACGCGGCTTTCCGTCTTGCCCAGAAGCAGCAGGTTTGACCGCGCGACGCGGCTATGGGCAATATCGCCGCAAATGGCCACCGTCAGCCGGTGCAGCCGTCCCTTGGCGCGCCTTATGGTCAGGGCATCCAGCAGCGCCTGCGTGGGGTGTTCGTGCTTGCCGTCGCCTGCATTCAGCACTGCGCAATTCACCTTTTCGGCCAGCAGGTTGACCGCGCCGGAACTGCCATGGCGCACCACCAGCAAATCGGGGTGCATGGCGTTCAGGGTCAGCGCCGTGTCAATCAGTGTCTCGCCTTTCTTCAGGCTGGAATGCGCCATTGCCATATTCATGACATCTGCGCCCAGCCGTTTGCCAGCCAGTTCAAAACTGGCCTGTGTGCGGGTGGATGCTTCGAAAAACATGTTGATCTGGGTCATGCCCGCCAGCACCGTCGCGTGCTTCTCGGCAGAGCGGTTCAGCGCGACATAGTCTTCGGCCAGATCAAGAATTGCGGTGATTTCTTCGGGCCGCAGCGGCTCTATCCCCAGCAGGTGGTTTTGCGTGAATGTCATTTCGCACCTTCTGAAGCCGACAGTTGCACCGTTATAGAAACCGTGCGCCATAACGACAAGGCCGCTTTACGCGCAGGGCGCGCTCCGGCATATGTTTGGGTATGACGATGATGGCACCTTGGGAAACAGACTGGCATATCGCGCGCGCCGCCCTTGAGTGGCAGCTTGATATGGGCGTGGATGAAGCGATTGGTGATGCGCCTGTCAGCCGCTATGACCTGCCTGACAAGCGTGAAACGGCGCAGGCACCGGCGCAAGCGTCGGTTGCTGTCCCCGCGGGGACAGGCGTTGCACCGGCGGCAGACCCTGTCGCACTGGCACGTCACGCCGCCGAATCAGCGGGGGATCTGGCAGCGCTTCAGGCCGCACTGGCCGCGTATGATCATTGCGAACTGAAACTGGGCGCGCGCAATCTGGTCTTTGCCGACGGCCAGCCCAATGCCCGCGTCATGATCGTGGGCGAGGCCCCGGGCCGCGAGGAGGACCGCCAGGGCAGGCCCTTCGTGGGCGAGGCAGGCCAGCTTCTGGACCGCATGTTTGCCGCCATCAGCATGGGGCGCGACAACCCCGACCCGTCCAAGGCGCTGTATATCACCAATATCCTGCCATGGCGGCCCCCGCAAAACCGTGACCCGTCCAGTGACGAACGCGCCATGATGCGCCCGTTTGTGCAGCGTCATATTGAACTGATTGACCCTGACATCCTTATCCTGATGGGGCGTATATCGGCGGGCACATTGCTGGAAACATCCGAAGGAATCACACGTTTGCGCGGGCAATGGCGCGATGTCATGGGCCGTCCCTGCCTGCCGATGCTGCATCCGGCATATCTGTTGCGCAACCCGCCGATGAAACGCCATGCATGGGCGGACCTGTTGTCGCTGCAAGCCAGATTAAGGGATACGACATGACACGCCTTGATGACGATACCCCCTTTGTTCCTGTGCGTTTTGCCGTGCTGACGGTGTCTGACACGCGTGATGCCGCATCGGATAAATCCGGCGACACGCTGGCCCAACGCATAGAAACTGCGGGGCATATTCTTGCCGCGCGCGACATTTTGCGCGACGAACGCAGCGATATTGCAGCACGGTTGCGCGACTGGTGCGCGAACCCTGAAATTGATGCCATACTGACAACCGGCGGCACCGGCCTGACCGGACGCGATGTCACGGTCGAGGCCCACCGCGATGTCTATGAAAAGGAAATCGACGCGTTCGGGACCATTTTCACGATTGTTTCCATGCAAAAGATCGGCACATCGGCCATCCAGTCGCGCGCCTGTGCGGGGGTTGCGCAGGGCACATATCTGTTTGCACTGCCCGGATCACCCGGTGCGTGCCGTGATGCATGGGATGAAATTCTGGCCTATCAGTTCGACTATCGGCACCGTCCTTGTAACTTTGTCGAGATTTTTCCCCGTCTGGATGAACATCTGCGACGGAAATAAATAATTCCACGCTATAGGGGGGTGAACCAAAGCTGCGTTTGCGGCGTAATATCTGTGCGCGCGCCATAATCCTGACCGGAGAGATCATGCGTTTTCTGACCCGAAGCCTTGTTGCGCTGTTGCTGGCGTCAGTGTCCGTGGGTGCATTGGGTTATGCCGGATACACGCTTGTCACTGCCATGCAAGACCGCAACGAGGCCACGGGCAGGCCCGCCGCAGGGCGCGAACGCGTGTTCACAGTGCGTGCAGTCACGGTGACACCGGCGGAAATTTCACCAATATTGTCGGCCTTTGGCGAAGTGCGCACCCAACGCGAACTGGAACTGCGCGCCCCTTTGGGGGGGCGCGTGATGGAAGTGGCGCAGGGGTTTGAAGATGGCGCCGAAGTTGCGCAAGGGCAGCTTTTGTTCCGCATCGACCCCGCAGATGCGGAATCTGCACTGGCACTGGCGCAATCGGACCTGACGCGCGCGGGCGCTGAATTGCGCGACGCTGAACGCGCGCTGGAACTGGCCGCCGAAGATGTGGACGCCGCACAGGCGCAGTTTGACCTGCGCGAACGCGCGCTGACGCGCAGGCAGGGGCTGGCCGAACGGGGCGTGTCCACCGAAGCTGCACTGGAAGAAGCGGAACTTGCGCTGTCATCGGCGCGTCAGGCCGTTGTCGGGCGCAGACAGGCGCAGGCGCAAGCGGATGCGCGTGTCGATCAGGCACGCACCGCGCTGGAGCGTCAGCAAATATCGGTAGACGAGGCGCAGCGCAGGCTGGATGACACACGCGTCCATGCCAGTTTCACCGGAACGCTGACCGATGTGAACATCGTCGAAGGCCGCATTGTGAACACCAGCGAGCAGTTGGCGCGCATCATCGACCCCGCCGCACTGGAAGTGTCGGTCCGCCTGTCCACGGCCCAATATTTGCGCCTGCTGGATGATGGTGGCGCGCTTCGCGATACGGGGGCGGATATCGTGCTGGACGTGGCAGGGTTTGAAATTACGTCGCCGGGGCGGGTGTTGCGGGCCTCTGCCACGGTCGAGCAGGGCCAAAGCGGGCGGCGACTGTTTGTGGAACTGAACGCCCCGCGCGGGTTCAGACCCGGCGATTTTGTGACTGTGCGCCTTCAGGAACCGGCCTTGCAGAATGTGGCGGTGGTGCCTGCCACGGCGGTGACCGCGCGCGGTGAAGTGCTGGTTATCAGTGATGACAACCGCCTGCGCGCAGCACCCGTCAATGTGCTGCGCAGGCAAGGCGATGATGTGATTATCAATGCCGAAGGACTTGCCGGATTTGAAATCGTGCGCGAAGTCACGCCCAATCTGGGCAGCGGTATTCAGGTGCGGCCATTGCGCGAAAACGCCGATGGAACGCCCGCCGAACAGGCTGCTGAAATGGTGACACTGGATGCCGGCCGCCGCGCGCAACTGATCGCGCAGGTCGAAGAAAACACCGGCATGCCCGAACAGGTGCGCGCGCGCATGATTGCGCAACTGTCCGAAGATCAGGTGCCTGCGCAGATGATTGAACGTATTGAGAATGGTGGTGGCGGTGACACGGGCGGTGGTCGTGGTCGCGGTGGCCCGATGGGCGGGGGCTGAACATGACCGACCAGACCGTATTGCGCGCGGCAAAGGACCGGCTTGCGGTTCGGGCGCTGGGCATATTCCGCTATTTCACCCGCCACAGAACGGCTGCGAACCTGTTGCTGGTGGTCATGCTTGTGTCGGGGCTGGCGGCCATTCCGCAAATGCGCGCGCAGTTTTTCCCCGATGTGGTGGTCGACAATATTCGCATCGACATCCGCTGGTCAGGGGCGGGCGCGGAAGATGTGGATGCCGCCATTGTGCAGCTTGTCAGCCCGACATTGCAGGCCGTGGACGGGGTGGCCCAGGTTTCCAGCCAGTCGAACGAAGGGCGCGCGCGCTTCACGCTGGAGTTTGAGACAGGCTGGGATATGGCGCGCGCCAGTGCTGATGTGCAAGATGCCCTCGATACGGTCAGCAACCTGCCCGATGATGCCGACGACCCTGTTGCGCGCCGGTCCGGCTGGTCGGACCGTGTGACGAATGTGGTTGTGACCGGCCCCGTGGCGGTGGAACAGCTGGCCCGCTTTGCCGATGAATTTGCCGCGCGGCTGTTTGATGACGGGATTACCCGCGTCAGCGTGTCAGGGGTGGCCAGCGCCGAAGTCATGGTTGAACTGCCTGCGCGCAACCTGATCGAACACGACATTGGCATGGCCGATATCGCGCAGGCCATTCGCGCCACAATCAGCATGGACCCCACAGGCGATGTGTCATCCGGCGCATCGCGCGTGCGCACCGGCACGGAACGACGCAGTGCGACAGAAATTGAAAGCATCGCCCTGCGCACGCGCGCTGACGGGTCGGTGTTGCGCATTGGCGACATTGCGAGCGTCAGCGAAGGCATGATCGACCGTGACCGTGGCTTTTTCGTGGGGGAAAACCCCGCGATTACCATGCGTGTCCACAGATCCGAACAGGGCGACGCCATCGCCATTCAGGCCCGCGTCGAACAGCTGGCCCAGCAAATGAACGCCAATCTGCCCGAAGGCACGCGTATTGAACTGGTCTCGACACGGGCGGAATATATTTCAGGCCGGATCATGCTGCTGGTCAAGAACGGGTTGCTGGGGCTGGGGCTGGTGGTCGTGCTGCTGTTTTTGTTTTTGAACGCGCGCACGGCATTCTGGGTGTCTGCGGGCATACCGGCGGCGATGCTGGCCGCGATTGCGGTCATGTATCTGATGGGGCTAAGTTTCAACATGATCTCGCTTTTTGCGCTGATCATCACGCTTGGGATTGTGGTGGATGATGCCATTGTCGTGGGCGAACATGCAGATTACCGCGCCCGCGAACTGGGCGAGGACCCCGCGCAGGCCGCTGAAAACGCCGCAACCCGGATGGCGCAGCCGGTTTTTGCCGCAACCGTGACCACCATTCTGGCCTTTGGGGCGCTTATCTTGGTGGGCGGGCGTTTTGGCACATTGATTGCCGATATTCCGCTGACAGTGATTGCGGTTCTGATCGCGTCACTGGTGGAATGTTTTCTGATCCTGCCCAATCACATGTATCACGCCATTGCCAGCGGGTTGAAACAGCGTTGGTATGACTGGCCATCGCGGCAGGTCAATCGCGGTTTTCGCTGGGTGCGCGAACGCGGGTTCCGCCCGCTTATGCGTTTTGTCGTGTTTGCCCGCTATCCGGTTGTTGCGGCCCTGATTGCGCTGTTGGCCATGCAGGCGGCATTTCTTGTGCGCGGGGATCTGCCGTTTCGGTTCTTTAATTCGCCCGAGCAGGGCTCGATCACCGGCAACATCGTCATGAATGACGGTGCCAGTCGTGAAGATACGCTTGAAATGCTGCGCGAAATGCAGCGCGCGACCGATGTGGTCATCGCAAATGCCATTGAAGAAGACGGGCGCGACCCGACCACCTTTGTCATGGTCGAGGTTGGCGGGCAATCGGGCCGCCCGTCTGCGGCTGCCGAAAACAAGGACGCGCATCTGCTGGGGTCCATCAGCATTGAACTTGTTGATGCCGATTCCCGCGCCATCACATCCTTCGCGTTCGCATCTGCCTTGCAGGACGAAGTGCGCCCGCACCCCCGTATGGAAGAACTGTCCTTCCGGTCATTGGGCACAGGGCCGGGCGGGGATTCGCTATCGGTTGATCTGGCGGGTGGCGATTCCGAAACGCTGAAGGCTGCGGCGGACGCGCTGCGCGTTGCGCTTGCGCCCTTTCCCGAGATCACAGGACTTGAAGACAGCCTGCCCTATGACAAATCCGAACTTCTGCTGGAACTGACCCCGCAGGGGCAGGCGCTGGGGTTCACCATCGACGGTTTGTCGCGCGATCTGCGCAATCGCCTGTCCGGGGTCGAGGCCGCGACCTTCCCCGATGGTATCCGCACCGGACGCGTGCGCGTGGAGTTGCCAGAGGCAGAGCGCGCCGCCGATTTTCTGGACAGCATGATGATGCGCGCCGAGTCGGGGGCATATGTGCCCTTGGGCGACATTGTGTCTGTGCGCGAACGGCAGGGGTTTTCGACAGTCCGGCGTGAAAACGGGGTGCGCGTGGTGACCGTCAGCGGCGATCTGTCCGAAGATGACCCCGCGCGCGCACGCGAAGTGTCCCTTGCGCTGACCGCGCAGATACTGCCCCAGCTGGAAGCCGATTTTGGCATAACGACACGCCTGTCGGGGCAGGCGGAACAGGAACGCGAATTCATGTCCGATGCCGCGATCGGGTTAAGCCTGTGCCTGATGCTGATTTATCTGACGCTGGCATGGGTGTTTTCCAGCTGGACACGCCCGCTGGTTGTCATGTCGGTCATCCCCTTTGGCATGATCGGGGTGATTTACGGCCATGTCAGCTGGAATATGGCCATGTCGATGTTTTCGATTGTCGGTGTCATCGGCATGGTCGGGATCATCATCAACGATTCCATCGTGCTGGTGACAACTGTGGACCAATACGCCCGCGACAGGGGGCTGATACCGTCTATTATTGATGCGGCCTGTGACCGGTTGCGCCCCGTTCTTTTGACCACGTTGACCACGGTTCTGGGCCTTAGCCCGCTGTTGTTCGAAACGTCGACAGAAGCCGAATTTCTGAAACCCACTGTTATTACACTGTCCTACGGGCTTGGTTTCGGTATGGTGATTGTGCTGCTGCTGGTGCCTGCGGTTCTGGCCATCGGGCATGATGTGCAGCGCCAGTTCGTGTCGTTGCGGCGGGCGTTTGCGTATCCCGTGCGGGGGCGTGGCGTTCTGGCGGTGCCTGTTCTGGCGGCGGTGGCGCTGGTGCTGTGGTTTGCGGCCACCATGGGGGCCGTGTTCTGGGACGGGGCGTTGCCGGGCGGGCTGGCGCGCCTTGCGTCCGGTGTCGCATCCACCCCGCTTGGGGCTGCATTGGTGCTGTTTCTGGCCGGATCGGTGCTGGCGCTGGCGTTGGGCTGGCTTATTGGCGCTGTGGCCGTGTGGCTGTCACACCGGACGGTGTCTGTGCAAGATCACGGCGCGAGCGAGCAGCCCTGATGACTAAGCGTTCCATTCTCGCTGACAAGGCTGACCCTGACCGCCGAGCGGTCGACCGCACCCACCTGTCCTGATTTCGAACGCAGTCTGGTCTGGCCGGTAATGGTTCCACCATTGCGGTGCGATGGCAGGATGTGCCCGCGCAACCCCTGACCGGGCAATTCCACCAACAGGAATTCGCGGTTGCCGGTGTTGGGGATATCCATGTTCACACTTAGCCGCAGGCCGCGTTTGTCGGTGTCAAATTCGCAGCTTAATCCGCGCAAGCCCGCAGCACGGGCCGTGCCGGGCCTGCGGGTCAGCGCGCTTGCGATAATGGTGTCATGCTGCCCGCCGCCATTCAGCGTGGTCTGCACCCGCAGATCGACAGGCACGCAAATGTCGTCGCACACGCCAATGCTTAGGGTGGCATCAAAACTGATGGGGGCGCCCGGATCGGTGGGCGTCAGTTCAACCGGCAGGACAAGTTCATCTGCATAGCCGATGCTGTTATACCCCGATTTCTGAAACAGTTGCGGTTCAGGCCAATGAATGCGGACCTGTTCCAGATTGGATGATGCAGCCCAGTCCAGCCGCGGCGCGATACCGCTTTCGCCGGGATGACGCCAATAGGTGATCCAGTCGGGTGACAGTTTCAGATGCAAGGCGGCGATATATGTCCCCGAATCGGTCTTCCACCCCGAACGTATTCCGGCCTGAACCAGATCTGACGGAACGGGGCTTTGCGATTGCGCCGCGAATGGCGACAGCAAGGCGGCGGCAAGTGCTGCAGCACGGAGCGGGGAATTTATGTTCATGTGATCTAGATTCCCTGTTCGGCGCTGAAACGGAAGTCACAAATCAGCGACCACAAGCGGCTGTGACATCTTCGTGTCATGCTTGTCCGGTTCTTTCGCTTGGCAACGCCTTTGAAGCTGGGCATTGTAAAATTCAAGATGTTAAGATTGTGACCAATGGCCAGCCTGACCGGAAAACTTCTGATTGCAACACCCGCAATGCCTGATCCGCGTTTCGCGCATGCTGTGGTTTTTCTGTGCGCGCAATCCGGTGAAGGCACGATGGGGCTGATCATCAACAAGCCCCTGCCGGACCTGACGATCCAGAAACTGGCACATCACCTGCAACTTGCGGGCGCGGGTGCGCATTCGGGGCTTGCCGATGGTGGCGAGGTTGCCGACGGGCCGGTTCATTTTGGCGGTCCGGTCGAAACCGGTCGCGGGTTTGTGCTGCATTCGCAGGATTATTTCAGCGCGGATGGCAGTGTTCAGGTCATGGACGGGCTTGTTCTGACAACATCCAGCGATGTTCTGGCAGGCATGGCGCGGGGACAGGGACCAGCCCATGCAATCGCTGCACTGGGATATGCCGGTTGGGGGGCTGAACAGCTGGAGCGGGAACTGCATTCCGGCGGCTGGTTGCTGGCCGACGCTGACCCCGATTTGCTGTTTGCCACGCCGGACGGCGAAAAATGGGACAAAACGCTGCGCAGTATCGGCGTTGACCCGCGCATGCTGTCAGGGCGCATAGGCCACGCATAAGGGCTGACAGGATCATGACGCCCTGCGATCGGCGGGGTGGGGGGGGCGCTGAGGGAGCGTTGAGAGTTCCCAAGGCGCGGAATCAAGGGCGCAGCCCGCCGCGCCATCGGTGGGCCGTCCCGCGGCCTGCCGATTTGGCTGATGGCAGGCCAAGCGATTTAAGTAAGGGGTATGCAGCCGGCATAAAGTGAACTTCACTGGCGTCGGACCGGCAAAACCCGGCCCACCGCTGGCGCGGGCTTTATCCATAGCGCCAACGTCCCCTACCACCCAACCGGATGTTTCAACACGGCCTAGTCGTCGAGTTGTGTTCCCACCAGTGCCGCCGCAAATTCTGCCGGATCAAAGGGTTGCAGGTCGTCAATCTGCTCGCCCACGCCGATGGCATGAATGGGCAGCCCGAAACGGTCCGCCAGTGCCACCAGCGCCCCGCCGCGCGCTGTGCCGTCCAGTTTTGTCATGATCAGCCCTGATACATTGGCCAGTTTCTGGAATATCTCGACCTGATTCAGGGCGTTCTGCCCTGTCGTCGCATCCAGCACCAAAAGGGTGTTATGCGGCGCATCGGGGTCCAGTTTACGCAGCACGCGCAAGATTTTGGCCAGTTCTTCCATCAAATCCGCGCGGTTTTGCAACCGTCCTGCGGTGTCAATCATCAACAGGTCAATGCCCTCGGCCCTGGCGCGTGCCAGCGCGTCATAGGCAAGGCTGGCAGGGTCCGATCCTTCCGGCGCGGTCAGCACAGGCACGCCCGCGCGTTCCCCCCAGACCTGAAGCTGTTCCACGGCGGCGGCGCGAAATGTGTCACCTGCCGCAATCATCACGGATTTGCCCGCGCCGCGCAACTGGCTGGCCAGTTTGCCGATGGTGGTGGTCTTGCCCGCCCCATTCACGCCCACCACCAGCACCACCTGCGGGCGCGCAGGATAAAGCGGCAGGGGGCGCGCGACAGGGTCCATGATGCGGGTAATCTCATCGGCCAGAAGGCCCTTGATCTCGGCCACGGACAGTTTGCGGCCCATATGCCCCTCGGCCAGATTGGCGGTCACGCGCATGGCCGTGTCCACGCCCATATCGGCCTGAATCAGCACATCTTCCAGCGCTTCCAGCATGTCATCGTCAAGTTCGCGGCGCGGCGCATCGCTGCGGCCCAGAAACCGGCCCAGCAATCCGGGCTTGGCGGGGGCGGGCGGGGTGTCGCTGCTGCCTTGTTGCGCAGGCGGCGCGGTATCGGGGGAATCAGACGGGTCGGGATGCTGTTCTGCGGTGTCGTCGATCAGGGATTCCAGCCCCTCGTCCAGTTTGGACGAGGATTTGAACATCCGCTCTTTCAGTTTTTTGAAAAAAGACATCGCAAACCCCTTGGTGCCTGTGCGCGCATCGCCATATACCTGCTAACCCAAGCGTGCCGGATTGGAAAGTGATTGCACCGGCCCGCTTGACCACGACGGCCCGTCAGTCCAATAGGCAGCATGACCAACCCCACCCCCCATAGCGCGCCAGATGCGGCTGAACTTCTGCGCGCCGCGCAGAAAGTGCCGCACGCGCGGGTGACGAAGCTGAAGCATAATGGCGCGCGTTACTGGATCAAACGCGCGGAAGTGACCCCGCTGCGGTTCAGGTTGCAAAAAGGCAACGGGGCTGTCGCCTTCCGCCGCGAGGTGGCGCGCCTGAAGACTTTTGCAGCCAAAGGTGTGCCGGTGCCGTCCGTTCTGGCCGAAACACCCGACATGATCGTGCTGGCAGATGTGGGCAAACCCCTGACCCGTCTGGCCCGTCGTGCCACCGCTGACGAATTTCAGCACGTCTTGTCATTGGCCGCCGTGGCGCTTGCGCAACTGCATACCATGGGCGTGTCGCATGGCCGACCGCGCTTGCGCGATATTTGCTGGAACAGGGCAGAAATCCGGTTTGTGGACCTTGAAGCAGGGGCGCGGCTGACCGCGTCGCGCCTGCGGCAGGCGCGCGATCTGCTGGTCTTCTTGCATTCCATCTTTCAAAATGACCCCGATATTTCTGCATGCGCAGACGGGGCGCTTGAGGCCTATGGCGGTGCCGATCACGGCCAGATTATCCCGCTGGCACGCAGAATGGCACGTTGGATAAGGCCGGTGGCATTTCTGGCCACCCCCTTGATACGCCGCGACCGCAAGCGGAGCAAACCCAACAGCGAACTGGTTGCATTGGCCGATTTGCTGGATTTCCTGTCCTGAGGCAATTTGCGCGGCTGCGCGCCATGGCAATTCATGCTATTTGTCGTGCAGGGTTTTCAAAGTGATGGAATGTCATGCGTTTTCCGGTTCTGCCCTTCGCCCTTGCCAGTCTCGCGCCGGTGCCATTGCTGGCCTATGGCGGGGTCGCTGGCGGTGCGGCGCTGTGGGTCGCGGTGATCTATACATCGTTCTTTGCATTTGTGATGGATGAAATATTGCCGACAGCAGGCCCTGATGGCGCGGGCGCGGGGGAATTTCCCGCTGCCAACGGCCTGTCGGTTGCACTTGCCCTAAGCCATCTGGCGCTGATGCCGCTTGCGGTCATGTCGGTCGCGGGGCTGACGGGGCTGGGCACGGGCGAGCGGGTGGCTGCGTTTTTCGGGTTCGGGTTGTATTTCGGGCAGGTCAGCAATTCCAACGCGCATGAGTTGATTCACCGTGGCAACAGGTTTTTATTCTCGCTTGGTAAGTGGGTCTATATTTCAATGCTTTACGGGCATCACACCACGGCGCACCGGCTGTTGCATCATGTGCATGTGTCCACGCCCTTGGACCCGAATTTCCCACCCAAGGGGCGCAGTTTCTACCGCTATTTCCTGCGCGGATGGGTGGGCAGTTTCACGCGCGGCTACCGTATCGAGGCGGATCGCGCCGCGCGCTCTGGGCGCATGAACCCTTATGTGGAATATGTGTGCGGGGGGCTTGCGATTCTGGTGGTCTTTGCGCTGGTGTTTGGCTGGGGGGGCGTGCTGGCCTATCTGGGGCTGTGCTTTTATGCGCAGTCGCAACTGGCCATGGTGGATTATTTGCAACATTACGGGCTTGCGCGGCGCAAATTGCCGGATGGCAGTTTCGAGCCGCAGGCCAGCCACCATAGCTGGAACAGCCCGCATTGGTTTTCGTCCTATATGATGGTGAATGCATCGCGCCATTCCGACCATCATGCGAACCCGCAGCGCATTTATCCGGCGCTGCGCCTGCCGGATGATCATCCGGTCTTGCCGTATTCGTTACCTGCGATGGGGATTGTTGCGCTGGTGCCCGCCTTGTGGTTCAAGCTGATGGACAAGCGTGTGGACAGGGTTCTGGCCCGCGCGCAAACCGCAACGGAGGCGTAGATGAACATGATCACAGGTCATATGCGCGGCGCGCTGGTTGCGCTGGCGCTGATGTTTCCGGCCCTGCCAGCGGTCGCGCAAACCCCGATGAGCGCCGAGGAATTTGAAGCCTATGTCACGGGACGCACGCTGACGTTCGGGTCCGGTGGCGCGCCCTATGGTATCGAGGAATTCCGCCCCGGACGCCGCACGATCTGGGCCTTTATCGGCGATCAGTGCCGCGAGGGGCATTGGTTCCCGCGTGATGAACAGATTTGCTTTGTCTATGATGACGCGCCAGAGTCCGAGCATTGCTGGATTTTCTGGCGCAGTGACCGGGGGCTGAATGCCCGTTTCATGGGCGACAGTTCCGATACCGAACTTTACGAGGTCGAAAACAGCCCCCGCCCGTTGATCTGCCCCGGCCCGGAAGTGGGTGTCTGAACGGGTGATCCGGTCAGGTTGCATGGCCGGTTTGCGGGTGGTTGGGTTATGGATAAGGGCGCGGAGCAAAGGCCGAAGGTGGCCCACGCCATCGGCGGGCCGTCCTGCGGCCTGCCGATTTGGCTGATGGCAGGCCAAGCCTATGATCTTGGGAGTATGCAGCCCGCATAAAGTGAACTTCACTGGCGTCGGACCGGCAGACCCCGGCCCACCGATGGCGCGGGCTTTATCCAAGCGGACAACGACAGCTTCAGGCCGGATTCGTCCAGCCTTGTCATTCCGCCTGACCTGATCTTTCAATAGCCATTGCTCCCCGAGTATTTTCGGCAAGATGAAAGCCTGATCTGTGCTGTTCAGACAGGGGCCGCAGGTATCAGAACAAATCCCCCTGCTGCGGCGGGGCCGGGGGTTTTGGTTTTGTTGTTTTGTCGGGTTTGCGGGGCAGCACGTCGAGGGCGCCATCCGAAAACTCGATCTGCAACGCCGGTTTGCGGCCCGCCGCTTGCGCAGAGGTCAGCACCGCGCCTGCATCATCGCGCACCACAGCATAGCCGCGCTGCACTGTCGCGGGATAGCCAAGTGACTGGCGCAGCCGTTCCAGCGCGGCCAGTTGCGCGGTCTGTCGTTCAAGCGTGTTGGTGACTGCGCGGGTTGCGCGGCCCGTGCGTTCGGCCAGCTGGTCGCGGCCCTTGTCGATCTGCTGGGTGATGGAACCGGCGCGCAGCCCGGCTGCAATGCCGCGCAATTCCTGTGTCTTGCTGTGAAGGGCGGCGCGCAATGATCCGGGGAAGCGTTCTGCCCATTGGTCAAACCGTTGCACCGCAGGGGCCAGCAATGTGTCGGCACGGGGCAGGGCGCGCGCAACATCGCGCAGGCGTTGCTGGCGTTGGGAAATGGCCTGCCCGCCAGAACGGATCAGCCTTGCGTCCAGATTGGCCAGATGGGCCATCAGATCGGCATGCACAGGGACCGCGATTTCGGCAGCAGCCGTGGGCGTTGGCGCGCGTTGGTCGGCGGCATAATCAATCAGCGTGGTGTCGGTTTCATGGCCCACGGCGGAAATCAGCGGGATCTGGCTGTCGGCGGCGGTGCGCACGACAATTTCTTCGTTGAACCCCCATAAATCTTCGATAGATCCCCCACCGCGCGCCACGATCAGCACATCGGGGCGTGGCACAGGGCCGTCATGGGGCAGGGCGTTGAACCCCTTGATGGCGCGCGCCACTTCGGGTGCGCAAGCCTGCCCCTGCACCGCGACCGGCCAGACCAGCACATGCACGCCAAACCGGTCACGCAGCCGGTGCAGGATGTCGCGAATCACAGCCCCTTGCGGGGATGTGACAACCCCGATGACGCGCGGCAGATAGGGCAGGCGCTGTTTGCGGTCCGCGCCAAACAACCCTTCGGCGGCCAGCGCGGCCTTGCGTTTTTCCAGCATGGCCATCAGCGCGCCCGCGCCTGCGGGTTCAATGCTTTCGACCTGTAGCTGGTATTTCGATTGCGGCGCGAAGGTGGTCAGGCGGCCTGTGGCGATCACCTCCATCCCCTCTTCGGGTTTGACGGCCATGCGCGCGACCTGCCCCTTCCAGCTGACACTGGCAATCACGGCGCGGTCGTCTTTCAGGTCGAAGTACATATGCCCTGTGCGCGCCACCATCACGCGGCCCACTTCGCCACGCACCCGCACGCGCCCGAATTCCCCTTCCAGCACACGTTTGACTGCGCCTGAAATCTCGGACACGGAAAATTCGGGGGTGTTGCTGGGCGGTTCGTCTATCAGGTCCATTGCAGTGCCATTGCTTGTCATGGGGGCAAAGGCACCCTAGAACGCAACAGCGCAAAGGCCAAGAGAGGGCAGCAATGAATATTCTGGTGTTGGGCAGTGGCGGGCGTGAACATGCGCTGGCTTGGGCAATCATGCAAAACCCCAAATGCGACCGGCTGATCTGTGCGCCGGGAAATGCGGGCATGGATGCGATTGCCGAATGCGCGGCACTGGACATCAATGATGGCAGCGCAGTTGTGGCATTTTGCGAAGAAACGGCGATTGATTTCGTGGTCATTGGTCCCGAAGCGCCCCTGGCCGCAGGGGTGGGCGACCGCTTGCGCGCGGCAGGCATTGCCTGTTTCGGCCCGTCGGCGGCAGCGGCACGGCTGGAAGCGTCCAAGGCATTTACCAAGGAAATCTGCGCAGCGGTGAATGCACCCACCGCAGGCTATGCGCATTTCACAGATGCAGATGCCGCGCGGGCCTATGTGCGCGAGCAAGGCGCGCCGATTGTGATCAAGGCCGACGGGCTGGCGGCAGGCAAGGGCGTCGTTGTCGCCATGACCGGGGCCGAGGCGCTGGAGGCCGTTGACACCATGTTTGGCGGTGAATTCGGCGCGGCCGGCGCTGAAGTGGTGATCGAGGAATTCATGGAAGGCGAAGAGGCCAGCTTCTTCGTGCTGGTTGATGGCGAAACCTGCCTGCCCATAGGCACCGCGCAAGATCACAAGCGCGTTGGCGACGGGGACACCGGCCCCAACACCGGCGGCATGGGGGCCTATTCCCCTGCGCCAGTGTTGAGTGATGCGATTGCGCAGGCAGCACTTGAGCAGATCGTGCGCCCGACAATGGCCGAAATGGTGCGGCGCGGCATGCCCTATCAGGGTGTGTTATATGTCGGGCTGATGATCAAGGACGGGCAGCCGCGACTGGTGGAATATAACGTGCGCTTTGGCGACCCTGAATGTCAGGTTCTGATGATGCGCCTTGGCGGGCAGGCACTGGACCTGATGCTGGCCTGCACCGACGGGCGGTTGGAGCAGATGCAGGTGAACTGGGCCGATGACCATGCGATGACAGTTGTGATGGCAGCAAAAGGCTATCCGGGCGGTTATGCCAAACATACCGAGATCAAAGGCGTGGATACCTGCCCTGAGGACAGCTTTCACATGGTGTTCCATGCGGGAACTGTGCGGGCGGATGGCAGGCTTCTGGCCAATGGGGGCAGGGTTCTGAACGTGACAGCGCGCGGCACGACACTGGCACAGGCGCAGCAGCGGGCCTATGACATGGTTGACAGGATCGACTGGCCGGACGGGTTCTGCCGCCGTGATATCGGCTGGCGCGCGCTTTAGCGCTTTAGCGCTTTCGTGTCAGGCGGCGGTTCAGGGCCGGGTGTTTTTGTGGACTTTGGCGCTTGGGAAAAGCCCGCGCCAGCGGTGGGCCGGGGTCTGCCGATCCGACGCTATATGAATGCAGTTTATGCAGGCTGAATACTCCTGACATCGAAGGCTTGAACTGCCCTCAGGTTATCGGCAGGCCGTGGGACGGCCCGCCGATGGCGCGGCGGCCTGTGGCCTTGCTTCTGCGCCTTTGGGCGTCCCCTTCAGGCCAAAACTGCCGCCCTAACCGCATTAAGCATCCTTAAACCCCGTGCCATAGACAAGGGGCGCTTAAACCGCCTTGGTGCCCGATGCTTTGGCCAGTTCGCGTTCCAGATGCATCTGGCCTTCGGCGCGCGGGCTGCTGAACCGCGCCAGCAACAGATAGGCCACCGGCGTCAGGAACAGCGTGGCCAGCGTGGCCAGCCCCAACCCGCCAACTACGACCCAGCCAAGGGCCTCTCGGGCCTCGGCGCCCGGGCCGGTGGACAGCACCAGCGGCACGCCCCCCAGCACTGTGGATGTCATGGTCATCATCACGGGCCGTAGCCGGATGGTGGACGCGCGCAAAATCGCGTCATGCACATCTGCCCCTTCATCGCGCAACTGGTTGGCGAATTCGACAATCAGAATGCCGTTCTTGGCCATGATGCCCACCAGCAATACCAGCCCGATCTGCGAATAGATATTCAGACTGACACCGGTAAACAACAACGCAAAAGCCGCGCAAGCCAGCCCCAGCGGCACTGTGACCATGACCACCACGGCAGACACGAAACTTTCGAATTGTGCGGCCAGAACAAGAAATACGATCAGGATTGCAAAGCCGAACACCAGAAACAGCCCAGATGATGTTTCATCCAGTGTTGCCGCTTCGGACAGGGGCAAAAGCCGTTCGTTGGGCGGCAGAATTTCGGCCGCAAGGCGGTCTGCTTCGGCCAGTGCCGCGCCCAGTGGAAAACCGGGCGCAAGGCTGGCTGTGACCTGCACGGCACGTTGCTGGCTTTCGCGGGTCAGTTGCGGGGCGGTGGCGCGTTCTTGCAGGGTGATGAAGGTTGAAATTGGCAGGATCTGGCCGGAATCAGACCGAACGAAGCTTTGTTCCAGATCGCCGGGGTCGCGCACAGGGGTGCGGGTGGACAGCATTTGGATGTCAAAACTGCGGTCGTCAATGAACACACTGCCCAGGGTGCTGCCGTCCAGCATGGCTTGCAGCGCTTCGGCCAGACCATCCAGATTGATGCCCAGATCCGATGCGCGTTCGCGGTCCACCTCGATGGACAGTTGCGGTTGTGTGGTTTCAAAATCCAGCCGCACCTGACCGAAGCGCGGGTCTTCATTCATGCGGTCGACAAGTGTTTGGGCATTGTCGGCCAGATCGTCGTAATTGCTGCCAAGTATGGCAAAGCGCAGGCCCTGCCCCGCGCCGCGTATGCGCAGCGAATTGGGCTGGATTGCGAAGGCCCGCACCCCGATGATGTCGCGCAGGCCCGCATTGATCTGGGCCACGATTTCCTGTTGGCTACGCTCGCGCTGGTCCCAGTCGGCCAGTGTCATGACCATGAAGGCGCGGTTGTCGCCGCCGCCAAGGCCCACGATGGAAAACAGGTTCGTCACTTCACCCGATTCGCGCAGCGGCGCGATTGTGGCTTCAATCTCGCGGACTTTGCTGTCGGTATACTCAATCGATACGCCTTGCGGGGCCGACACACTTAGCAGGGCGGCACCACGGTCTTCGGGCGGGGTCAGTTCTTGCGGAATGGACTGCGCGGCAAACCACCCCGATGCGGCGAACACAAGCGCTGCGCATATCACAACCGCAGGCATGGCCAGCGCGCGTTCCAGAAGGCCATGATAGCGCCGCGCCAGCCAGTCGCCAAATCTGGCAACGGGGCCGGGGGCTGTGGGCGTGTCGGCAGATCGCAGCAAACGGCTGGCCAGCACCGGACATAATGTCAGCGCAACAACAGATGACAGCAAAACCGCCATTGCCAGCGTGAAGCCGAATTCACGAAACAACCCGCCCGCCTGACCGGGCAGGAACGACAGCGGGATAAACACCGCCGCAAGGGTGGCTGTTGTGGTCACCACGGCAAAGAAAACCTGCCGTGTGCCCAGCACGGCGGCGGCGCGCGCGCCCATGCCCTGCGCCCGTCTGCGCACAATGTTTTCCAGCACCACAATGGCATCATCCACCACCATTCCGGTGGCCAGAACCAGTGCCAGAAGGGTCAGAATGTTGATGGAAAACCCGACAAGATAAACTGCTGCCACGGTGCCCACCAACGCAATCGGCAGGGTGACCGCCGGTATCAGTGTCGCGCGCGCATCGCGCAGGAACACATAAATCGTGGCCACAACAATCAGCAGGGCTATGGTCAAGGTCTTGACCACTTCGGTAATCGCACCGCCAACGAATGTGGCTTCATCCGAGGTGACGAAAATACGCACATCATCGGGCAGGATGGTCTGCAATTCCTCGACAATCGCCGTGACATTGCGCGAAATATCCAGCGTGTTGCTTTGGGCCTGACGGATAATGCCCATGCCAATGCCGGTTTCGCCATTGGCGCGCAGGATGGTTTCACCCGGCGCAGGCCCAAGTGTGACCGATGCAACCTGCCCCAGCCGCACATCATTACGCAGCACCAGCGCTTCAAACGCTTCAGGTGTCTGCACAGTGGCGGTGGTGCGGACCTGAATGCTTTGGCGTTCATTCGACAATGACCCCGCAGGCACGTCAAAGGACACATTGCGCAGGGCCGTGCGAATATCGGCAAGGTTCAGGCCCCGCGCGGCCAGTTCCAGCATGTCGATATCGACGCGGAAAATGGCATCACGCGCCCCAAACACCTGCAAATCCGCGACACCGGGGGCGGAAATCAGACGATCCTCGACCAGATCTTCGACCAGTCGCGTCAGGTCCTGAACCGAGCGTGTGCGCGATGTGACGCTGATGCGCATCACGGCGTCTGAATCGGAATCGGCCTTGATGATGCGCGGCTCGGCCACGCCATCGGGCAGGGCGTTGCGAATGCGCCCGATGGCATCGCGAATATCGGTTGCGGCCACGTCAATATCGGTGGAATCGCTGAATTCCGCCACCACCTGCGACCGCCCGAAGCGCGAGGTTGAGGAGATGTTCTGCACCCCCGCCACGCGCCCGACACCCCCCTCAATACGGCTGGTGATTTCGCGGTCAATGGTTTCCGGCCCTGCCCCGTTGAACTGGGTTGTGACCGTCACCACTGGGCGGTCCACATTGGGCAATTCGCGCACTTCCACCGCGAACAGACCGGCCAGCCCTGCAATGACAATCAGCGCGCTGAACACGAAGGCCAGAATGGGCCGCCTGACAAACAGCGCAATGCCGGATTGCGCAACCTTGCGCATTTCGGCATCGTCGTTGGGGGTGGGCATCTGACTATTTGGCTGGATGCGGTCCATTCAATCACTCTTGCTAGATATCGGGAGGAGTCTCTGGCTGTTCGGCGTCTGGCAGGGGGTGATGCGCGATGTCTGCATCGGATGGTGTGGCGGGTGCCGCGCGCATTTCGGCAATGTCGACTTCTGCGCCGGGGCGCAGGTTCTGCACGCCTTCCAGCACCACGCTGTCGCCGGCACTCAGGTCGGCGCGCACCAAAACGGCATCGTCACGGCGCTGGATGATTTCAATTCCGGCGCGGCTTGCACGGTTTTCACTGTCCAGCGCCCAGACAAACGCACCGCCCCTGTCCCACTGAATGGCAAGCGGGTCGACAACAGGGTGATATTCGCCGGGCAGGGGCATTGTGATTCTGAACGCCATACCGGGGCGCAGGCGGTCGCCGTCGTTGTCAATTTCGCCCTGAATGCGCAGTGTCCGGTTGCCCTGATCCACGCGCGCATCAATGGCCCGCACACGGCCAGCCAGCACTTCATTCGGGCGCGACAGCGGGCTGGCGTCAAGGGTGTCGCCCACATTCACCAGTCCGACAAAACGTTCGGGCACGTCAAAATTAACCAAAAGCTGGCTGCGGTCATCCAGCCGGACCAGTTCCGTGTTGGGCGTTACCTGATTGCCCGGCTCCAGCGTGATCAGCCCGATCCAGCCGGACACGGGCGCGGCAATCTGGCGGCGGCTTAGTTCCAGTTGGGCATCGCGCAGATCAAGCTGGGCGCGGCTTTGGGCCAGTTCGGCGTCGTCAATCTGCACCTGCGTGGCCGACCCGCTGTCGCGCAACTGGGCCACGCGCGCGGCGCGCACTTCGGTGTCGCGCAATCCCAGTTCCGCGCGCGCGAGGGCAAGTTGCTGAACGTCTGAATTGAGTTGCGCAATCAGCGTGCCTTCGTCCACCCATTCGCCCGACGACACCATGACATCTTCAAGCGTTCCCGACACCTCTGATGTCAGTGTAACGCTTCGCAGCGCCTGCGCGGTGCCGATTGCAACCAGCCGTCCCCCCGCATTTGCGGTGGTCACTTCCTGGGCGATCACCCGTATGGCGCCGCCGCCCTGAAACTGCGGGCCGCCTGCATTTGCGCCCCCATTCGCATCGGGGATCGGCAAACCTGTGGCGCGCATGGGGCCCAGCACGCCGATACGGTCCAGAATCCCATGTGATGACGGCAGGAACACAGCCCAGCCCACCAGGCCGAAACCTGTCAGTAGAAGGCAAATCGCTGCCCCAGTGACCCATTTCTTCACTGATTCACCCCGTTTGTGCTGATGCGTATGTATACAAGTTAACTTGATCGCTTGCCAAGGAAAGGCAGGTTTACACAAAACACAGTTTGGTTATGGCGTCCATGTGCACATGATCAAGGGCAAGTTGCTGCAATTATCATCATTCACGGGGGCCGTGGGCTGCTATGGCGTGGTTTTCTCCTATCGTCTGGCGGGGGCGACCCTGTTCGTTTGAAGGGGGCGTGTCCTGCCGCAGCTTCATATTGTGTCGCGGGTCAGCGGATCAGAAAAAGGGATATTCCGGATGCGACACAATATTCTAGCGGCAACCATCGCGTGTGGTCTGGCGATGATGCCGTTTGAGGGCCCGTTTGGGGAACTGTCAAACGCCGCGCAGGCCCGCACAGCGATTGAAGGTGCCGCGCCCCATCCAATGGTTCCGTTGCCCGCTGATGGCTATATCACGCGTGATGAATTCACGGATTTCGTGGAAATCGAACTTCCCGCATCTGCGGGCGACAGGCGCAGCGGGTTTGAAGAAACCCTGCCTGTTGAAGGCGCTTACCGGCAGATTGAATATGCGCTTGGTGATCTTGAACTGTCCTTGCTGCGCCTGTACCGAAGCTACCTTCAGCATTTTGAAAGTAACGGTTTCGACATCATTTTCACCGGCATTGGCGAAGACCTTAGCAACCGTGACGGGTTCAGCTTCATTTCACATGAAAGCGGGTTCCTGTCGCGCACCCCCAGTACGGCAAGCGACAGCAACGCCTATATTCTGGCGCGCAGCCCGGATGAGCGCACAGTGCTTGCGGTGTCGTTTTTCAGCCGCCAGGACGCCCGCCGCATGATGATCAATGCGGTCGAGCTGGAAGAAATGGAACTGCTGGACCTGTTTGCCCCCGAACCCGAAGCCGCCCCCGAACCCGAACCACAACCCGAGGAAGACCCCCCGGTGGAGCTTGTTCAGCAAGATGCGGCCGAACTGGAAACCGGTCTGTTGCAGGATGGGCGGGTTATCGTGAATGCCATTTTGTTTGAATTCGACCGTGCAGAAATCCTGCCGGAATCGGCGCAAGCGCTGGACACGGTGGCGGATCTGATGCGCACCCGCCCTGAACTGAAGCTGCTTGTTGTGGGCCACACCGACGGTGTGGGCAGTTTCGACTATAACCTGCGGCTGTCGGTGGACCGCGCGGGCGCGGTGGTTGCGTGGCTTGGCGGGCGTGGTGGTATTGACGCGGGCCGCCTGCGGGCCGCCGGTGCAGGCCCGATGTCGCCTGTTACCACCAACCGCACGGAATCCGGTCGTGCCCAGAACCGGCGTGTGGAACTGGTTGAAATCATCGAATAGGCGCGCTGTGCCGTATTGCAGCACCAACGCCAGATATGCATCGCCCCCTCTGAACGAAGGGGGCGGTCGCGCTATACTTTTGCGAATAAATCTGCTTGCCTTGCACCACTTGGGTTTTGTTTCAGGTGCAATACAGGGAGGTGACGAATGAAACAGGCGCCGCGAATATGGGCATGCGCTGCGGCCCTGCTGGCGGCTTGGCCCGCATTTGCAGATATGCCGGTGCTGACGATAACAGGCATGGTCGAGGAATCGTCTGTGGCGTTAACATTGGAAGAGCTGCGTGACCTGCCCCAGCATCAACTGACGACATCGACCACGGTGACAGATGGCACCCCTGTTTTCGAAGGGTTCCTGATGCGTGATTTGCTGGACGAGGTTCAGGCGCAGGGGGACACGGTTATCGCCCATGCATTGAATGATTACCGCATGGAAATTCCGGTTTCCGATTTCGTGGATTTTGATGTCATGGGCGCATTGTCGATGGACGGCATGCCGCTGAACCCGCGCGACAAGGGGCCGGTGTGGATCGTCTACCCCCGCGATGACCACCGTGAATTGCAGGATATCCGGTTTGATACGCGCTGGGTGTGGCAACTTGTGTCGCTGCATGTGCAATGACGGATCAGGGCGCGGTCAACACACATAACCCATGGGCGCTATATGCACCGTTCCTGCCGGTGTTGGTGGTTTTCCTTGGGTCTTTGGTGTTCGTGCTGGCCAAATCCTCTGCGTTGGAACGCGACATGCGCATTGCGGCAACCCAGAACATGCTTTGGGTCGTCACTCAGACCCAGATGGAGGTGTTGTCCCTGACACTGGCCGTAGCCCAGCCCGACCGCGATGATACGCAGATATCACAGCGTTTCGATCTGGCGCTGTCGCGGCTGAACCTGCTGATGGACGGGCCGCAAGCGCGCTATCTGGACGACATCGGGCATCTGGCAGCGGTGCAGGACATGTCAGGGGCGCTGCTGTCGCTTGACCCGCTGGAACTGGGCCATAGCCCCGATTTGCATGCCGCGCTGTTTGACCTTGGGCAGGACTTGCATCCGCAGATCAACCGCATTGCGAATGATGTCATGACCCGCGACTGGGACAAATCCGCCGCGCGGCTGGATGCCTATCGTGCGACACAGCGCTTGATCATTGCTGCCGTGTCGTTTGCGTTTCTGGCGGCCCTGGCGATTTCGTGGTTGCTGCTGCGCAACCAGCGCCGTCTGCATATGACCGCGCTGGAACATATGCGCGCAGCCAACCTGCTGGAACAGGAACGCGATGTGTCCGCGATGTATCGTGACTTCGCGGCCATCGTATCGCACCAGATGCGCACCCCCCTTAGCTTGATCGACAGTTCCATGCATCGCCTTGCCCGTATGGGGGATGATGTTGCGGCCAGCGACGTAGAAGAACGCCGCAAGATTGTCGGCGATGCCGTGGGCAGGTTGACGCGGCTGGTCGACACGGTCCTGCTGCTGGCCAAGCTGGATAATGACCAGTTGCAGGCGCGCTTTGCCCCCCTTGCGATGGATCATGTCGTTCAGTCCATCATGGAGGAAGCGCAATCGCGCCATCCGCGCCGCACACTGCGCCTGTCGTGTTCGGACGGGCCGCTTGTGGCGCGTGGTGATCGCCATCTTGTCGGGCATATCATTGATAACCTGCTGTCCAATGCGCTGAAATACAGCCCCCCAGACAGCCCCATAGAATTGCGTGTTTTCACCCAAGGGCAGGACGTGGCCTGCGCGGTGACGGATCAGGGGCAGGGTATTGCCGCGCAGGACCGCACGTATCTGTTCAACCGGTATTTCCGCGGGACCTGCGAAGAGGTGCGGGCCGCCGGTCAGGGGACAGGGCTTGGTCTGGCGCTGGCGCAGGAACTGGCGCAGCTGCAAGGCGGGCGCATCAGCTTCGAGACATGGGCAGGCAAAGGGTCGGTGTTCACCTTCTGGCTGCCAGCCATGAAAAAAGGGGGGGACCATGCCAGCGACTGAGGCACCTTTGATCCTGTGTTGCGAGGACGAGCCGCAATTGCTGCGCGACATATCGGACGAGTTGCAGGGCGCAGGCTACCGCGTGGTAGAGGCGCGCAACGGGGCAGAATTGCTGGCGCGGCTGCATGATTGCGCGCCCGATCTTGTGCTATGCGACATCATGATGCCAGAGGTGGACGGCTACGGCGTTCTGGCACGCTTCCGCCGCGATTTTCCCCGCCTTGCGCATGTGCCTTTGGTCTTTTTGTCAGCCCTGTCCATGACGGATGCCGTGATCCGCGGCAAGCGCGCGGGTGCGGATGACTACCTGACCAAGCCAATAGATTATGAATTGCTGCTTTCCACCATAGAGGCACGATTGCGCCAAAGTGCGCAGGCGCGCGCGGGTATTGCGCGCACAGCCGGAATTGGCCAGCATCTGTTCAACACGCTGGCATTCGGGGTTCTGGTGTTCACACCTGATGCCACCCTGATTGCCGAAAACCCCGCCGCCAAGTGCCTGATGAAAGGCCCCGCTGGCCAATCCGTGACCAACGCCCTTGCCGATACCGTGCGCCGCATGGGTGCGCGGGCGCGTGCCGGGGTCGAAGACAGCGTGTCGCTGCTGCTGGATGATGCGCCATCGCTTATGGCACAGGTCCATGCCTGCCCCACCGCCCCCGATATAGGCACGCCCGCCATGGTGGTGGTTTTCCTGACCGATCCTGCAGCGCGTGCGCCCCTGTCCGCAGGCACATTGGAATCCCTGTTCAGCCTGACACCGACCGAAGCGCGCGTGGCGCGGTATCTGGCCTTCGGGTGCCGCCCCGACGAAATTGCCCGCGAAATGGATGTGGCGCCCACCACGGTTGCCTTTCATCTGCGCAACGCTTTTGGCAAGACAGGCACGCACCGGCAGGCAGACCTTGTGGCCTTGCTGCTGTCGCTGCCGGTTCACAACAGGGAATAACCAGCCCCCCCTGTTTGAACGGGGCCGCAGCTGCCAATCGGCGCTAATGTGCGGCTGCGGGCATGCATGCGCGGTTTGACCTGCGCGCCCCCAACGCCTGATCGGCAGAAAGGCACCGAAAGAATGTGGGATTTTTCGTTTCGTCGCGGGATTGGCCTGATGGTCCAGACTTTCCCGTTCGTGTTGTTGCGTATGGCCGTCTATTTCGGGGCCGCGCTGGCCTATGTGCTTGTCACCGGAACCGGCGCGGGTATCGGCTGGGGCATTGGTGCGCTGGGCGATGAGGGGTTTCGTGCCTCTGCCACGTTTTTCGGCGGGCTGTCGGGGTTCGGGATTGTATTGATCGTCATGTATTGGCTGCGCGAATATATCCTTTACATGGTCAAGGCAGGCCATATCGCGGTGATGGTGGAACTGATCGACAACCGCCCCATGCCCGAAGGACGCAGCCAGATCGGCCATGCGCAGGCCATGGTGCGCGAACGCTTTGGCGAAGCCAGCGTGCTGTTTGTCATCGACCAGTTGATCAAGGGTGTGCTGCGCGCGATCACCGGCCTGATCCGCGGTGTGTTCACCTTGTTGCCCATTCCGGGCGTGCGGCAACTGGTCATGATTTTGCGGGCGTTTCTGCGCGTTGCCGTTGGGTTTATAGATGAGGTGATCCTGGCCTACGGCATGCGCACGCGCGCAACCGACCCCTATGCATCGGCGCGCGCGGCGCTGGTGCTTTATGCGCAAAACTACAAGCCCATGCTGAAAAATGCGGCGTGGATTACGCTTTTTGTCTACGGGCTGATGGCGGTGTTGTTCTTCATCATGCTGGCACCTGCGGCGTTGATCAGCAATCTTTACCCCGGCGGCATGTCGGCCATGGGTGTTGTGATTGCCTTCATTCTGGCATGGTCGGTCAAGCAGGCCGTGCTGGAGCCGCTGGCGGTGGCGTGCCTGCTGCAAGCCTATTTCCGCACCATCGAAGGGCAGACCCCGAACCCCGAATGGGATGCCAAACTTGACGGGATGTCGGCGAAATTCAAACAGCTTAAATCCCGCGCCATGTCCAAGGGGCAGGCACAAACGCCCTGAATTTCCGGCAAGGTCCGGCTTGCGCCCCCTGCCCACAAGGGCGGGGGGCGTTGCGTGTTTCATGACGGTTGCAATGGTTTGCGCGCCGGTGTTGTTCCGTTACTGTCATGCAACTGTCACATAGTGGGTTTATGCAGCGTTTGAATCAGAAGGACCCTTGCCATGAAACCGCATACGCTTTCGTCTTTTGACCGTGATCTTGACGCGATCCGTCTGAATGTCCTGACGATGGGCGGTCAGGTGGAGGATGCGATCCTGAACGCCTCTCGGGCGCTGGAGGGGCGGGACGAGGATCTGGCGGCGCAGGTTGTGCAGGGCGACAAGCTGATTGATGCGTCTGAAGAGGAGATTAACGCGCAGGTGGTGCGCCTTCTTGCGCTGCGCCAGCCGCAGGCGGATGATCTGCGCGCGGCGGTGGCGGTGATGAAGATGGCGGGCGAGCTGGAGCGCTTGGGCGATTACGCCAAGAACATGGCCAAGCGCGTGCCGGTGCTGATTTCATCGCCTGTGATTGACGGGGCCGCAGGCGCGCTGCGGCGCCAGTCGCGTCTGGTGGGCCAGATGCTGAAGGACATGCTGGATGCGTTTTCGCGCATGGATGTGGGCCTTGCACGCGATGTGATTGCGCGCGATGTCGAAGTGGACGACATGACCAATGCGCTGTTTCGCGAATTCATCACGCATATGATGGAAGACCCGCGCAATATCACGCCCTGCCTGCATTATGTGTTTATTGCCAAGAACATCGAACGGATGGGCGATCTGGTGACGCATGGGGCCGAGCAGGTGATTTTCGTGGCCGAGGGCCGCCCTGCGGAAGCGCGCGAGAAGGGCCATTCGACCGCCCTGATTGATACCCCGAAAGAGTGATGTGATGTCTGACGCCGCCACGCCGCTGATCCTGATTGTCGATGACGAACCCGCGCAGCTGGCGCTGTTAAGCTATAACCTGAAGGCGGCGGGGTTTCGCATCGCGACCGCCAAGGATGGCGAGGAAGCGGTTCTTGCCGTGGCCGAGCAAGGCCCCGATGTGGTGTTGCTGGACTGGATGCTGCCGCGCCTGTCGGGGCTGGAAGCCTGCCGCCAGATCAAGGCCAGCGCGGAAGGGCGCGATGCGGCGGTGATCATGGTATCGGCCCGGTCGGAAGAAAGCGACCGCGTGCGCGGCCTGGATACCGGCGCGGATGATTACATTGTCAAACCCTATTCGGTGGCCGAACTGGTGGCACGGGTGCGCGCCAATCTGCGCCGCCTGCGGCCTGTGGCCAGCGGGCAGGCGCTGGAATATGGCGACATCCGGCTGGACCCCGACAGCTACCGCGTGACGCGCGGCGGGGTTGCGGTGCATCTGGGTCCGACGGAATTCCGGCTGCTGGGGGCGTTTATGGAACGCCCCGGCAAGGTCTGGACCCGAGAGGCGCTGCTGGACCGCGTCTGGGGGCGCGACATCTATATCGACACGCGCACGGTGGATGTGCATGTGGGCCGGCTGCGCAAAACCCTGTGCACCACAGGCCACCCCGACCCCATCCGCACCGTCCGCGGCGCAGGCTACGCTATGGGCGGATAACGCCCGACGATAAGGGCTGTGGCAAATTTTGGCGGCTTTGGGTTGATTCGGGCATATACTTTCGTGACGATTCCGGTTATGTGCGCTGGTCTTGTGTCGTTTCGGCGGCCGCCCCCGGCGTGATGCGCCGCTATCCATGGAACTTTCCTGTTATGATCCCTCCCCTGTCCGAGGCGCTCGCAGAGCGCGGTTTTGACATTCTTACCCCGGTTCAACTGGCCGTGGCCGCTGACGACGTGGTGACTGAAGACCTTCTGGTTTCAGCGCAGACCGGATCGGGCAAGACCGTTGGTTTCGGTCTGGCCATCGCGCCGACGCTGTTGGGGGATGCACATAAGTTCGGCCCGGCCGCATTGCCTTTGGCGCTGGTTGTGGCCCCCACGCGCGAACTTGCCTTTCAGGTCATGCGCGAGTTGACATGGCTTTATGCGCGCACCGGCGCAGTTGTCACATCCTGTGTGGGTGGCATGGACATTCGCACTGAACGCCGCACGCTGGAACGTGGTGTGCATATTGTTGTCGGCACGCCGGGTCGTCTGCGCGACCATATTGAACGCGGCGCGCTGGATCTAAGTGAAATTCAGGCCATCGTTCTGGATGAAGCCGACGAAATGCTGGATCTGGGGTTTCGCGAGGATCTGGAATTCATGCTGGGTCAGGCCCCGGTTGAACGGCGCACCTTGATGTTTTCCGCGACCGTGTCGCCGATGATTGCCAAGCTGGCCAAACAATACCAGCGCGATGCCAAGCGCATCAGCACCCTTGGCGGCAGTGACCAGCATGCAGATATTTCATATCAGGCGCTGCGCGTTTCGGCGTCCGACAGTGAACATGCGATCTTCAACCTGCTGCGCTTTCATGAAGATCAAAGCGCCATTGTGTTCGCCAATACCCGCGCCGCTGTCAGCCATCTGACCGCGCGTCTGGCCAATCGCGGGCTGTCCACGGTCAGCCTGTCGGGTGAACTTAGCCAGACCGAGCGCACGCACGCCTTGCAAGCCATGCGCGACGGGCGCGCGCGGGTCTGTGTGGCCACCGACGTGGCCGCGCGCGGGATTGACCTGCCGAACCTGAATCTGGTGATTCATGCGGATTTGCCCACCAACACCGAAAGCCTGCTGCACCGTTCGGGCAGAACGGGCCGCGCGGGCCGCAAGGGTATTTCCGCGCTGATCGTGCCGCCCAAGGCCGTGGGCAAGGCCGAACGCCTGCTGAAATGGGCCAAGATTTCGGCGGAATGGACTGTCGCGCCATCGGTCGAGGATGTTTTGCGCAAGGATGAAGAACGGCTGTTGTCCGATCCTGTCTGGTCTGAACCGGTCACCGATGAACAAGCCGCGTTTGCCGAAAAACTGCTGGGCCTGCACGCGCCGGATGTGATTGCGGCGGCATATCTGCGGCTGTATCAGTCCCGCCACGCAGCCCCCGAAGAACTGCGCGCGCCCGACAGCAAGCCTGCCGCGCGCGAGCACCGCGAATTCGGGCCAAGCCGTTGGTTTTCGCTGTCAGTGGGCCGCGATGACCGCGCCGAGGCCCGTTGGCTGCTGCCCTTGCTGTGCCGTGCCGGTAATCTGGAAAAAGCGGCCATCGGGGCAATTCGGGTCCAGAATAACGAAACACTGGTCGAGATTGCAGAAAGCAGTGCTGCGGGTTTTCTGGCAGCACTTGGGCCGGATGGCGTTCTGGAAGATGGCGTGACCGCGCGCGCGGCCAGTGGCCCGCCCAGCGGCCAGCATTCCGGCGACAGGCCCCGCGAGGGTGCCAGAGATGGCGCCAGAAAACCGCGCGAGACCCGCGACCGGGGCTTTGACGCGAAGCCCAAGCCGCGCGAAGCGGGCTTGGCGCGCAGCGACCGCGCGACCAGCCCAAGGCCGGAAGGCAAACCACGGGCAAAGCCTGCCTATGATGCCGCGCCTGCTGCCCCGCGCGCGAAACCGGCCTATGATCCTGATGCGGCCCCGCGGGCAAAACCCGCCTATGATGCCGCCCCCCAGGGCGAGCGTAAGCCGCGCCATAAGGGCAAGCCTGCCGCGGGGGCCGAAGGCCGGTCTGCGGGGTTCAAGTCACATGACGCAAAACCCGCCCCGCGCAGCAAACCCAAACCGGAACGGGCTGACCCGTCGTCAAAACCTGCTGGGAAAACATGGCAAAAGCCTGCGGCCAAACCGAAGGCACGGCCTGCGCCCGCAGATGCGCGCGACAGCTCCAAGCGTTTTGTTCCCCCCGGCATGGCCAAGGCAGATGCCCGCAAGCCCCGCAAACCCGGTGCAGGTCCGCGCCCCGGCGGGCGCGATGCGCCGCGTCGCGGCAAATAACAGCATTCGTAAAATCCAAAGGCCCGCGTCCCGCAGTATGATGGACGCGGGCCTTTTGCTATGCGCTGGCAGTCTGGCACAGCCGCCAGATGCGCTCAGACGTCAGCGGCATCTGGATGTCTGTGCCCAATTCCGGCCCCAGCGCATCCTGAACGGCGTTCACGATGGCGGCGATCGCGCCCACGGTGCCCGCTTCACCGCAGCCTTTCAGGCCCAGCGGGTTGCCCTTGGCGGGAACCGGCACGGAATGGAACCGGATGGGCGGCATGTCTGACGCGCGCGGCATGGCGTAATCCATGAAACTGCCGGTCAGGGGTTGGCCCTGATCGTCGAACACCACCTGTTCGCAAATGGCCTGCCCCAACCCTTGGGCAATGCCGCCATGAACCTGCCCTTGCACCAGCTGCGGATTCAGCAGATTGCCGAAATCATCCACGGCCGTGTAACTTAGCACCTGAAGGGCACCTGTTTCGGGGTCCAGTTCCACCTCTGCCAGATGGGCACCGTTGGGGTAGGATCGCGCATCCAGTTTGGCGCTGCCCGCATGTTGCAGCAAATCCGCCCGCCCTTGGCTGCGCGCCAGATCGGCGGCTTCGATAAGGGTCAGCGTGCGGTTCGACCCCGGCGCGCGGAAGCTGCCATCATCAAACCCCACATCATTGCCCAGTTCGGGTTTCAGAAATTTCGTGAACGCGGCAACCATCTGGCCGACTGTGGCCAGTGTCGCATTGGTCTGCACTGTGACCGAACGCGACCCGCCGGTTCCGCCCCCTTTGGCAATGCGGTCGCTGTCGCCTTGCACCACCTGAATCGCGTCCAGCGGAATGCCTGTCTGGTCCGACAGGAATTGCGCGAAAACGGTTTCATGCCCTTGCCCGTTGGATTGCGTGCCGATCATCAGCGACACGGTCCCGTCATCATTGAAGGCGATTTCCGCATCTTCGGACGGGTTGCCCATGATGCTTTCGATATAATAGCACAGGCCCAGCCCGCGCTTGCGCCCGCGTGCCGCACTTTGGGCGCGCCGCGCGGCGAAACCCGCCACATCGGCGCGTTCGCGCGCTTCATCCAGCAGATGCGCGAAATTCCCTTCCTGAATGTGGTCCCCTGCCACCGTGGCGTGCGGGAAGGCGTCGGGGGAAATGAAATTGCGCGCGCGCAGGGCAAACGGGCACAGCCCCAGTTGGCGCGCGGCCTTGTCCATCAGGCGTTCCAGAACGGTGATCGCTTCCGGCCTGCCCGCGCCGCGATAGGCGTCCACTTGCGTGGTGTTGGTGTATATCCCGCGAGAGTGGATAAACGCCGCCGGAATATCATACGCCCCGGTCGCCACCATGGAAAACAGCTGCGACTGGATGCCTTGGGCAAATTCCGAATTCCACGCGCCCAGATTAGACCAGTTTTCAACGCGGTAGCCCAATATGCGCCCGTCCGCATCCAGCGCCAGTTCCGCATGCGACCGCAAATCGCGCCCTGCATTGTCCGACACTATGGCGTCAGACCGGTCGGGGGCCCACCTGATGGGGCGCTGCAAGGCCTGTGCTGCATGGGCGATTGCGAAATATTCGGGATAGGGCATGCCCTTCATGCCAAACCCGCCGCCGACATCGGGCGTGGTGACGCGCACATCCTGCGGGGCAAGGCCCAGCATTGTTGCCAGCCGTTCCTTCATGACCCACACACCCTGCCCGCCAAAACAGAAATGCAGCCGCGTGCCATCCCATTGCGCATAGGCGCCGCGCGGTTCCATGGATGCGGCCAGCAGACGGGGTTGTTCAACCGTTATGGCGATTCGGTGCGCAGCTTGCGCAAAGGCCGCGTCCACCGCAGCTTCATCGCCTACGGCCCAGTCATAGGCGATGTTGTCAGGCGCTTGCGGGTGAATTTGCGGCCCGCCCGCTGCAAGCTTCAGATGCGGGGGCAGGGGGTCTATGTCCAGTTCGATCAGTTCCAGTGCATCGCGGGCCTGTTCAGGGGTGTCGGCCACCACCATTGCAACAGCTTCGCCCACAAACATTACCCGGTCGCGCGCCAGCAGGGGGCGGGGCGGGTTTGCCGCTGTGGTGCCATCGCGGTTGGTGCGCAGGCTGGCTTGCATGGGCTGGGTCAAACCGGCGGCATGCAGCGCGTCCGCATCCAGCACGGCATGAACGCCGGGGGCATTTTGTGCCGCCGACAGGTCCAGCGACAGGATTCGGCCATGCGCGACAGGCGCGCGCAGAAAAACAGCATGCAGCGCATCTTTTGGGGCGACATCGTCCAGAAAACTGCCTGCGCCTGTCAGCAGGCGCTTGTCCTCTCTGCGGGGGACGGATTGGCTTTTGCCGAATGTTGTCATGATTTTCTCCCGTAAATCCTGTCGCTTGGGGCAACCCTAACGGGCGTGGCCGCCCCAAGCTACAGCAATATAGCCCGCCATAAGCCCGGCGGCACGGGAATAATTGCATATCACTGCAACTGTCATAATCCCGTTACACGCGGGTCATATCAGGGCGATGTTGTCAAACCGCCCCGATGGGGCAAACCCAGAGGACCGTTTTATGCGCACTTCCTTTTCACTTTCCCTTGCAGTATCTGCCCTGGCCCTGTCGGCTGGCATGGCGACTGCCCAGAACGTAGATCCGAACCTGCCCACCTATGAGCCTGCTTCAGGTGTGTCCGGCAACCTGACCTCTATCGGGTCGGACACGCTGAACAACCTGATGACCCTGTGGTCAGAAGGGTTCCGCAGCCATTACCCGAACGTTGCCATTCAGGTTCAGGGTGCCGGTTCGGGCACGGCCCCGCCCGCACTGGTCGAAGGCACAGCCCAGTTCGGCCCGATGTCGCGCCCGATGCGCGGGTCCGAGATTGAAGAGTTTGAGGCACGCTACGGGTATGAGCCGCTGCCAATGCGCGGCGCGATTGATGCGCTGGGTGTGTTCGTACACCGCGACAACCCCATCGAGTGCCTGAGCATGCAGGAAGTCGATGCCATCTTCTCTTCCACCCGCACGGGTGGTGCTGATGAAGCCATCACCACATGGGGTCAGGTTGGTCTGGAAGGTGAATGGGCAGACCGTCCGATCGCCATGTATGGCCGCAACTCCGCGTCGGGCACCTATGGCTACTTCCGCGAAGTGGCGCTGTTTGGCGGCGATTACAGCCCCGAAGTGCGCGAACAGCCCGGTTCCTCGACCGTTATTCAGGGCACTGCCGCTGATATCGGCGGGATCGGTTATTCCGGTGTTGGCTACGCGACCGCTGACGTGAAAGCTGTTGATATTCGTGGCGCGGACGGCAACTGCTATTCACCCACCGCCGAAGATGCCAGCACGGGCAACTACCCGATTGCACGCTTCCTGTATATCTACATGAACGTAGACCCCAATGCCGAACTGGAGCCGCTGCGCGCTGAATTCGTGCGCTATGTCTACAGCCAGCAAGGTCAGCAAGACGTTGTGCGCGCAGGCTTCTTCCCGCTGGTGAACATGATCGCCGAGCAGGATCTGGAAGCATTTGGCCTGAACTAAGGCCTGAACCCGATAGGGTGGCGCGGCGCAGGTCGCGTCACCCCTTTTTTGTTTTCAACGTGATGGACACGCAACATGAGTGACAGCGCCCCCACCACCAGCGAACGCGGCATCGCCGCACGGCAGCGGCGGATGACCACCCGCACCAGTGTCAAACTGGGCGAGAATATCGCACAAGGGGTCATCACAGTCGGTGGACTGATGGTGATTGTTGCCGTTATGGGGATCATGGTGTTCCTGTTTCGTGTGGTCATGCCGTTGATGGCCGGTGGCGAATTGCAAGGCAACACCCGCTACCAGCTTGACACCCAGCAAGATGTTATCTGGATCAATGGTGATGAATTCCAGACACTTGGGATTGCGGTTGCCGCCGAAGGGCGGGTGATTACCTATCATATCCCGTCAGGCACCGAAGTTGCGCGCGACCAGTTTGATTTTCGTGGCGCCGAAGTGACAGCGGTTGCCGGCACATTGCAGCGTGACCGTGTGGCTTTTGGTTTTGATGACGGGGTTGTGCGTTTTGCCACGCTTGGGGTTCAAACGACGACGACGGCGCAGCGTGCCCTGCCCGGCGGGCTGATCGATCTTGACGGGCGGGACCGTATGCTTGACGGGCGCGTCTACACCGAAGTCGGCACTGGTGATTTCCGAACGCTGTTCGGGGAAATCGAGCTGGGTGACGGGCAGCAGATCTCTGAACTGCCCATCATCGCGATTGATTACCGCATTGGCGGCACGCGCGAGCGGCCGACCATCGCGTTTGCCACTGTTGATGCGGACAATCAGGTGCGGGTCAGCCAGTCCCGCGTGCAGATCAACATGATGACCGGTGCGGAAACCGTGTCGACCACCACGACCGATCTGCCGCCGCTTGTTGGCCTTGCGGCTGATGCAATGGTTACGGGCATTTTGCTGTCGGGCACGGGCGACCGCGCCATTGTTGCAAGCGATGATGGGGTCGTCTACCGCTACGATTTGCGCGATATGGACAACCCTTCGCTGGCTGAAGTGCGGCGTGTTGCCGATGACGGGGTTGCCGTGACGGCCATGACGTTCCTGTCGGGCGAGGAAACGCTGGTTGTGGGCACCGAAGATGGGGGCTTGAACGCGTTTTTCCGCCTGCAAACCGGCACGACGGATACTACGGACGGGCGCGAGTTGATGCGCGCACGCACACATGCGCCCATGCCAGCGTCCATTGTCGATCTGTCCGAGGCGCAGCGCCAGAAAGAATTTGTGGCCATCGATGCCGAAGGCAATGTCTGGGTGTATCATTCAACTTCGGATCAGGTGCTGTTTGAACTGGCGCGTTCGGGCGATGTCAGTACAGACTCCAGCGGGATGATATTCCCGCGTTCCAACGGGGTTATGCTGGTGTCGCAGGGCGGCGAGGTCGAGGCCTGGCAATATACCCAGCGCCACCCGGAAGTTACGCTTGGCGTGCTGTTCAGCAAAATCTGGTATGAAGGCTATATGGAGCCGACCTATGTCTGGCAATCCACCGCTGGCACCGATTTGGCAGAACCCAAATATTCACTGGTGCCGCTGGTTTTCGGCACGTTCAAGGCGGCGTTTTACGCCATGATCTTTGCCGTGCCGATTGCACTGATGGCCGCGATCTACACATCGGAATTTGTGGACAAACGCGTGCGCGGCACCGTGAAGCCGATGATGGAGATGATGGAATCCCTGCCGACCGTGGTTCTGGGGTTCATCGCGGCGCTGGTGCTGGCGCCCTTGGTCGAAGAATGGATTGGCGCGGTGTTGCTGGGTTTCTTCGCGTTGCCCATGGGGCTGATGATTGGGGCCTTCGCATGGCAGGCATTGCCTGCGCAGATTGCCCTTAAATACGACGGCTTTCCGAAATTCACGCTGATGGGGCTGTCGATCCTGATTACCGCATGGGTCGCAGCCCAGCTTGGCACTTCGCTGGAGCGGGTGCTGTTTTACGGTGATTTCAAGCAATGGACGACAGGGCGCATCGGCACCGGCACGCCGTTCATGTTTCTGATCCTGCTGCCGGTCAGCTATTTTGTAACCGCGTGGGCCTTTCGCAAGCAATTCGGGCACCATTACCGCGACCTGATTTCAGGGTTGGGCCGGTCGCGCGCGGGTATGGTGGATGCGGGGCGCTGGATCGTGCTTTTGCTGGTGGCTATGCTTCTGTCGTTTCTTGTGGCCTATGCGCTGACCCTGATCGGCTATGACCCGCGCGGCAGCTTCATTGACAGCTATCAGCAACGCAATGCGCTTGTTGTGGGCTTCATCATGGCGTTTGCGGTGATCCCGAACATCTACACACTGGCCGAAGATGCGCTGAATTCCGTTCCCGGCCATTTGCGCGCGGCGTCACTGGCCTGCGGGGCAACCCCTTGGCAAACCGCGCGCTGGGTCATTTTGCCGACGGCGGCATCGGGTGTGTTTTCGGCGGTGATGATGGGCATGGGCCGCGCTGTTGGCGAAACCATGATTGTGGTCATGGCCGCAGGCAATACGCCGATCATGGAATGGAACATATTTTCGGGGTTGCGCACCCTGTCGGCCAATATCGCGATTGAACTGCCAGAGGCCGTGAAGGATGGCACGAATTACCGTGTGCTGTTCCTTGCTGCGCTGACGCTGTTCATCATGACTTTCGTTATCAATACAGGCGCGGAGTTGATCCGCCAGCGCTTCCGCAAGCGCGCCTTCAATCTGTAATTCCGGGGCTTGGGGACAGACATGACCAGCTTGAACGAACAACAACCGCCTGCATCCGGGGCCGCTGGCATTGCCGCTGTTGCCGCGCGCGACGCGGTGAAGCCACGCAACCGCAGGCGCTATTCTGCGGACCTGTCGGCGCTGGGGGAACCCGCGCTGTGGGGGTTTGGCGGTGCCCTGGCGCTGGGGATCATCCTGATCGCGGGCTTTTTGATGGTTGTCTTGTATAACGGGGCAACGACCTTCTGGCCCAAACCCATCGACCGGGTGGCGTTGACCGACGGCACGGTGATTGCAGGTGTGGAACGTCGCGGCACCATCTTTCGCCCCGACCTGCCGCGCCTGACCGAAGAACAGCGCGCCGTGGTCGAGGAAAATGAAGGTTTCGCCTACCGCACCCTGTATCAGACCGCGAATTTCGACCTGTATGGCGATGATTTCCAGTGGGTTGCGGATTTTGAAACCGCCAATGTCACCCAGCCCGACGATTTTTACTATTTCGAGCGCCAGACATGGGGTGTGTTTGTAGGCCGCATCGCCGGCATGACCATTGACGGGCAGGAAATGGCCTATGACGCGGATGTGCTGAAGCGCGAACAGCGTGCCGCCCGCGAACGGTTCCGCGAAATCCGCCAGCTTGAACGCAGCGAGATCGGCGCAATCAACCACCACATCGAACGAGAGCGTCTGGCCCAGCGTCGCGCCTTGTTGCGCGAGGGCGAATTGCAGCGCGGCGAGGCCGCAGACGTCGATGTGATGGCGTCACAGGCGCGCGACGGCGTCTTGGCCGAATCGCAGGCCCGCATCCAGACCCTGCAAGCCGAGTATGAGGTGCTTCAGGCCCGCGTGAACGAAATCCGCGCAAATGACCGGCGCTACACTGTCACGCTGGAAGAGGTGGGCGGTCGTCAGATCACCCCTGAGATCAGCCAGATTGTCCGCTATTACCCTGCCAACACCATCGGGATTGCCGACAAGATTGGCATTTATGTATCGCGCTGGTGGGAATTCGTGTCTGCCGAACCACGCGAGGCGAATACCCAAGGCGGCGTTCTGCCCGCAATCTTCGGCACGGTGGCGATGACATTGCTGATGGTGGTCTTCGTGGCCCCCTTTGGTGTGATTACGGCGCTGTATTTGCGCGAATATGCCAAACAGGGGCGGGTGACGTCGATTGTTCGTATATCTGTCAACAATCTGGCCGGTGTGCCCAGTATTGTTTACGGCGTGTTTGGTCTGGGGTTCTTTGCCTACACAATGGGCGGCACGATTGACCAGTTGTTCTACCCTGAAAACCTGCCCAACCCGACCTTTGGCAAGGGCGGCATCTTGTGGGCATCGCTGACACTGGCGCTGTTGACAGTGCCGGTGGTGATTGTCGCCACCGAAGAAGCGCTGGCAGCGGTGCCACGGTCCATGCGCGAAGGGTCATTGGCGTGCGGTGCGTCGAAATGGCAGACCATCCGTTATGTGGTGCTGCCCAAGGCGCTGCCGGGCATCATGACCGGCATGATCCTGGCAATGGCGCGCGGCGCGGGCGAGGTGGCACCCCTGATGCTGGTGGGGGTTGTGAAACTGGCCCCCGCGCTGCCCATCGACGGCTTCTATCCCTTCATTCACCTTGATCGCAGCTTCATGCATCTGGGGTTCCATATTTTTGACGTGGGGTTCCAGTCGCGCAATTCCGAAGCGGGCAAGCCGATGGTTTTTGTAACCACGCTGCTGCTGCTGGCCTTGATTGTCGCCATGAACGCAACTGCCATCATCATACGCAATCGCCTGAAGCGCAAATACGCAACCGGCCAGTTCTGAGGCTCAAGACATGAATGACATCATAGAATTCGAACCCACATCCTACCACGTCAAGAAGTCCACTGACGGCCCCGCGCTGGATATCACTGATTTCAACCTGTGGTATGGCGAAGCGCAGGCCCTGTTCGATTGCAATCTGGAAATCCAGAAAGGGCAGGTCACCGCGCTGATCGGGCCATCGGGTTGCGGCAAATCCACGCTGTTGCGCTGTCTGAACCGGATGAACGACCTTGTCGACGGGTTGCGCATTCAAGGTAAAATCACCGTGGACGGTTTTGACATTTACGCCAAAGGTGTTGATGTGATTGCGCTGCGCAAACGCATGGGCATGGTGTTCCAGAAACCCAACCCCTTTGCCATGTCGATCTATGACAACATCACCTATCCGCTGCGGGTGGATGGTATCACCAAACGGTCCATTCTTGATGAAACCGTGGAACGCGCGCTGCAACAGTCCGCCCTGTGGAAAGAGGTCAAGGACCGCTTGCAAGAAAGCGCCCTTGGCCTGTCGGGCGGGCAGCAACAGCGCCTGTGCATCGCGCGCGCGGTCGCATCGGACCCCGAAGTGTTGTTGATGGATGAACCTTGTTCCGCCCTTGACCCCATCGCCACCGCCCGCATCGAGGAACTGATTGAAGAGTTGAAGGGCACCTATTCCATTGTGATGGTCACGCATTCGATGGCACAGGCCGCGCGGGTTTCCGACAACACGGCGTTTATGTATCTGGGGCGCCTGATTGAATATGGTGACACTGACACAATCTTCACCAACCCGCAGAAATCGCGCACGAATGACTATGTAACCGGCCGGTTCGGATAACAGTGTCATGTATGACGCGGCGACAACTGCGCTGATCGCGGCCCTGCCGCACCCGGTTTTGCTGGTGGATATGGCGGGGGGTGTTGTGAAGGCAAACCCGCCCGCCACCGAATTGTTCGGCGCGCGCATTGCAGGTGCGCAGATCCGTGCGCATTTGCGCCAGCCGGAAGTTGCGGGAATGCTGGACCGTGTGCTGGGCGGGGTGCCTGAGGGGAGCGCAAGTTTTGTCTCCTCCTCGGGCAGTCGCGAAACGGTCTGGCATGTGATCGCGCGCCATGTCGGGGATGGCACGGTTGTGCTGTCGCTGGGGGACGTGTCCGATATTGAAGCGGCGGAAGCGCAGCGCCGTGATTTCGTCGCCAATGTCAGCCATGAACTGCGCTCTCCCCTAACGGTGCTGTCGGGGTTTATTGAAACATTGCAGGGACCGGCAGGTGACGATCCGGGCGCGCGCGCGGAATTTCTGGGCATCATGGCCGATCAGGCCGAACGCATGACCGGCCTTGTTTCGGACCTTCTGTCCCTAAGCCGTGTCGAATCCGCCGAGAAGATACGCCCGCGCACGCCGGTGTCCATCGATATGGTGCTGAAAGCCACGCTTGCCGCCCTGCGCCCCCAGATAGAGGCTGCGCAACTTAGCATTTCCTATCAGGTTCCTGATGATATAGCCGATGTTCCGGGCGATTATGACCAACTGGTTCAGGTGTTCCACAACCTGATCGAGAATGCCCTGAAATACGGCTTCAGCGGCGGTCGTATAGAAGTGGCGGCGCAACAGATGCCGGCAATGCCCGGTTTCGAAGGGGCCGTATTGCGCGTCAGTGTGCGCGATTTTGGCGAAGGTATCGATCCTGTCCATATTCCGCGCCTGACCGAAAGGTTCTACCGCGTGGACAAGGCGCGGTCGCGTGACAGTGGTGGCACGGGGCTGGGACTGGCGATTGTCAAACATATCCTTAGCCGACATCGCGGGCGGCTTGTCATCCGCTCGGCGCAGGGTGAAGGCACCATATTTGATGCCGTTCTGCCCTGTGGCCCGCCACAGAATTGATGCCTGAAGCCATGGGCCATGGATTTGGGCCAACCATCAGATCCGTTCGGTGCGCCAATCGGGGTGTATTGCGCTGCGTTGACAAAAACTGTCCGTATCCGTGCCTGCAAAAAGCCCGTCGCGGGTAACCAATACCGTGCGCCAGCCGCGCGCTGCGGCGCCAAGAATATCGGTATGAAGGGTGTCGCCGCACATGATAATCCGGTGGGGCGGGGTGTCTGGCAATGTGGCTTCGATCATCTGGTGAACCTGCGGGTAGGGTTTGCCGAAATAGGTCAGCTGGCCAAGGTTGGCATCGGCCAACAGATGCGCATAATAGCCCGGTTCCAGTGAAAAGCCGCCTTCGCGCGGGGCGACAAGGTCTGCATTTGCCACGATCAACGGGCGCGGTCTGGTGCGCAGGCTGCGCGCAAGGATGTCTTGACGGGCGTCTGTCCATGCCGCAGTCGACAAAAAAAGAAAGCTGTCCACGCGGTCGAAATCGCGCACGCTGTCGCCCAGCCGGCATATCGTGGCGTCAATATCGCTAAGGTCGTCTGCCGGGGCGGTTATGCACCCCCAAAGCCCTGATCCCAGCCCTGATATGGCGGCATCGCGGCTGGTGACAATTTCATCCGGTGTAACGGGAATGCCCAGTCTGCAGAATTTTTCTGTCGCGGCGTCATGGGTGTAGCTTGCTGCATTGGACAGGATGCGGATGGCCTTGCCAGCCGCGCGCAACTGTTCGATGCGCTGCGCGGCCCCTGCGATGGGCGTTTCCCCGATATTCAGCACGCCGTAGGCGTCGAAAACGAACGCGTCTGCATCCGGTGCAATATCAAGAAGCGAGTCGACCGCCTTGGTTGTCGCGCCAAAGCGGGCTTTGGGCATGCGGTGGCGGACTGTCTCATAACGGTCAAAAATACTTGCTACGTTATCCATGCGTGCGATCTGCTCTTTTCATTCGCGATGTCGGACCTGTTTTCGTCATAACGATCCTGCATCAGGATGAAAAGCAAAAGCAACAAAAACACAAAATCTGCGGCGATGCGGATGCATTTGCGTGAATTTATGGCCTGAATATCGTCATCATGGCGGGATTGGGCGCTGGATTTCAGGAATTTTTGTTGCTTTGTTGTTTTTGCTTGGTATATTTTCTAACAAAGCAACAGGGGTATCATGGCGTCAAAAAAGATCAGACGGTGCGACCTTATCCAGCAGGTGGTGCAGGAACGCGGGGGTATCAGCGTGGGCGCGCTGGCCGATATGCTGGGTGTGTCGATGCAAACCATCCGCCGCGATCTGGACACGTTATGCGATGACGGCACCATGCGCCGCGTTCACGGGCGCATTGAACTGGCGGAAGACCGGCTGAACACGCCTTTTGACCAGCGGGCGGGCACCAACCTTGTGGGCAAACGCGCCATTGCCGAAGTGGCGGCCGGAATGATCCCTGATGGCGCAACGCTGTTTTTGTCCATCGGGTCGACCGCGCTGAGCGTGGCGCGCGCCCTGCATCGCCGCCGCGAACTGACCGTCATCACGAACAACCTGAGTGCGGCAATGGCCCTGAGCGAGGAAGTCTCGAACAGGATTATCCTGCCGGGCGGGGAATTGCGCCTGCCGGACCGCGATTTCATCGGCGAAGAAGTGGTGTCCTTCTTTGGCCGCTACCGCGCCGAATACGCGGTTTTCGGCACCGCAGGTGTGGATATTGACGGTGGCCTGTCAGAATTCCATCAGGCCGAAGTGCGCGCATCAGAACGCATGCGCCAGAACGCGCAAACATCGGTTCTGGTCATAGACCGCAGCAAGTTTGGTCGCCACGCCCCGTCCATCGGCTGCGCCATCACCGAGGTGGACCATGTGATCTGCGACCGCCCACCGGCTGCGGATTTTGCTGCATTGATCGAAGACCTTGGTGACCGGATCGTGTTTTCAGAAGAAAGAGAAATGGAATGACCGACCCTTTCGTTCATGTCGACAGTGTCGAAAAGCGCTGGAACGGCCAGCTTGGGGTCGAGGACATTTCACTGAGCATTCCGCGCGGGTCTTTTGTGGCGTTGCTGGGTCCGTCGGGTTGCGGCAAGTCGACCACGCTGCGCCTGCTGGCGGGGCTGGAGGTACCTGATAGCGGCAGAATTATCATTGACGGGCGCGATGTGACCGCAAGCCCTGCCGCAGAACGCGGCTTGTCGATGGTGTTCCAGTCCTATGCGCTGTTTCCGCATCTGGATGTCGCCGAGAATGTGCTGTTCGGCCTGAAGGTGCGCCGTGTGCCGCGCGCCGAGCAGCGCAGCAAACTGGCGCAGGCGCTGGAAATGACCGGCCTGACCGGATTGGAAAAGCGCAAGCCCGGCCAGATTTCGGGCGGGCAGCGCCAGCGGGTTGCACTGGCGCGCGCCATTGTCGCGGGCCATCCGCTGTGCCTGATGGATGAACCCTTGTCCAATCTGGACGCGAAATTGCGCCATTCCGTGCGGCGCGACATCAAGAAACTACAGCGCGATCTGGGGATGACCGTCATTTATGTTACCCATGACCAGACCGAAGCCATGAGCATGGCCGACATGGTTGTGCTGATGAAGGATGGCCGGATCGAACAGTTCGGCAAACCTGTCGATCTGTATGAAACCCCTGCCAGCATCTTTGTTGCGGAATTTGTGGGCAGCCCGCCCATGGCGCTGGTTGAATCCGGCGTTATGCCTGCCGAACTGGAACGCTCCGACAAGCAGGTGGTTTATGGCATTCGCCCCGAGCATCTTGATCTGGCCGAACCGGGGTCGGGCCTGATGCAAGCAGTGATTACCCATTGCGAATATATGGGGTCGGAAACATTCCTGAGTTTCGAGGTTCCCGGCACAAGCGGGTTGACAGTGCGCCTGCCGGGCGAAGTGCGCAGATCGGTCGGGGAGGCGGCCGGTCTGACGTTTGATCGCGCGAACCTTCATGTGTTTGACAAGAACACTGGCTACAGACTGCCGCGTTAGACCCGCATCATTGCCGCCATATGCAGCGGTGATGCATTCAACCCAAGGGAGGAACTACCATGACACGTCATACCCTGACTGCCACGCTGCTGGCCGGTGCCACAGCATTGACCGCGCTGCCCGCCAGCGCACAAACCGAACTGACCATGTATTACCCCATCGCGGTCGGCGGTGCGCTGACACAGGTGGTCGACGGGCTGATTGCCGAATTCCACGAGGCCCATCCAGATATTCGCGTGAATTCCATCTATGCGGGCAACTATGATGATACGCGCGTGCGCGTTCTGTCGGCCATTGCATCGGGCGACTCGGCCCCGCTGTCGGTGTTGTTTTCCATTGATGCACTGGATCTGATTGAACAGGAAATGATCATTCCCTTCGATCAGGTTCTGGAAACCGATGAAGAACGCGAATGGCTGGACAGCTTCTATCCCGGCCTGATGGCCAATGGCCAGATCGACGGGCAGACATGGGGCGTGCCGTTCCAGCGTTCAACCATCGTTGCCTATTACAACAAGGATATGTTCAGCGCCGCAGGTCTTGACCCTGAAGCACCACCCGCCAACTGGGACGAGTTGGTCAGCATGGGGCTGGCACTGCGCGAAACCGGCCCTTACGGCATCATGATCCCGTCCACCGGCTACCCTTACTGGATGTTTCAGGCACTGGCCACGCAGAACGGGATGGAGTTGATGAACGGTGACGGCACCGAGACCTATTTCGACGACCCCGCCGTGATAGAGGCGCTGGAATATTGGGTGTCGCTGTCGGCAGAGCATGACATCATGCCATCGGGCACGGTCGAATGGGGCACATTGCGTCAGGCGTTTCTGGAAGGGCAGACCGCAATGATGTGGCACACCACCGGCAACCTGACCGCTGTGCGCGATCAGGCCGGTTTTGATTTCGGCGTTGCCATGCTGCCCGAAAAAGTTCGCCCCGGTTCGCCCACGGGTGGCGGCAACTTCTATCTGTTTGAAGGGGCCAGCGATGATGAATATCGCGCCGCCCTGACATTGATCCGGTTCCTGACCGATGCAGAACGCGCCGCGCAATGGTCGATTGCCACAGGTTATGTGGGTGTCAGCCCTGCGGCCTATGAAACCGATGTCCTGCGCGCCTATGCCGAAGAATTTCCGCCTGCGATTGTTGCGCGCGACCAGCTGGAATATTCGGTGGCGGAATTGTCCACCTATGAAGGGGCGCGGGTGCGCGATGCGCTGAACACCGCAATCCAGTCCGCGTTGACAGGTTCGGCCACGCCCGCGGATGCGCTGACACAGGCGCAAGGCATCGCCGACCGTCTGCTGACCCCCTACCGCTAAGATCATCCCTGACGGGGGGCGCATGCTGTGCCCCCCGCCGTTCGTCCGGCCAGCGTCCTGCGGGTGCGGTTCTTCGTCTGGAGTGACAGCATGAATGATCTTGCAAGATACGAGCGCCGCCGCCGCATCATGTATGGCTGGATGCTGCTGTCACCTGCGCTGATCTTGTTGTCGTTGTTTGCCTTCATCCCGTCGGCAATGACCTTCTGGTCAAGCCTGTTTTCGCGCGGAACACGGCGCAACCCGTCCGAATTTGTGGGCGCGGGCAATTATGACCTGCTGTTTGCCGACCCGACATTTGCCAAGGTTGTGGTCAACAACCTGATCTATGCGGGCGTGACGATACCTGTGTCGATCATCATCGCGCTGGCGATGGCGCTATGGGCGAATTCGAAAATTCCCGCGCGTGGTTTCGTGCGCACCGCCTTTTTCACGCCGACAATCCTGCCAATGATTGCTGCGGCAAATATCTGGCTGTTTTTCTATACGCCGGGCCTTGGGGTGCTGGACCAGATTGGCGCGCTGTTCGGGTTCGGGCCGGTCAACTGGCTGGGGCGCCCTGAAACCGCGCTTTGGGCCGTGATCATCGTGACCATCTGGAAAGAAGCCGGTTTCTTCATGATTTTCTATCTGGCCGCGCTGCAAACCATACCGCCGGACCTGAAAGAAGCCGCCGATATCGAAGGGGCCAGCCGCTGGACCTATACCCGCCGGATTGTCCTGCCACTGCTGATGCCGACGACAATCTTCGTGGCCGTCAATGCCCTGATCAATTCCGTCAAGCTGATTGACCATTTGTTCATATTGACCAAGGGCGGGCCGTCGGATGCGTCGAAACTGGTGCTGTATTACATCTGGGAACTGGCGTTTTCCTATTTTGACAGGCCGCAGGCGGCGGCGCTGACCGTGATGGTGCTGGCCGTGCTGGGGGTTACAGCGGCGATCAAGTTCATCATTCTGGACCGCAGGACACATTACCAATGAGCGATGCCCTTAAATCCGGTCAAGCACCCCTATATGTCATGGCCCCCAAGCGCAGCTTCCGGCCCCGCCTGACACTGGCGCTGGACACGTTCGCGGCGTGGACCCTGGCCATCGTATGGATTGCACCGCTGCTGTTTGCCGTGTGGGCGGCGTTCCATTCTACGTCGGATGCCGTGAATTTCAACCTTGCAGGCGCATGGACGCTGGACAACTTTCGCACCGCGTGGAACGGCGCGCCGTGGATGCGCTATTTCTTCAACACCTTTTTGCTGGTCAGCGTGGTTCTGGCGGGGCAGTTGGTGGTGACCACGCTGGCAGGTTATGCGTTTGCACAGTTCCAGTTTCCGGGGCGTGATGTGCTGTTCATCATTGTGCTGTTGCAGCTTTTCATCCTGCCAGAGGTGCTGATCGTCGAGAATTACGCCATGGTGTCACGGCTGGGCATGTTCGATACGGTCTTCGGGATCGGCACACCCTATTGGGCCAGCGCTTTCGGCATTTTCCTGATGCGGCAGGCGTTCAAAAGTGTGCCCAAAGAACTGGATGAAGCCGCGCGCATAGAAGGGTGCAGCTGGTTCGGTGTGCTGTGGCGCGTCTATGTGCCCTCGGCCAAACCCACATATCTGGCCTATGCGCTGGTGTCGGTGTCCACGCATTGGAACAACTTCCTGTGGCCGCTTATCGTCACCAATTCCGAAACCACACGACCGCTGACCGTCGGGTTGTCCCTGTTTGGCGCGCCCGAAAGCGGGGTGAATATTTCGGTTATTTCAGCCGCAACCATCATGTCGGTTGCGCCGCTGCTGATCGCGTTTTTGCTGTTCCAGCGCCAGTTTGTGCAGGCATTCCTGCGCGCGGGGATCAAATAAGCCATGGCGCGTTTTCTGCACCTGACTGATTTGCATGTTGTGGCGCCGGGCACCTTGTGTTCCGGCATGCTGGATACCGGCGCGATTTTGCGCGCGGGCGTGGACCGCATTCTGGCGCAGATGCCCGCCATCGGCCCGCTGGACGGGGTTCTGGTGACTGGTGATGTCAGCGAGGATGGCAGTGCCGCAAGCTATGATCTGGCGGTTCGTGAACTGGCGCGGTTTGGTCTGCCTGTCTATGCCGTGCCGGGCAACCATGACAACCGCGCTGCATTTCGCGCGGCCTTCGGGGGGGCGGCATGGATGCCCGCTGCGGGGGCTGTTGACTGGGTTGTTGACTTGCCCGATACCCGCATGATCGGGCTTGATACGCTGGTCGAAGGGCAGGGCGCGGGGCGGTTGCAACCAGACAGTCTGGAATTTCTGACCCATGCGCTGAATGGCGCGGGCGCGCGCGCAGTGGTTGTGGCCCTTCATCACCCGCCCTTGCGGACAGGTATCCGGTTCATGGACAATATCGGGCTGGAAAATACCGAAGATCTGGCCGCCGCAATCCCCGCGAATTGTGGGCCGCTGATCTGTGTGGCAGGGCATGTGCATGGTGTATATCTGGGCCGGATCGGGGCGCACCGCGTTGTGACCGCGCCGTCCCTGTGCAGCGCATTCGCACTGGACAGGCGCCCTGATGCGCGGGTGGGTTTTCTGACCGGCCCGACGGGATACGCCCTTCTGGACACCGGACCTGACGACAGCTGGACGGCACAGCCGCTGTTCATGGGTGACGGCCCCTTTGACTTCTAGCGCCTTGCCCATCAAGGTAGGATCTTCTTTTTCCAGCGGGACATCATGGAAACCTCGCCCATTCTTTTTATTCTGAATATGGCCGGCGCGGCTGCGCTGCTGATATGGGCTGTGCGACTGGTGCGCACGGGGTTTGAACGCGCCTTTGGCGGGCAGTTGCGCCTGTGGTTGCGGCGGTCCACGTCAAACCGCGTGGCGGCTGCGGCCAGCGGGGCGGGGGCGGCGGTGCTGCTGCAAAGCTCCACGGCGGTGGCCATGCTGATGGCGGGTTTTGTGTCCGCGGGCGCGATTGGCAGCATGGCGGGTATGGCCATTGTGCTGGGGGCCGATCTGGGGTCGGCGGTGGTGGCGCTGATCCTGAATTCGCGGCTGGAGGGGATCACGCCAATTTTGCTGCTGGGCGGGGTGCTGATATTCCTGCGCAGTTCACGCAGGCGTTTGCGCCAGATCGGGCGCATCATGATCGGGCTGGCGCTGGTGTTCCTGTCGCTTGACCTGATCCGTGCGGCCAGCCTGCCGCTGGTGGACAGCGCAGGCGCGCGCGGTGTCATGCTGTATCTGGCCAATGATCCGATCAGTGCCTTTTTGCTGGCGGCAGCCTTTGCATGGCTGGTGCATTCCAGCGTTGCGGCCGTGCTGTTATTCGCGACATTGGCCGCGCAGGGGGCACTGCCGCCCGTTGCGGCTTTTGCCATGGTTCTGGGGGCCAATCTGGGCGGGGCCATGATTGCGGTGTTGCTGACGCTGAAATCGGATGTTGCTGTGCGCAGGGTGATCTGGGCCAATCTGGTGTTGCGTGGTGGCGGTGCGGTCTTGGTTCTATGGGCCATCGTCGCGGGGCAGATTCCTGTCACCCTGTTGGGCGCGGATGCCGGTGCGCAGGCGTTGCATCTGCATTTGCTGTTCAACGCCGTTTTGCTGGCGGTGTGCCTGCCGCTGGTGGGGCCGATCACGCGCATGACATCCGTGCTGGTTCAGGATGCGCCCAACCCCCATGCCGCCGATCTTGCGCGAACCGCGCTTGACCCGACGGTGCAGGATCAGCCCAGCCGCGCATATGCCTGTGCCGTGCGCGAACTGGTGGATATGGGCAGCCGTATTGAAACCATGACGCGGCAGGTCATCCCCCTGTTCGAGAGTTTTGACGACGTGGCCGCGCAGAAAATGCAGGACGCGCTGGAGCGTGTGGAAAGCCGGTCGCTGGAGGTGCGGATCTATCTTGCCAAGGTGCGTGGCCGCGAGGGCGACGAGGATATCGGCACGCGCGCATTCGAGTTGTCCGCAATCGCCATGAACCTGGAGGCGGGCGCCGACATGATTGCCCGCAAGGCCGTTGAACTGGCGCGCCGGAAATCACTGGAAAACCTTAACTTTTCCGCCGATGGCTGGCGGGAGTTGCAGGATTTTCATGATGTCGTGCTGCGCAACGTCCAGCAGGGTATTGCTGTTTTGATGTCCGAAGATGTGGGCCTTGCCCGCGAATTGGTCCAAGAAAAGGAAAAGGTGCGCAACATCGCGCGCGACCTGCAATCGCGCCATCTGGAACGCCTGCGTCAGGGGTTGGCGGAATCGATCGAGACAAGCGCGATCCACCTTGAACTTCTGCGGGCCTTCAAATCATTGAACACGTCATTTGCGATGATCGGCTACCCGTTGCTGACCAAGCGCGGAGAGTTGCTGGACAGCCGGCTGACCGGCGCGTAATTCACGCCCCCCAACCTACCAGATCCGCTGACGCCTGCGCAGCGATCGGGCCGCGCCCGGATTTCGAATGCCGCTTGGTTGAAACTTCTTCCACACCGTTTCGTAACCATAGGACAAAACGCCAATATCGGTGTAACCGGGAGAAATATTCATGAAACTATCACTTCGCGCAACCTTGATGGCCGCAACCGTATTTGCATCCGCACCCGCTGTCGCACAAATGACAGACAACCCCATGGTCGGCGGTGCGCCGATGCTTGCAGAACGCAATATCGTGGAAAACGCCGTGAATTCCGCAGATCATACCACGCTGGTTGCCGCCGTGCAGGCCGCCGGTCTGGTGGACACGCTACAGACCGAAGGGCCGTTCACGGTGTTTGCCCCTGTAAACGCGGCATTCGACGCGCTGCCCGATGGCACCGTTGAAACGCTGCTGATGCCCGAAAACATTGACGCCCTGACCGAAGTGCTGACCTGTCACGTCCTTGGGGCGAATGCGATGTCCGATGTCATTGGCGGCATGATCGCGGATGGCGGCGGTGTCCACATGGTCGAAACACTGGGCGGTTGCATGCTTGAAGTGCGCGCATCGAACGGAATGATCACCCTGACAGATGAAACCGGCGGCACCGCAACCGTGACGATTGCCGATGTCGTTCAGTCGAACGGTGTTATTCACGTCATTGATGCCGTGTTGCTTCCGGCGGCAGATGATGCCGCGATGGACGAAGATATGCCGATGCAGACGGGTATGGATGCGGGCGACAACCCGATGGTTGGTGGCGCGCCCATGTTCCCCAGCCGCAACATTGTGGAAAACGCCGTGAATTCCGCAGATCACACCACGCTGGTTGCCGCCGTGCAGGCCGCCGGTCTGGTCGAGACATTGCAAAGCGAAGGGCCGTTCACCGTGTTCGCACCCACCAACATGGCGTTTGACGCGCTGCCTGATGGCACGGTCGAGACATTGCTGATGGAAGAAAACCGCGAGACACTGACCAAGGTTCTGACCAGCCATGTCGTTGCGGGCAACATTTCTGCCGCGCAGCTGACAGCGCGCGCACGCGCATCGTCGGACGGGTTCTACCACTTCAACGCCGTGTCGGGGGCTGCGCTGTCGGCACAGGTTCGTCCGTCAGGCGATGTGTATATCTTTGACGAAAGCGGAAATGCCTATCTGGTCAGCGTCGCGGATGTGAACCAGTCAAACGGTGTGATCCACGTTGTTGACGGCGTGCTTCTGCCGCGCTGATACCATTGCACTGACACTCTGATGCGGCAAGGCGGGGATGACCTGCCTTGCCGCCTTTCGCAATGGGTGGCGCAGTGCCTGTGTATCTGATGTATCCGCAAGCAGCGCATATCTTCAACTGCGCAGTATTCCGCAACGGAATGACATCAGACCAAGTCAACGCTGGCATTGTGGCGGTTTCCGGCACAAGATTTGGGTGGTTGATGCCCTGATCGGAACGAAAGGCCCCCAATATGCAAGGCGATCCGCGCAGTCATGGACTTTGGGACGTATCGGCGCCACCCGCGCCCGCGACCCAGCCCCTGACCTGTGCTGTGCGTGCCGATGTTGTGGTGGTGGGGGCTGGCTATACGGGGCTGTCAACCGCGCTGCATCTGGCCGAGCAGGGCAGTGATGTCGTTGTGCTGGAAGCGGTCGATATCGGTTTTGGCGGGTCGGGGCGCAATGTCGGTCTGGTCAATGCAGGCATGTGGGTGATGCCCGATGCGCTGGTCGACACCCTGGGCGCAGATCAGGGCGAGCGGTTGATTTCCTATCTGGGTGCAGGTCCGTCACTTGTCTGGGATATTATCGCGCGCTACGCGATTGCGTGCGAAGCCACGCAGGCAGGCACGCTGCATGTCGCGCCTGACCGCGCGGGGGTGGCGGAACTGGCCGAACGTCATACGCAATGGGCGCGGCGGGGGGCACCTGTGGACTTGCTGGATGCGCAGGCTACTGCCGGACGGCTGGGCACGACGCATTATAAGGGTGCCTTGCTGGACCGGCGCGCGGGAACAATTCAGCCGCTGTCCTATGTTCGCGGGCTGGCGGCGGCTGCAATCGGGCAGGGGGCGCGCATTTTCACGGCCACGCCCGCCATGGGCATGCGCGCCGATGGTGGCGGCTGGCAGGTCGCAACACCGCAGGGGTCGGTCACGGCGCAAAAGGTGGTGTTTGCAACCGACGCCTATACCCGCCACCTGATGCCGCAGATCCGCACGCAGCAGGTGTTTTTGCCCTATTTCAATCTGGCCACAGCACCGCTGCCCGATGCGCTGGCCAAGACCTTGCTGCCGCAGCGCCAAGGGGCATGGGACACACGGCAAGTGCTGACATCCTTTCGGATGGACCAGCAGAACCGACTGATTTTCGGGTCTGTGGGCGCGCTGCGCACTGGCGGTGCGCAGATACATCGGGCGTGGGCGCGGCGGGCCTTGGCGCGGATATTCCCGCAACTGGGGGCGGTGGATTTTCAGCATCAATGGCACGGCACTATCGGCATGACCAACGACCACTTGCCACGGTTTCACGAACTGGCGGACGGTGTGGTGTGCTTTTGCGGCTATAACGGGCGCGGCATTGCACCGGGCACGGCATTCGGGCGTTCGCTTGCGGGGTGGTTGCGGGGCGGCAATGAAGAACTGCCCCTGCGCCCCAGCACGCCGCAAGATGCCCCGTTGCGCAACCTGAAAGGGGCGTTCTACGAATTTGGCGCGCAGGCCTTCCATCTGGTTGACGCGCGGATTTAAAGCATGTCGCGCAAAAGCGGGAACCGGTTTTGGACATGCGTATCAACAGGTTTGGGGCGGGTCGCGTGACTGCGAATGAACACGGGCGCGCACTGGAACGTCGTCGGATCAGGTTGAAACATCCGGTTGGGTGGTGCTGGCGTGAAGGGGACACCCAAAGGCGCGGATTCAAGGCCGAAGGCCGCCGCGCCATCGGTGGGCCGTCCCGCGGCCTGCCGATTTGGCCAGCGACACGCCAAGCCTTGGATGTTGGAGTGTGTCGCCTGCATAAAGTGAACTTCACCAACGCCGGATCGGCAGACCCCGGCCCACCGATGGCGCGGGCTTAGTTCCCGCGCCAACGCCCCATTCAGGCCAGCATTACCCAGCCTTGCGATTCCATCTGACATGACACCGCCCTAGGTGACCTGACCGATGATCCAGTCGCGAAATGCCAGTGGCACCGGATCTGACGCGCTGGCATCTGGAATGGCCACCCAATAGGCGGCATCCGTTGACAGCGACCCGCCGGACAGCGCGCACAGATCGCCCGTCTGCAATTCGCGTTCTATCAGATAGCTTGGCAGCAATGCGGCCCCGATTCCGGCCAGTGCCGCTTCGATCAACAGTGAAAACTGGTCAAACCGGTGGCCCTGAAACCCCCGCGTCACAGGCTGGCCCTGCGCGCTTAGCCATTCGGGCCACAGCATGGGGCGCGATTCAAGATGCAGCAGCGGCAGGTCATCGGGCAATATGTCGCCTGTCACGACACCGGGCGCGGCCACGGCCAGCATCGTTTCGGCGCATAGATATGTGCAGCTTGCACCGGGCCAGGCGGGCTTGCCGTAATGAATGGCCAGATCAACACCGGCATCTGTCATATCGAACGCGCCCTGACGGGCCGTAATGCTGACCTGCAAACCTGGATGCGCGGTCAGGAAGCTGCACAGGCGCGGCATCAGCCAGCGGCTGCCGAAGGTTGGCAAGGTGACAACAGACAGATGCCCGGTGACATCGCGCCCGCTGGCGGCACGGATTGACAGGTTCTGCAATTCTGCCAGCAGCCGCTCTATTTCGGGGCGCAACCGCTGGCCGGCGGTGGACAACACGATCCGCTGGCGCACGCGTTCAAACAAGGCGATGCCCAACTGGGTTTCCAGATCCTTGATCTGCCGGCTGACGGCGCTTTGTGTCAGGTTCAGGTCCACCGCCGCGCGGGTAAAGCTGCCATGGCGTGCCGATGCCTCGAAGGCTTGCAGCGCGGCAAGGTCCGGCAACTGGCGGCGGCTTAGCTTCATTCCTGCCTCGCATCATGTCAGGTGAAATTGGCACGTTTCATACGAAACTTGATGTTCTATATATATGACATGCTAAACTGGCAAGCTGGGGGGATGGGCATCATGGCGGCCACACCTGCCTTTGAAACCTGACTGCTATTGTATGGAACACCCCGCATTTGACCGCCCAAGCCGGTGGAAACTTGCAAACCCGTGACACGCAGCACCTTGATGCAGGGCGTGTTGAGTTCAGAAGGACATGATATGATTGATATTCCACAAACCACGAATGACATACTGGCCGGTTTCGGTGTTGACCCCGCCGCATATACGGGCGGCACATTGGCCAGCTTCTCGCCTATTTCCGGCGAACAGATTGCCCTGCTGCCCGAACACGATGCTGATGGTGTGACCGCCGCGATTGACCGCGCTGCCGCCGCCTTCCGCGACTGGCGCAATGTCCCCGCCCCGCGCCGTGGCGAGTTGGTGCGCCTGCTGGGCGAGGAATTGCGCGCCGCCAAGGATGATCTGGGCCGCCTTGTGTCCATCGAGGCAGGCAAAAGCCCGTCTGAAGGGGCGGGCGAAGTGCAGGAAATGATCGATATCTGCGATTTTGCGGTCGGCCTGTCACGCCAGCTTTATGGCCTGACCATCGCCACGGAACGCCCCGGTCATCGGATGATGGAAACATGGCACCCGCTGGGCGTTGTGGGCGTGATTTCGGCGTTTAATTTTCCTGTAGCCGTGTGGTCATGGAACACGGCACTGGCGCTGGTCTGCGGCAATGCGGTTGTCTGGAAACCGTCCGAGAAATCACCGCTGACGGCATTGGCCAGTCAGGCGGTTCTGGAACGGGCGCTGGCGCGGTTCGGTGATGCGCCTGCGGGGCTGGCACAGGTTGTCATCGGCGGGCGCGACACGGGCGCGGCGCTGGTCGATGATCCGCGCGTGGCGCTGGTGTCGGCCACCGGATCAACCCGCATGGGGCGGCAGGTGGGGCCGCGTGTGGCCGCGCGGTTCGGGCGGTCCATTCTGGAACTGGGTGGCAATAATGCGGGCATTGTCTGCCCGTCTGCGGATATGGACATGGCGCTGCGGGCCATAGCATTCGGGGCTATGGGCACGGCAGGCCAGCGCTGCACCTCCATGCGGCGGCTGTTTGTGCATGACAGTGTTTATGACGCATTGGTGCCGGGGCTGGTCAAGGCATACGAATCCGTCACCATCGGCAACCCACTGACCACGCAGGCGCTGGTCGGCCCGCTTGTGGACCGCGCTGCGTTCGACGCGATGGCGGCCGCGCTTGATGCGGCGCGCGCGGCGGGCGGCACCGTTCACGGCGGCAACCGCGTGACCGATGTGGCCCCCGACAGCGCCTATTATGTGCGCCCCGCGCTGGTTGAAATGCCCGCGCAGACTGGCCCCGTGCTGGAGGAAACATTCGCGCCCATCCTGTATGTCATGCGCTACAGCGATCTTGAGGATGCGATTGCGCAGCAAAACGCTGTGGGTGCGGGGCTGTCATCGTCGATCTTCACCACCGACCTGCGCGAGGCGGAAACCTTCCTGTCAGCGGCGGGGTCTGATTGCGGCATTGCCAATGTCAATATCGGCACATCGGGCGCGGAAATCGGCGGTGCATTCGGTGGCGAGAAGGAAACCGGCGGCGGGCGCGAAAGCGGGTCTGACGCATGGAAAGGCTATATGCGGCGCGCGACCAATACCATTAACTATTCGCGCGAACTGCCACTGGCGCAAGGCGTCGTCTTCGACATCTGATGCTGTGCCTGCCTGTCCCCGCCTGTGCCACAGCGCTGCTGTGGTCCGGGCCGGGGCATGCAGGCCGCACAACCTTTGGATGCGCTTGAATAAATTTTTCCTTGCATGAAGTGAACAGACCTGCAACGATTTCTGATCAGGCTTTGTGTGTGACGATACGCGCACATACCAACCATCGGCAAAATGACCTGCCGCGATGGGCCAATTTGACAACGCAGCCACTTTGTGGACGCGGATCAGAAAGGAACTCTTATGGAGAAGCTTGCACTTCAACTTGGGCTGCGCACGAATGTAACGATCTTTTTCTGGTCCGCCGGGCTTATGATCGTGTTCCTGTTCGCGTTGATCATAGCCCCCGAGGCCATTGGCGACTTCTTCGCCGATGCGCGATCTTGGGTTGTCACCAATCTTGGCTGGTTTTTCATTATTGGCGTCAATGTCTGGCTGATCTTCCTTGTCTGGATCGCCTTCAGCCGCTTTGGCAATATTCGCCTTGGGCCTGTTGACAGCAATCCCGAATATTCGAACCTGTCGTGGTTCACCATGCTGTTTGCAGGCGGCATCGGGACGGTGCTGATGTTCTGGGGCGTGGCGGAACCGATCCTGCATTTCGCATCCCCGCCCTATGCCGAGACCGAACCCCATTCCGTTGAGGCCGCGCGCGAGGCGATGGGCTTTTCGCTGTATCATCTGGGCCTGCACACATGGACAATTTTTACCCTGCCCGGGCTGGCCTTTGCCTATTTCATCTATCGCTATGACCTGCCGGTCAGGGTCAGTTCGGTGTTCTATCCGTTCCTGAAAGAAGGCATCCACGGCCCTATCGGCAAGGCCATCGACATTGCTGCAATTCTGGGCACGCTGTTTGGTGTGGCGGTGTCGATCGGGCTTGGAACACGCCAGATCAATGCAGGTCTGTCCGAATTGATGGGCGTGCCCGACAGTGTGACAAGCAAGGTGATCATTATCATCGTGCTGACGGCGGTTGCCACCACATCCATCGTGGTCGGGCTGGATAAGGGCGTCAAGGTTCTGTCGAATATTAATATCGGCATGGCAACAGGGTTGATGCTGTTCGTTCTGGTCACCGGATCAACGGTGTTCCTGCTGCGCGGCATCATCGAGACTGCGGGCATATATGCGACCAATATTTTCCCGATGGCATTCTGGAACGACATGATGGCCAGCTACACCAATGATGACGGCTGGGGCTGGCAGGGGGGCTGGACGGTCTTTTACTGGGCCTGGACGGTGACATGGTCACCCTTCATCGGCATTTTTGTGGCGCGTATATCCAAGGGGCGCACCATTCGGGAATTTGTGCTGGGCGTGCTGCTGGCACCGTCCCTGTTCACGCTGGTCTGGTTCGCAATCTTCGGCTGGTCCGCGATGGAGATTGACGGCATCGGGGCCGCCGCGCGCGACGCCTTGGGCGCAAATGCGGGCCAGATTGCCGAAGCTGTGGGCCGTGGCCCCGAATTCGCGATGTTCGCGTTTTTCGAGAATTACCCCGCGACCCAACTGATACAGGGTCTGGCGGTGGTGATCGTCGCGATCTTCTTTGCCACATCATCAGATTCCGCGTCTTTGGTCGTTGATATGCTGTGCACAGGCGACACCGAACCCGGCCCCGTGCGCCAAAGGGTGTTCTGGGGCGTGTCGGAAGGCGCGGTTGCCGCAATGCTGATCGTGCTGGCAGGCGAGGCTGGTCTGGTAGCCTTGCAGCAGGTGATTACAGTGGTCGGGCTGCCGATCTTTATCCTTGTTTTCGCGATGATGTTTGCACTGCTAAAGGCGCTTCTGGCTGAAAACATATCCGGGGTGAAGGTGGGCAGACCGCCGGACATCAAGAACACCTGAGTGGTCTTGTAAATCAGAATACGAATGGCCCCCGCATGTTATGTGCGGGGGTTCATGTCTTCCAGATGCAGCAACAGGGCGCTGTGGTCCGCATCGCCACCGCCATTGGCCACGAAATCTGCAAAAGCCTGATGGACCGCGTTCGTTTGCGGCAGGGTCAGGCCCTGCGCCTGCGCCAGCACCGCCACGGAGTCCAGATCCTTCAGGTGCAGGCGTGCAGGCCCGCCGGGGGTGAAATCGCGCGCGACCATGCGCCCGCCATGCAACTCCAGTATGCGGCTTTCGGCAAAACCGCCGCGAATGGCCTGCCGGAACTTTGCGCGATCTGCCCCGCCCGCCTGAACCAGAACCATGGCTTCGGCGACGGCTGCGATGGTGATGGCAACGATCTGTTGGTTGGCCAGTTTGCACACCTGCCCCGCCCCTGACGGGCCGACATGTGTGACCCGCCCCAAGGGCGCCAATACAGGCGCAAGCCGGTCGATCACATCAGGCGCGCCGCCCGCCATCAGCGCCAATGTGCCCGCATCCGCCCCCGCAACGCCCCCTGACACCGGACAATCCACATGTGCGATGCCCTGTTCTGCCAGCCGCGTGGCATGGTCGCGCGCCTGATCGGGGGCAATGGATGATGTGTCGACCACCACGGCCCCTTGCGCCAGATGCGCGGCTGTGCCCTGTGTGAACAGCACATCTTCCACGGCATGCCCGTCCGACAGCATGGTGAACACCACGCCCGCCCCGTCTACCGCCTGCGCGGGGGTGCCCGCCAGTTGCGCGCCATCCGCGACAAGGGCCTGCGCCTTGGCGCTGTCGCGGTTCCAGACCCGCACAGGGAATCCCGCGCCCAGCAAGCGCCGCACCATTGGCGCGCCCATCAACCCTGTGCCCAGAAATGCAATTTGCGGAAGTGTCATAGCTGGCCCCCAAGTTCATCCTCGATATGGATGCGGATGATGTCGTCAAAGCTGTCTTCGGCGGTGAAACCCAAGGCCCGCGCGCGGCTGGCATCAAACCCTGTGGCCCAGCCTTCGCACATGCGGGTGATCATCGCATCCGGTTCGCGCGTGATCAGGGCGACGGCCTTGTCGCCCGCGACACGGCGCAGCGCGTCAATCTGGTCCGCCACTGTGGCGCTTAGTCCGGGCATGGACAGGTTGCGCCTTGGCCCAAGGGCGGACAGGTCCATCGTGGCGCCATGCAGCATGAACCCCACCGCCGCGCGCGGCGATGCATGCCAGTGGCGGATTGTATCGGGCACCGGCAGAATGGCGGGCTGTCCGATCAACGGTTCGCGCAGGATGCTGGAAAAGAACCCGGATGCGGCCTTGTTGGGCGCACCGGGGCGAATGCAGATCGTGGGCAGCCGGATGCCGATTGCATCCATAAAACCGCGCCGCGTGTAATCGGCCAGCAGCAATTCGCAAATTGCCTTTTGCGTGCCATAACTGGTCAGTGGCGTGCAATGAAAGTCATCGGGTATCGGGTGCGGCAGGGGCGCGCCCACCACCGCGATGGAGGACGCAAACACCACGCGCGGGGTATAGCCGTCTGCCAGATGCGCCAGCCGGATGGCATCAAACAGCGCGCGCGTGGCATCAAGATTGATGCGGTAGCCCTTGTCGAAATCCTGCTCCGCCTCGCCCGACACAATCGCGGCCAGATGAAACACGACATCGGGGCGCGTGGCGATCAGTTGGGCCGGTGTGTCAGGGTGTTCCAGATCGGCTGCGATACAGGCAACCTGCCCGCCAAAGTCCGCAGGTTCTGGCGGCTCCATCACGTCGGCCAGCGTCAGCTGTGTAACTGCCTGCCCGCCAAGGGCACCGTCTGCGACCAGCCGTTCTGTCAGCTTGCGCCCGACCATTCCGGCCGCGCCTGTTATCAGAATATGCATCCTCACTCCCTTCGATATGCGCGCGTTGTGTTGCGCTTGCTTTCGCGTTAATTTGTCTGATAACCTGACATATATGCAATGCAAAGCACAAATCTGCCCAAAACCGGATACCAACTTATGACGACAGCCCCCGACACTGCCGCCCCGCCCCTGCTGGATGGTTTGCAAAAGGCCCTTGGCGCGGAACTGGCCGCTGATCTGGTTCTGTCCGGCCCGGATGTGGCCCCCTATTGCCGCGACTGGCATGGTGATGTGCAATCAGATGCGCTGGCGGTGCTGCGCCCGCGTGACACCGCGCAGGTGTCGGCCTGTTTGCGCGCAGCGGCAGCTATGGGGTTGGGCGTTGTGCCACAAGGCGGGCGCACGGGGCTGGTGCTGGGCGCTGTGCCCGATACGCCTGCGCGGCAGGTGGTGCTAAGTCTGGAACGCATGAACCGCATCCGCCGCATTGAAGCTGATGATTTCACTGCCGAAGTGGAAGCAGGTGTTGTGCTGCAAACCCTGAAGGACAGATTGGCAGATGCTGCGCTGTTTTTCCCGCTGGCGCTGGGCGCGCAGGGCAGTTGCCAGATTGGCGGAAACCTGTCCACCAATGCGGGCGGGCTGAATGTGCTGCGCTACGGCATGACGCGCGATCTGGTGCTGGGGCTGGAAGTGGTGCTGCCGGACGGGCGCGTGCTGGATTTGCGGTCGCGGTTGCGCAAGGACAATCGCGGCATTGATCTGAAACAGGTGTTCATTGGCGCGGAAGGCACGCTTGGCGTGATCACGGCGGCCACACTGAAACTTGGCCCGCTGCCCGAACAAACCGCAACCGCACTGCTGGCGCTGGACCGGCTGGAAGATGCGATGTCCCTGTTCCGGCTGGCCCGCCGCCAGTGTTGCGACCTGATGTCGGCGTTTGAATTCATGCCGCCGCTGGCGTTTACACTGGCGAGAGAGGCCATGCCGGATTTGTCCATACCCATGGCCACGGATGCCCCCGCCTATGTTCTGATGGAACTGTCCGGGTCGGGGTTGGTCGATGTTGCGAACCTGATGGAGCGGTTTTTGGAACTGGCGTTTTCCGACGGGTTGGTGCGTGACGGGGTGATTGCCCAATCGCAAACGCAGGCGCAGGGCCTGTGGCTGATCCGCGAGGGGATGAATGAAGGGCAGGCGCGGCGCGGGCGGCATTTGCGCACCGATGTGTCCGTGCCCTTGTCCCGCCTGCCGGAATTTGTGGCGACCGCCGAAGCGGCAGTTACAGCCGCGCTGCCGGGGGCGGTGTGCGTGTCCTACGGGCATGTCGGCGACGGCAATGTGCATCTGAATGTTCTGCCCGCCCCCGAAGGCGATGCAGATCACCAGATCGAGGCCGCGAAGAAGCTGATCTATCAGGTGCTTGAACGCTTTGACGGGTCCATCAGTGCCGAACACGGCATCGGGCGGTTGAAACGCGCGGATTTTCAGGACGCCCTGCCGGACACGCAGCGCGACCTGCTGGGGGCGATCAAGCGCGCGATTGACCCCGCGCAGATGATGAACCCGAATTGCCAGTTGGTGCTGGTGCGCGGGGCAGGGGGATGAGTGCGCCCATGCCCGGTTTTGCACGCAACACGCAGCTTTCCACCCGCATTGCCGCGCATCTTCTGGCGCAGATCGAAGCGGATGGCCTGACAACCGGCGCGCGGCTGCCGACCGAAGCGCAACTGGCGCGTGATTTCGGTGTCAGCCGCGCGGTCATCCGCGAAGCGATTGCCCAGTTGCGCAACGAAGGATTGGTGGAAACCCGTCAGGGCGCGGGCGCGTTTGTGGCTGATATGGCCGCACGCCCGATCCGTCTGGATGCCCCGCAAGACATGGACAGCCGCGCGTTTCAGCACCTGTTCCAGTTGCGCGCCCCCCTGGAGGTTGAGGCCGCAGCCCTGGCCGCGCGCCACCGCAGCGCCGCTGATATGTTGCGGATCAAGGCCGCACTGGCACGGTTTGATCAGCCTGAAGAAAGCGCCGACAGTTCTGTGGCCGCCGATCTGGAATTTCACCGTGCGCTGGCGCTGGCAACGGGCAACCCGTATTTCGTGCAGTTCCTGACCGCAATTTCCGACCGGATCGCGCATGTCATACTGGCGGCACGGGCTGAAACCCCGCTGGACGCCCTGCACGCCCAGACCAGACGCGAACATGCCGCAATCTGCGCCGCGATTGTCGCGGGCGATGCAGGGGCCGCCCGCGCGGCGATGCGCGCGCATCTGGCCGGTGGCGCGCAGCGTGTGGGCTTGCAGCTGGATATGTCTGACTGATGCCCATCCGCCCCTGATTTCGCACATATCAACACGAAAAGGTGCCGCATGAAAATTACCGCCATTGAGACCATTCGTATTGCGGAGCGCCCGAACCTGCTATGGGTCGAGGTTCACACCGATGAAGGGATCACCGGTCTGGGCGAGACATTTTTCGGCGCTGCCACCGTTGAAGCGCATGTGCATGAATGGATCGCGCCGCGCGTTCTGGGGCGTGACCCGTTGCAGATTGATGCATTGGCCGCCGATCTGGTGGGCTATCTGGGCTTCCGCTCGGCGGGGGCGGAGATGCGCGGCAATTCCGCGTTTGACATTGCGCTTTGGGACATATTCGGCAAGGCCACGGGCCAACCTATTGCGCAGCTTCTGGGCGGGTTCACGCGGCCCTCCATCCGCACCTATAACACCTGCGCGGGGCTGGATTACATCAAGAAGGCTGACGGCCAGCAGGTGGGTAACTGGGGGCACGGCAAGAAACCCCATGCCTATGACGACCTTGATGCGTTCTTGCACCGCGCCGACGATCTGGCCCTGTCCCTGCTGGAGGACGGGATCACAGCGATGAAAATCTGGCCTTTTGATATTGCCGCTGAAAAGACGCGCGGTCAGTATATCGCGCCTGATGATCTGAAAACCGCCCTGCGCCCGTTTGAAAAAATTCGCGATGCGGTGGGCGACAGAATGGACATCATGGTTGAATTCCATTCCATGTGGCAGCTTTTGCCCGCGATGCAGATTGCCCGTGCGCTGGCCCCGTTCAACACCTTCTGGCACGAAGACCCCATTCGTATGGACAGCCTTGGCAGCCTGACGCGCTATGCGCAGGCATCCGTCGCGCCGATCTGCGCATCTGAAACACTGGCCACGCGCTGGGGGTTTCGGGATTTGCTGGAAACTGGCGCGGCAGGCGTTGTTATGCTGGACCTAAGCTGGTGTGGTGGCCTGTCAGAGGCGCGCAAGATTGCCGCCATGGCCGAAGCATGGCACCTGCCGGTTGCGCCGCATGATTGCACGGGGCCTGTGGTGCTGGCGGCGTCCACCCATCTGTCGCTGAACGCCCCCAACGCGCTGGTGCAGGAAAGCGTGCGCGCGTTCTACCGCACATGGTATCGCGATCTGGTGACCGCCTTGCCAGTGGTGACCAACGGCCAGATAACTGTTCCCCCCGGTCCGGGGCTGGGGCTTGCGCTTAATCCGGACCTTGATCGGGCGTTCACAACCACCCGCAAGACGACGCAGATAGGCGATATTTGATAAACGGCTTGCGATGATTTCGCATGTTGCCGCCGGTTGTGGGGGCCAAAGAAACCATCTTGCGGGTGATGGAACCCGTATCCGGCGCTGCCCTGCGCATGACGAAACGCGTGGAACCCGCCCCCAAGCGCAAGATTTGACCTTGTTCCGGCACAAACGGGCGCTAAGACACCACACATGGCGCAATGTCGGTCCGGCAGGTTTGACCCGTGTGGGACGTCTGGCAATCGTTATGTTTGCGGTTCACCCGTCGGGGAAGTGCCGGATTGATGCGGCGCGCGAAAAACAAAAGAGGGGCGCTGATGATTGTCATGATATTGGGCAGCGGCCCCGGCGTTGTGGTCTGCCGTGACTGGTCCCGCGGGGCGGTGGACCGGATTGTCGCAATCAACAATGCGTGGCAGGTGCGCCCTGATTGGGATTATCTGGTCCACCCCGAAGATTTCCCGAACGACCGCCACCCACCCGAAACAGGCGCGGACAGGCAGATCATCACCGCCACCGAATATGTGCCCGCGAATAACGACTATGGCGGCATTATCTATGCAGGGGCCACAATGGCCTTCAGTGCGGGATACTGGGCGCTGGCGGCATTGCGCCCGACGGTGCTGGCCTATCTGGGCTGCGATATGGTTTATGACCACAAGACCACGCATTTCTATGGGACCGGCACCGCCGATCCGTTGCGCCCCGACCCCACATTGCAAGATCTTGGTGCCAAATCCGCACGGCTGGAATTGCTGGCCGCGCGGCAGGGCTGCGCCGTGGTGAACCTGTCGTCCAGTGCATCGCGGTTGGTATTTGCGCGCTGTGATATCGCGGATATTCGGCAGCAAAAGCCCCGCGCGTTAAATCCCGCATCGATGGATCGCGCATTGAGCGCGGAACAGGCGCTGGGCGCAATCTGCCCATCCGGCCGCTACTGGCAGGGTCCGGCGCTGGATGCCACCGCGCTGGCGGGGGTCGATCAGCTATGGCGCGATGCCCATGCTGCGGCCTGTGCGGGATCGCGCGCCGCGTAATGCGTGAAATACAGGCCCGTTTCGGGGCGTTACCGTCGGTCCGCAGTTCCATCGGATCGCCGCGCCACGATATAGGGGTTTTGCGGATGGGGGCCGAATACCTTCTGGTCAACAATATCGAAGCCCGCACCGCGAATGGCTTGCTGTAACTGGGCCTCAGAAAGTATGGCCGCATCGGGGAACAGCCGGACAACCTGCAACACGCGAAACAGGGCGCGCAGCAGCGGGTTTACACCGGCAAAGCACCAGGTTTTCGAAATCAGCACCCCACCGGGGCGCAAATTTGCATGCGCGCGGGCAAGCAGGCCGGGCAAATCATCGACAAGATGCAGCACATTGAACGCACAAACCACGTCATAGGGGCCGTCGTCGAAGGCATTGGCCGCATCAACCACCTTGAACGTCAGGTTGGTGCCGCGCGGTTTGGCACTGGCGATGCGGACCATTTCCGCCGAAAAATCCGTGGCGGTCCAGTGCGCGACCTGTGGTGCAAGGCGGATCGCCGTGCCGCCGGTTCCGCAGCCAAGTTCCAGCACGCGCGCCGATGGGGACAGGCACGCCGCAGTCGCCGCAAGCATCGCTTCATATGCGGGCACATCTTTCAGCGGGCGCGCCGCATAGCGTTGTGCAATCCGGTTCCAGAACCTGCGGTTTCGATCCTGTGTCATTGCGCCCCCGGTCAGTCATGCAGTTCAGTAAAACGCGATTTCGCGCACATCAATTTCGGCGTCATGATCGCGCCCGAAGGCAACAATGGCAATGGATGTCAGGCTTTGCGCACGGGGCGAACCGCGCAACAGCGCACCAGAAGGCGCGAAATTTTCCAATGGAATGCGTATTTCACCCCAGCCGCCGGTTACATTGAACCCTGCCTGATAATACTGCCATGGCAACATCGTGCCCCGTGTGCGCAGATGCACAAAATAGCGCTGGTCATTGCCGCGAACCAGCAACCGCACACCAACCGTGCCGTCTGGCGGTGGCGCGGACAGGTCCAGCCGCATCTGGATAAAGCCGCCATTATTTGCGGTGCTGACCCGTCCTGTCATGCGCGCGAAGGGGTGGGTGCCGTCTTGCAAAATGGTGACCTGTCCGGTCGAAATGCCCCCCATCACATTGTCCGAGAAGAACCGCCATCTTTTGTCAGGCTGCATGGTGAAATCCTCGATCAGCGTTTCGCTGGCCAGCAGGGTGGGCGCGGCGGCAACCATCAGGGCTGCCGATAGAACAAAAGCGATAAATCTGCGCATCCCTGCCCCCGGGTGTTATGTCGTTTGCCACCGGACCCGCCCCGACGCGCGCGGGGGACGCGGTGTTTCATGCGTTCACCGCAACGATTTAGTCCGAAAACCGGAAAGAACAGCCCGTTTCTTCAGGTGATATTGCGCTGCGGTCACAACGGCCAGCGCGCAGAATATCCGTGCAGCAGAAATCCGGCACTAGCGCAGATCAGTGCCTTTCGACGGCTTGGCGCCTAACCGTGGCGGCAAATATCTGAATGTCCACGATAGGGTTAAAAAAACGCGACATCGCCACAAGGACCACTGGATTTGCGCTGACAATTATGCTGAAAACTTATGCTAACCAAAAAGGGAGGTTACCGTGCTACGTTCACTTTCTCGTCCAGCTGTGACGCTGATGGATCGATATTTGCCCGATCCGTTTATCTTCGTTCTGATCCTGACCATTGTCACCGCCAGTTCGGCCATGCTGTTCCAAGGCACGGCACCAATTCAGGTCATCCAGATGTGGGGCGACGGTTTCTGGGGGCTGCTGACATTCTCGATGCAGATGCTGCTGGTGCTTGTCACCGGCTTTATTCTGGCGTCATCGCCACCCGTGAAGAAATTTCTGGCGTTTCTGGCAGGCTTGGCAACATCACCGGGGTCCGCGATTATTCTGGTAACCGTGGTCTCGTTGATTGCATCATGGATAAACTGGGGCTTTGGGCTTGTTGTGGGCGCGTTGTTCGCGCGCGAACTGGCGCGGCAAATTCAGGTCGATTACCGGCTGTTGATTGCTGCGGCTTATTCGGGTTTTGTGATCTGGCATGGCGGGCTTGCGGGGTCCATTCCGCTGACCATCGCCACGCCGGGGCATTTTACCGAAGACCAGATTGGCATCATTGAAACCGGAATGACGATTTTCGCCAGTTTCAATCTTACGATCGTGGGCGTTTTGTTCGTCATCATTCCGCTGACAAACTGGCTTATGGTGCCCCGCGCCGAAGAAAGTGTGTATGTCACGCCCGAACAACTGGGCGAAGAGGTGGCAGAAAAATTCGTCCCCCAGCGTCCGGCAGAGCATCTGGAAAACAGCCGCATCCTGATGTGGCTTGTCGGTATTCCGGGGCTGATTTTTCTGGCGCATTACTTCTTCATTCGCGGCAGTGGCCTGAACCTGAACATCGTGAACTATCTGTTTTTGATGCTGGGCATCGTTTTGCATGGCACCGCGCGCAACCTGATGATTGCGTTGAACGAGGCCGTGAAGGGCGGCGCAGGGATTGTGATCCAGTTCCCGTTTTATGCAGGCATCATGGCGATCATGACACAATCGGGGCTGGCGCAAAGCATGTCGGAATGGTTTGTGTCCATCTCGACCGCGACGACACTGCCGTTTTGGACATTCATCAGCGCGGGCATCGTCAACCTGTTCGTGCCGTCTGGTGGCGGGCAATGGGCTGTGCAAGCGCCGGTGATGCTGCCTGCCGCCGAAGCGCTTGGCGCGGATGTCGCGCGCGTTGCGATGGCGGTTGCGTGGGGTGATGCGTGGACCAACCTGCTTCAGCCGTTCTGGGCGCTTCCCATGCTGGCCATCGCGGGCCTGAAGGCCAAGGACATCATGGGCTTTTGCCTGATCCATCTGGTCATCACAGGGGCGATCATCAGCACGTTGCTTGTGGTTCTGTAGCACCAGACATCCGGGCCATGCCGCAGGTCGCCATGGCCCGGAATTCTGTCGCCACCATTGACGCGGCGGCATCGGCAACGTAAAACAAGACCCGCAACCAGAAGGAGATTTATGCGCAGAGGCTTTGACTGAACCGCAACCAGCGGTATCGTCCGGCACCACAAAGGTGCCGATATTTCTGTGCTTTCTTTCTGTGGAGTTCTTATGAAGATCCAAAACGTGGTGATCCGGCCGTTTGATGCGGCGACGGACACTGAAATACTGTCGGGCATCTGGTTTGATGCGTCCCTTTTGGCCCATGGTTTTATCGGCAAACAGCGCCTTGCCGAACAGCGCCAGCTGATCAAAACGCAATATTTGCCCAAGGCCGAAACCTGGGTGGCGTGCATCAAGGGTGAACCTGTTGGCTTCATCAGCTTGCTGGACAGGTTTATCGGGGGAATTTTTGTCGCCCCCCGCCAGCAAGGACAGGGAATCGGGCGCAAGCTGATTTCCCATGCTATGGGCCTGAAAGACGCGCTTTCCCTGGAGGTTTACACCAGAAATGAACAGGCGGCCCGGTTCTATGCAGCACTTGGTTTCCAAGAGGTGTCGCGCAGGCCGGTCGATGATCATGGCCTACCGTTCGAGAATGCCCGATTGCACCTGAACGGCCAAAGCAATTTCAGGAAAGACTGACAGGCTTTTCCGGTTCGAAATTGCGACAAAACAGAAGGTTAAGGCGTTTCTGGTGATTCAGCGAAAAGCTGGAACGCTTTAACAGCGTGGCCGGGCGGCAGTATCGGCTGTCCGGCCGAACGTCCCCGCGTCAAACCCTTCTCGATCATCGGGCTGCTGGCGACGGTCGTGCTGATCGCCATTCCGCTGCTGATCCAGTCCTATGGCATGTTCGCGCTCGCCTATTGGGCCGCGAAAGCGTGGCGTGTGCCGCATAAGGTCGCGGCCCCCTGCGCGCTGATTGGCACATCGAATTTCTTTGAACTGGCGGTGGCAATCGGGCTGTTCGGTCTGAACTCCATCGCGGCCCTTGTCACTGTCGTGGGTGTGCTGGTCGAAGTGCCGGTGATGCTGTCGCTGGTGTGGTTCGCCAACCGCACGAAACACTGGTTCCCGAACACGAAACCCCGATCGCCAAGCCGCGCGCAAAAAAACAGGGCTGATGCGCCAACAGCCGCCCTGTCAGGACCCCCCGCCCGCCTTGGCCAATGCCGGAAGGGCTGCGGCCAGAACGTTCAGGCCACACAGCAAATCTGCTTCATGCGTATCCTCATAAAAGGTGTGGCTGATCCCGTTGATGGATGGAGCAAACATCATTGCAGCAGGCATCAGCGCCGCCACATTCGTGGCATCATGCAAGGCCCCTGATTGCATTTCGCGCCAGCGATCAGGGGCAATTTGTTGCGCTGCCTGCGCAAGGGCCTTTCGCAGCTGTGCATCCATTGCCACAGGTTCCAGCCCCAGCATTTCACTGAATGACAACCGCATCCCCGTTGCGTCTGCCACATCGGCGGCTGTCTCGCGGATCACGGTTTCCATCCGTGTCAGGCGGGCTGTATCGCCGTCCCGCCATTGCATGGAAAACACCACCTTTCCCGGAACGATCGAATGTGCGCCCGGATGCAGGCTGACATGGCCGATGGTCCACACGGATTGCGGCGTCACCACATTGCGAAGCCTGTCGTTCAGCGCGGTATTGAACGCCGAAAGCGCCTGAAACGCATCGCGACGGCGGTGCATGGGCGTTGTGCCCGCGTGGTTTTGCTCCCCCTCGAATGTCACACGCATGTCGCGTATGCCCACAATATCGGTAACCACCCCGATGGATTGCCCCGCTTCATCCAGCCACGGGCCTTGCTCGATATGGCATTCGACAAAGCCGCTGAATTGCGCCGGATCAACGAAATCCCCGATCAGATGTGACATTGCGGCGCGCGCAGTCGCAAAGCTGGTGCCCGCGCTGTCGGTCAGTGTGTCGGCGTGGTCCAGTGACAGGCTGCCGGACCAGATTGCACTGCCGGTTGTAACGCCAAAGCGCCCCTCCTCATCCTGAAAGCTGACGACGGACACGGCGGGACCACCGGCTTCTTGTGCCGCGCGGGCCAGTTCCAGCCCCATGACAACACCCAGCGCCCCATCCAGCCACCCGCCTTCCGGCTGGGTGTCGCTGTGCGAGCCGACCAACAGGGATTTTCCCTTGGCGATCCCCCAAAGGTTGCCAGCCGGATCAAACCGGACATCCAGACCGGCATCGCGCATCCGGTCCGCAAGCCATTCGCGCGCCGCAATATCGGCAGCCGAATAGGCAGGGCGTACAACGCCTTTCGCTATGCCAGACGCCCCGATTGCACGCAGATCATGCAAATCCTTTAAGAACCGCGCGCCATCTATCTGCATCTTTTGCCCTTTCGCAAGCCTGATACCATTAATGCCAAACATGCCATGATTGCCAATGATGTGCCAGCAACCTGGGCTTGGTTCTTTGCGCCGCGCGCACCGCCAGTCTTGACGACCTTGGTAGGATCGCCCTATGCGGGTGGTGACGGCGCTGAAACAGAACATCAATCAACAAGACCGCAGCGTTACGCAAAACCCTGTTCAGGAGCGCCCCCATGAAGAAAATCGCAGTTTTCGTTCCCGCCAGCTTTCCCGCGTCCGGCAATCAGCTGGACAGCTACAATGTGGTTGGTGCCGATGCCTTGGAAACCAACGCCCCAATTCTTGCCGAAGTGCGCGGAATGGCCGCCGCAGGGTCAATGGCAATCGGGGCAGATCTGTTCGCGCGGATGCCCAAGCTGGAGATTGTCGCGAAATTCGGCGTTGGTTATGACAACGTCGATGTAGACGCTGCGCGCGCAGCGAATGTGGTTGTCACCAACACACCCGATGTCCTGACCGATGAAGTCGCAGATCTGGCAATCGGGCTGTTGATTGCAACGGTCCGCCAGATCCCGCAGGCAGACAGGTTCCTGCGCGAAGGCAAATGGCCATCAGGGTCGTTCCCGTTGTCGCGTTCGTTGCGCGGGCGGCGCGTCGGCATTCTGGGACTGGGCCGGATCGGGCATGCCATAGCCAGGCGGGTTGTCGCAATGGGGCTGGACGTGGCTTATTGCACCCGAACCGCGCGGCAGGGCGTGCCCTATGCCTATTACGACACCCCGCTGGCGCTGGCGCGGGCCTGTGATGTCATGATCGTTGTTGTGCCCGGTGGCCCCGCGACCGATGGTTTGGTCGGTGCGGACGTAATAGAGGCACTTGGGCCGGATGGCGTGTTGATCAACGTGGCGCGCGGCAGTGTGGTGGATGAACAGGCGCTTGTGCGCGCGCTTGCAGACGGGCACCTTGGTGCCGCCGGGCTGGATGTGTTCACGGACGAACCGAACGTGCCTGCGGCCTTGATGGCGCTGCAAAATGCCGTGCTGCTGCCACATATCGGGTCGGGGACGGGCGCGACACGCGATGCGATGGGCGATCTGGTTCTGGCAAATCTTGAAAGCTGGTTCGCGGGTCGCGGGCCGTTGACACCTGTGGATTGATTGCAGGCAGTCCGTGATGCACCCCGATATGCCACCATTCGGAGCTTGGCCCGCACCGCTATCGGTGCCGGCCGGATTGCGCATGGCAGATCCCCTGACCTGCCCGCGACAAGACCGCCAACCGCGCGGGGGCGGCGCTGCGCCATGCGTCTGATCTGGTTTAGCGGGGTTTGTGGGGCGATTGTGGTGGTGTTGCTGGTCCTTGGAGAACGGACCTTGCCGCTTTTTGGCGGCGACCGTGATCTGGCCGCACGAAGCTATAAAACGCTGTTCACGCTGCTTATTTCCAGCATAGCGGCAGGGTTGATCCCCACAGTTTTTGGCCTGGTGGCGCGCTTCGGGCGCAACAGACTGGCTGAAACCAACGCGCCCTTTCGTCTGGTGCGCCGCTTTCTTCCGGTTCTTGAAATTGCAGGCCCTTGGCTGGCAGGGGCCATCGCGCTGTCGGGGGTGGTGATGGCCGCCTATATCTGGATGAACGCCTGATGGCGCGCATGTCATGCCAATTCAGGGCATGTTGTCTTCGGGCATTTCTTCGACGGAAATGCTGACATCCATGCGGGGCATGTCACCCTGCGCGGTGCGAAAACTGCCCGTCACCGGGGCCACCTGCGCAATATGGCGCGCGGCTGCGACGGGGATCAGATTGGCCGATCCTACGGCGCGATTTGTCGGGTCAAAGGATATCCAGCCCGCACCGGGCACAAACACCTCGACCCAGGCATGGGTCGACCCTTGTCCTGCGGACCCCACAAGCGTATTCGACGGGTCGAACATATAGCCCGACACGATCCGCGCGCCGAACCCCAGTGTTCTGACCGCTTCGGCATAGAGCACCGCAAAATCACGGCACGACCCCCAGCCCCTGTCCAGCGTTTCCAGTGGCCCCTGCGTGCCCTGATCCTCGCGGCTTTGATAGGCGATCTGCTGCGAGACGCCGTTGCTGACATCTTTCAGCAGCGACAGCGTGTCGGTGGGCCTGTACATCACAAACCGCGCAACCCACTCCGACAAGCGCCCGGCCCCGTCGGCATATTGCGGGCAGGCTAATGCGCCAAGGTCGGTCCAGTCTTCGTTTGAATAGCGGAACGGATAGGTCAGCGCGGATGCCGAAATTGCGAAAACCGGCCATCGCGCGGCAGTCAGCGCAAGTGTCAGACTGCTTTCGATCAGCAGGCGATCCGACATTTCGGGGAAAACTGCGGTTGCGATCGAATTGCCGACAACATCATGCGCCCATGTCACATGTGCATCTGGCGAAACGGCCAGATCGAAGGACAGCAGTTTCAGCTCGCGCGTTTCCCGGGGGCGCAGCATCATCCGGTGCAACCCAAGGGCGACGGGTGATTGGTAGATGTAGTGTGTTTTATGGGTGATGCGAATGTTGGGCATTGTCAGCCCTGACGGGAACGGCCATCGCGCGCGGGCACGGCCGATTTCCATATAACCGACCCCTTGCAGCGCGGGCATATCCGTTCGCCGAAACCTTCGCTTTGGAACAGCGTCTTGCACCGCAGGCACGCGCGTTCCGCCGCGACATCGCCATCGGCCCTGACAGGCGGGGTGTGTTGCGGATGGGCAGTGGTCATATGTGCGTTCCTTGCGGCTGGTCGGTCCTGCGGTAGTGCCCTGCGTTTGTCAGGGTCGCGCGGGCATGCCTTCGTTTTCGGCAATCTGAACGGCAGTGCTGCTGTGCGGTAGATGAAGCTGGCGCATCGGGGCTGGTGGTATGCAGCGCGCATTCAGTATCAGTCTGACCATAGCCTTGGCGAGGGCACCCGCAATGCTGGCATCACCGGCTGCGGCCTTGGTGTGCATGTCGCAGGCCAGTGCCAGATCATGTGCCATAAGCCTGCGCCGCGGGTAAGTTGTCCCCGCGGGGACGCGTTGTGTGGCGCAAATTCTGCCGGATCAGGGCCATACCGTCGAAAGGGGCGGGATGGCCCTGATCCGGCGCGGCCACTGGCCCTTCGGTCCGGTTGATAGCGACAGTATCCGCAAGCGGGGCGTTTGTCGTGCTGATTGACGCTTGCATTGATGTCCTTTCGCCAAAATTTGCACATATGCGGCCGCGTGTCAGGGGCCGCCAACAGGCGTTCGCAGCACGCTTAGCGCGAACCGGAACTGGCAGAAGTGACAGCCTCTAGCGCGTGTTCGCGCTTGATATAGTCACCGCGCCAGACACCGTCGATTGTGACAACCCAGATCCCGTTGCGTTCGTGGATCTGCCCGTGCTCGGGCAGCGGGTCGGGGGCGCCGAACCACGAAGGCGCCGGACGCAGCCTGTCCCATGCCGGTTTTGTGACATGTTCCAGACCCGTCAGGAATGCCGGTGACGGTTTCGCGTCAGCCACCCACCCGCACCCCGCTTAGATTGCCCAAAATACCAAAGGCACTTAGCAGCCACAAAATAACCGCGATCACGATCACGGCGTTCAGGATGGATTTGATCTTGCGATCCATCGGGATGTAGGTGTTCACGGCCCACAACAAAACACCCACAACAATCAGTGTAACGATAAGATTCATAAGCGGCATGTTCGGCATCCTTGTAACATGAGGGGGGTGCATGGCGCGCGCAGGACTGACTGCGCGGCCCCGCGCGCGCGCTTGTCGGGCAACGCTTGAGTGTCAATTTCGTTTAAACCCTACACCGCGCGCGCGTCCCCGAAACTGATCGGGGTTAGTGGCCGCGCTGCGTTCGCCCGAAGATACGCCTGCAAATGCCGCGCACTGATCTGCGTTAGCAGCGCAATGCGTGCAGTGATGTAGCACAGGGGAAATACTGGCGAATGATTCCGTTCGCTAAGGCTGGTTGGCTGGCGCGCTGACCGGTCCTGCACCCCTACGCTTCAGGAAAAGGCCAAAAACGCATGTCCAGAATGGATTTCCTTCACCAAGGGGGGACACCGTTTGACGGTTTCCTTTATGCTGAACTTGGTCAGGACAGGGACGGGAACACCGTCAGTGTCTTGTCGGCGCTTGCGCGCCTTGGGCTGGACCCGTGGGACGAAGCCGCCGCGCTGGCAGACCTGTCGCAGGACGGGGCGCGCACCCGTCTGGGCGGGCTGTTGGCGCGGTTCAACGATGTCCCCGCTCTTGGGCGCGACAATGGTGCGATTGTCCCGCAGCTTGTTGACCTGCTTCCAAACGCATCAGGTCTGAAAAGTGACAAGGGGATCGGTCTGCCTGCTATGTCCAAATCGGTGGGGTTCGGGCCGGTCATTGCGATCATCGTGGTGATCGTGTTCCTGATGCAGACATTCATCTTCGGGTCAGACGGCAGCGGTGACTGACAGGGCGCACCCGCCCTGCCCGAAAGCCGAATGTCAGGGCCTAAGTGTGCCGCGCACAAGCAGGGCAACCCCCAGAACGACACTGACAACACCTGACAGCAGATACCACATGGTATTGCCGGTATAGCGTCCGGTCAGCACCTCGGAGAGCTGCTCGACCGGGGTTGTGGATGCCCGCCATGCGAAGAACAGCAGCACAGTGCCAAGGGCCAGCGCGATGATCCCGATGATGTTTGATTGCGACATGTCTTCCTCCTGTAAGGGTGACGCGGCCCGTTTCGGCACCAACCGCCACACGCCCGCGTCAGACACCACGGTATCGCCGGTTTCAGGCGCCCCGGACTGACCTGGATCAGTATTTCAGGCGGCGGTTCTATGTATCGAAGAAGGGCACAGACACCCCCCTGCACGACCAGACGTTTGAAACCACAGCCACGATAGACGCGCGGCACCCTTCAAACGGCAAGCTGCAAGACGCCCTGCGCAAAGACTGATGCCGCCTGTTCACAATCTGCGCGAAAGTATGATGATCATGGAAAAGAACAAAAAGAAGAAATCACCGGGCACTGGTTCCAAGGGAACGAATACCCAAAGTGACTACAAGACGCGCCAGTCCGAAGGCAAGACAAGCCAGGCGGACAGCAAGTTTCAAAAGCAAATCGGCAAGGCGAAAGACACCCTGCGTAAGGGTTGAGGTCACCAGCCGACAGCCCTGCCGCGGTGTCCCTCCTGCGGCGGGGTTACTTATTTTGCGGTGCAGATGGCCAGTCAGCGGCGGCGGACGGAATTCCCACCGGCCAGTATTGAATTGATCAGGGCGGCAACAGCGGCATTCGTTTCGGCCTTGCTGGCGTCGGTTGCGAATTCATGTGCCGCCGCCGCATCCCTCAGTATCCCCACAATCTCTTTCTCTGGCAGGATATTTCTGTCATTCAGGGCCAGAAGCAGCGATTCGCATATCGACAGGGCTGCGGTTCCGGCAATGTCACTGGGGGCGGGCATGATCGGCATCGCTTTCGGTTGCGGGAAAAAAACTTCGACGGGCGCCAGACATCTGGAACGCGCCCCGTGATCTTAGGCGTTACTGTAAGTGCAGGACTGATCCATAGCAGCTTGCAGCGCTTCTTTTCTGCGACACGGGCATATGTGAACAAGATGTTAAACTAGGGTGCGTGAATGCGAATGGACACGATACGCATGAAGGGGACGCCGCCATGCAGATGCTGCAAAGCCCGCTGACACGAAAGCTGTCTGCCTTCGTTGCCCTGTCAGCCACCGATCTGGAAACGCTTGCGCGCTTTCACCGGCGCAGGCGCAGCTTTCTGGCCGGCCATGAACTGATTCATGAAGGGCAGAAAAACCAGTCCGCGTTTATTCTGGCCGAAGGCTGGGCCTGTTCCTACAAGATGCTGCCCGATGGCGAGCGGCAGATCGTGGACTTTCAGGTTCCCGGTGATTTTCTGGGCCTGCGCAGCGTGCTGTTCCGCACCACCGACCACAGTGTCGAGGCCGTGACCCGCATCGAAGCGTCCGAAGTGCTGGCCACCGACATTCTGGACGGGTTTGCAACCGCCCCGCGCCTTGCCACGGCTGTGCTTTGGGCCGCGTCGCGCGACGAGGCGATGGTGGTGGAACATCTGGTCAATCTTGGCCGCCGTTCGGCAGAAATGCGCATGGCGCATTTCCTGCTGGAACTTGGCGCGCGGCTGAAGCTTGTGGGCATCGGCGACAAGACGGGTTTTGACTGCCCGCTGACGCAATACCATCTGGCCGATGCGCTGGGGCTAAGCGCTGTGCATGTGAACCGCGTTCTGCGCCATCTGCGCGAAGAGGGGCTGGTGAAATTCCAGAAAGGGCGGGTCAGTTTCATCGATTTTGACGGGCTGACAGCCCTTGCAGGCTTCGACACCGATTATCTGGATCAGGACGGCCCGTTACTGCGCTAGGCGTTGTGGCTTGATATGGGATAGGCAGTGGGGGGCGGGGGCTATTGTGTGCAATGCACCAATGTCCGCTGTCAAAGTAGCGGAAGGGTCTTTTGTCAGTCGCGATGAAGCAGTATTCAACTGATATGATTCGTGTTCCTGAACCACCTAGTCGTCGCTACGGGGGCAAGATCGCAGACCCTGACCGGTGGGACGACTTTAAACCCCGGGCGGGAGATATTGTCGTATCAACACCGCCGAAATCGGGAACCACTTGGACCCAGGGCATTCTCGCGCTGCTCATATCCGGAAATCCTGAAGTGGATGCCGCAATTTCCCGAGATGCGCCGTGGATAGACATTACGACGCCTGAACAGGATGAGATCATCGCATCGCTCAATGCGCAGACTGGACGTCGGCAAGTGAAAACGCATACGCCCCTGGACGGTATCCCAATTTGGCCTGACCTGCGTTACATCGCTGTTTACCGGCACCCCATAGATGTGCATCTGTCATTCAGGCGTCACGTCGAGAATATGACAAAGGGCGTACTGGAGGACATCTACCCGTCCGATATTCATGAGGGATTTCGAATTTTTCTCGAAGGCGACCATCGGGATGGCGCAAGCCTCTCGTCCATTATTGACCACTACCGCAGCGCACGCGCCTTGACAGATCGTGAGAATATTTTGTGCCTGCACTACGCAGATATGACGCATGATCTGGAGGCGTCCTTTGTCAGGATCGCGGACCATATCGGCATTTCCCATCCAGCGTCTGTCATGGATGCACTGGTTGACGCAGCGCGTTTCCGGAACATGAAGCGCAACGCTGAACGTTTTGCCGTATCGGCGCGTGAAGGTTTCTGGCGCAATGACTCTGACTTTTTTGACAGCGGCACTTCGCGAAAGTGGGTTGGCCTGCTCTCGGATGCCGACTTGGCGGCATACGATGCTCGGATGACTGACTTACTCGGCGAAGACGAGCGCCAGTGGCTCGAACGCGGCAATATTGGTACGGACACCTCGCTGTAATTTGCCTCCCCCAAATCTGCCCCGACCACCTTCATACGCGCGACAGAAACCGCCCCAAAGGCAGGACTCACCACAAAAGCGGAAGATAGGTGACTGCGACCAGAACAAGGATCAGCATTGACAGGTAGGGCAGGATTGCCCGCGTGATGCGCTCCAGCCCGATGCCTGTGACAGAGGATGCGACATACAGATTGATCGCCACCGGCGGGGTGATCATTCCGATTGCCAGCCCCATCACAATGATGATCCCGAAATGCACAGGATCGACCCCAAGCTGCACTGCAAGCGGCAGCAAAATCGGGGTCAGGATAATCAGCGCCGACGCGGTTTCAATAAATACCCCTGTCAGCAGGATCAGAACCAGCATCAATGCAAGGATCAGGTAGGTCTCGGTCGAAAAGCCCAGCACGAACCGCGCAATTGTGCCGGGAACCTGCCAGCTTGACAGCGCCCAGCTCAGCGCCGCTGACGATGCGATGACAATCATGATCACGGCTGTGGTCACGGCAGACCGGATCAGCAGGTGATACAGATCGCGCAGCGTGGTATCGCGGTAGATGAACAGCGACACCAGAATGGCATAATTCACCGCCACCACCGCAGCCTCGCTGGGTGTGAAGATGCCCGAAAAGATACCGCCCAGAATGATGACAGGCGTTAAAAGCCCCCAGAACGCCGCGCGGAATGTGCGCCAGATCGTTGGCAGGGCAAACTTTTCACCGGCAGGATAGGCACGCCGGTAGCCTTGGACCAAGGCAATCGCCATAAGCCCCAACCCCATGGCCAGACCGGGGATGAACCCGCTTAGAAACAGTTTTGAGACGGATTCCTGCGCGATCACGGCATAAATGATCATCGGAACCGATGGCGGGATGACCACGCCGATTGTGCCGCTGGCCGCAATCAGGCTGGCGGCGGATGCAGGGTCATACCCTTTGCGTGTCAGTTCGGGAACCAGTGTCGACGACACCGCCGCCGTGGTCGCCGCACCAGAACCGGAGATGGCGGCAAAGAACATGCCCGCCAGCACCGACACCACAGACAAACCGCCGCGCACGAACCCGATCAGCGCTTCGGCAAAGGCCACCAGCCGCGCGCTGACCGCGCCGCGTGCCATCACGTCACCTGCCAGAATGAACATCGGGATTGCCACAAGCGCAAAGGAATTTATGCCCGAGAACATTTGCTGTGGCATCACCAGCAGCGGCACACCGGCTGCATACATGGCCGCCAGTGTTGCGGCCCCGATGGCAATTGCCACCGGAACGCCGATAAACAGAAACAGCACAAACAGGCCGAACAGCAGCAGGCTCATTCCGGCATGCCCCCTTGCCCGTCAAATTTGTCACCGAATATCAGGCGCAACAGGTCCGACAGGCTGAACCAGCAAATCAGCGCGGCAGAAAGTGGGATCACCGCATAGATATATGTCATCTGGATGCGCAGCGCGGGCGAGCGCTGGAAAGAACTCATGTCCATATAGGCCAGTCCCAGCCATGCCAGCGCTACTGCAAAGCCGCATGTCACCGCCAGCGCCGTAATCTGCATTATGTGACGTGGTGCTGATGGCATGAAATCCACCAGAAAGGTCACGGCAATATGCCGGCCCTGATGCCATGCCAGCGCAGCGCCCAGAAATGTCAGCCAGATCATAAGGAAACGCGCGACTTCTTCTGTCCAGCCCACGGCGGTGAAAAACACACGGCTGACAATTTGCAGCGTGATCACTGCAATCAGGGCGGCCATCCCCAGTGCCACGGTGGGCTTGAGGATGGCCGCAAGGGCATTGTCGATAATGCCGGTCAGACGCAGCATTTATTCGATCGCTGCACGAATGCGGGTCAGATAATCGCCGAACGCTTCGCCATAGCGTTCATAGACGGGCATGATGGCGTCCTGAAAGGCCACCAGATCGGCATCATCAATAATCGACATTCCTGCGGCGCGCAGTTCTTCCAGCTGGGACAATTCCATTTCAGCATTGAATGCGCGGGCGGCTGCACCGGCTTCAATCGCGGCCTCGACAACAACGTCCTGCACGGCTTCGGGCAGGGTGTTCCATGTCGGCTGGCCCATCACCACAACCGCTGGGGCATAGGTGTGGCGCGTCATGGTCATGTGCATCTGGGTTTCATTCAGCTTGAACGAATGGATCACGCCGACCGGATTTTCCTGACCGTCAATCGTGCCTTGCTGCATGGCGGTCAGTGCTTCGGTCCACGCCATCGGGATGGCGTTTGCCCCCAGTTCGCGGAATGTGTCGGTATAGACCGGGTTTTCCATCACGCGAATGCGCAACCCGTCAATGTCTTGCGGGCTGCGGACTTCGCGTTGGCTGTTGGTCAGGTTTCTGAACCCGCGTTCGGAATAGGCCAGCCCCTTCAGGTTGACTTCTTGCAGCCGGTCCAGAAGTTCCTGACCGATTTCGCCGTCCAGCACATCATATGCAGCTTCGGGTGACGGGAACAGGAAGGGCAGTTCAAAAACGGCCATATCCTCCAGAAAGTTGGCAACAGGGCCATTGGTGATAACGCCCATATCCACCGAGCCGATCTGCATGCCTTCCAGCAGCGTGCGTTCATCCCCAAGGCTGGCATTCGGAAACAGCTCTACTGTTACTTTGCCATCGGTGCGGGCCTCGACGATTTCCTTGAATTGTGTGGCCGAGACATGAAAGGCGTCTTGCTCGTTCACGACATGGGCAAGGCGCAGGTTGATCGGATCGATATCGGCAAAATCTGCCAGGGCCGCCGTTGTGCTGACCATCGCAAATGTTGCGGCCAAGGTGATCATAGTGGGTTTCATGAGTGTCCTCCCTGTTGAAATCTTCAAGCGTGTCCGTGGTGGCAAAAGCGCGCCGTTCAGGGCGCTGGCAGTGCCTGACGATATGCGTGTTGTCCCGTGTATCGCCCCGCTCCGCCCCCCCCTCCTCCGCAGACTTTCGCGCTTGGGCGTAGCATTGCCTTTTTTCCGCGCGGGGATCAAGCCTGACTCGTTGTGTGGGGGCGGGCGGGTATGATCCGGGCCGTCCTGAAGTGACTGGCGCGCGCAGTTTAATGACCTGTTCCATTGATATGACTGCCCATGAGGGTTACATCATCCCTAACGGGAGGCCCTTGCCGTGCTGGTTAAGGGGGCGACTCCATCACTTTATTTTCCTGCAAAGCGTCGACTGCGCATCTGCGCAGCGTCAGGCCTGCCGGAACAGTGTCGGACTGCGACACATGATTTTGCAGCTTTAACCCTGCCTGATCGCTTCGGATCTTTCCGGACGCGCGAGCTGCTTTTGCGTGCGCCCCGGACGGAAATACATTCAGCGAGGCGGCGCTTTCCCCGTCAAAGGATATTCCAATGACTGACGACAACACCGGCCGCGCCTTCCTTAGCCTTGCCAGCAAACCCGTTTCGCGCCCGCAAGCAACACAGGCATCCCTACATGCGAATGTGGTCGAACCGGACCTGCGCGCGTCCGGCCTGCTGTGCGCGATTGTCTATTGCGAAGGGAATTTCGGGCAGGTTGACGGGAAAACGGCCAATGGTCTTGTGCGCCACTCCCAGACGTTTCGCATCGCATCGGTCGTTGACAGCAGTTGCGCCGGACGCGACAGCGGCCAGGTTCTGGATGCAGTGCCAAACGGCATTCCTGTGGTCGGTGATCTGGATGCTGCGATACTGCAAGAAACCGTCATACCCGACACGTTCATCTATGGTGTGGCCCCGTCCAGTGGCAAGCTGTCGCCCAAAGATCGCGCCGTGATCCTGAAGGCCATCGGGCACGGGATGAACATTGTCAGCGGGTTGCACGAATATCTTGGTGATGATCCCGAAATCGCACATGCGGCCAAAACCAGTCAGGTTCGCATTCGTGATATCCGCAAACCGAAGCCCGGCAAGGACATGCGCCTGTTCGATGGCAGCGTGGCGAATGTTGGCGCCCTGCGGATTGCGGTTCTGGGGACGGATTGTGCGATTGGCAAGCGGACAACCGCGACGGTTCTGACCCATGCGTTAAATGAAGCGGGCATTCGCACCATTCTGGTAGGGACAGGCCAGACCGGCCTGATGCAGGGCGCGCGCTACGGCATTGCCATGGATGCGGTGCCACCACAGTTTTGCTGCGGCGAGCTGGAAGGCGAAGTTGTTGCGGCCTTCAACGCAGAAGCGCCGGATGTCATTGTCATCGAGGGGCAGGGCGCGCTTAGTCATCCGGCCTTTTGCACATCGGCGTTCATTCTGCGCGGCAGCCAGCCCCATGCGGTTATCCTGCAACACGCGCCCGCCCGCGCGCACCGCTGTGATTTTCCACAAATGCCCATGCCCGACCCGATTGCCGAAATCCAGTTGATCGAGGCATTTGCCCCCACCAAGGTCATCGGGCTGACCCTGAATCACGAAAATATGTCACCCCATGACATTGATGCGGCCATCGGGTCCATGGCGCTCGCGTCCGACCTGCCGGCAACGGATGCTCTTTCCCGACCTGCGCGCGAGCTGTTGGACATGGTTCTGTCTGCCTATCCTGCCCTGAACGGATCGCGCGATCTGGCCGCACAGTGACCGCCCCACGCATCGAGGTTGATCTGGTCAAGATCAGGCGGAATGCGCGGCAGCTTGTCGACCGCCTTGCGCAGCACGGGATTGCGGTGACAGGCGTGACCAAAGGCGTGTGCGGTCATCCTGAAATCGCGCAAGCCATGCTTGACGGTGGCGTGCAGCGTCTGGCGGATGCGCGGGTTTCCAATGTGGAACGGATGCGGGCTGCGGGCATTGACGCGCCGGTTGTCCTGATCCGCACGCCCATGCGCAGCCAGACCGACAGGGTCGTGCGGGCCTGCGGCACCAGCCTGAATACCGATGCGGATGTCGTGACGGCGCTTGCGCAATCTGCTGCGCGCGCGGGGGTGGTGCATCAGGTTGTTCTGATGGTCGAGATGGGCGACGGGCGCGAAGGCGTCCAGCCGGATGAACTGGCGGGTCTGGCGCGCCATGTCATGGGCCTTGATGGTGTTGTGCTGGCAGGCATCGGCGCGAATTTCGCCTGCCTGAGCGGGGGCGCCCCGCACCCGTCCGAGATGGGCAAACTTTCGGCGCTTGCCGCCGCGATTGAGGGCGATTTCGGGATCACGCTGCGGACCATATCGGGCGGCAATTCCGCCAGCCTGCCGGGGCTTTACCGCACGGGTCTACGCACACGGGTCAACGACCTGCGTTTGGGAGAGGCCATTTTGCTGGGCCGTGATCCGGTGACCCGCGCCCCGATAGACGGCCTGTCTACCGATGCGTTCGTTCTGGTGGCGGAAATCATTGAATCCGCCGCTGATTTGCCGCAGCCGTCTGTGCTGCGGCTGCCTGTGTCCGGCACTGGCGAAAGCAAATCCCTGCTGGCACTTGGCGATCAGGACACTGATATCGGCGGGCTTTCAATGCCGGTCGGAATGACACGGCTGGGGTCCAGCAGTGACCATCTGCTGCTGCAAACGCGCGGTGCGGCGTTGGTGGCAGGCAGCGAAGTTTGCTTTCAGCCCGATTATTCTGCACTGATGCGCGCCATGAGTGCGCCTGATGTCGAAAAGGTCATCCTTGACGGTGCTGGCGCTGACCGGCCCGTGCGAAAACCGGATCGCCGCCCGACGCTGGCGCAGGCATAGCGCTATTCCAGCAGGCCCATGCGGCGCATTTTGTTGTATAATGTCTTGCGCGATACGCCCAGATAGGCGGCTGTATCGCCCCGCCGGAAACGGTTGCGGCGCAGGGCATCCAGCAGCCAGTCTCGTTCGTTTAGCGGGTGCAGGGCAGGGTCTTCATCTGGGGTGTCGCCCGATGGGCTGTGGCCAATCGCCCCCGAAAGCGCGCCTGATCCGATTGTTTTTCCTGCACTTTGAAGCGCTGCGCGATCAATGACCGACCGCAATTCGGGAATGTTGCCGGGCCAGCCATGCGCCAGCAACAAACGATACCCATCGGCCGAAATCTGTTGCCCGCCTCCCAGTATTGCCAGCCTGTGCCGTGCAAGCGCAGGCACATCTTCGGGGCGTTCGCGCAAGGGTGGAATTTCAATGCGGCCCGCCTGAAGGCATTGCGCCAGTTCGGGGATCAGTGCCGTTGCGCCGCCGGGGTCGGCGTCGCACACCAGAACCAGCCGCGCGGCCTGATCCGGCCCTGCATGGGGGCCAGTGTCCGGCATGGCCTGTTCCAGCCAGTCAACCAGACGGCGCTGCACGGCGTGTGGCAGAACTTCGGCATTTTCGACGACCACGGTTGCATCGGGTTTTGCCAGCATCCCCTGACGGCGCGGCGCTTCGCCAAACAACTGCGCTTCGGGCGCGGCTTGCAGGTTTTTCGCGCGCACGGTCATCAGCGGACCACTGCGTTCAGACAGCGGATGCAGCGCGCGGGCCAATGCACCACGTCCAAGGCCCGGCTCGCCGCAGATCAGCGCGGGAATGCGCGTGCCTGCCAGCCGTGTGACCTGTTCCAGCACGGCCAGCACGAATTCCGACTGGCCCACGATTCCCGCGATCCGTGCCGCGCGTCCCAACTCGCGCGTCTGCGCGGTGTTGGCCTGTTTCAGCAACCCGAACGCCTTGAAGGCTGACGTGCGTTCCGTCACCGAAATTTCCAGCGGCACGCGGTCCAGCGTGGAGCCGCCGACATAGCCATCGGCGCTGGCCTCGTCGCAGACGCGAAACATGTCGTCAGGGTTGATGATTGGCCCGCCTTCGACAAAGCACAGCGTCTGGGGCGCACGGCTGCGGATGGACGCGAAAATGCGCCGCGCCCGATCAGCGGCTTCTGCGATGGTGAAACTTTGTGCTACCGCTTGCACACCGCCTGCATTCCAGCCGAAATTCAGGCAGATCATGTCGACCCCTGCATCTATCAGCATCGAAATCTCGGCGCGGGTTTTGGCGTAGCCAAATGTCAGCAGTCCGGCCCTGCGCGCCTGCGCCAGCATGCGGGCCTCGCGGGCAAAGCCAAGGTCGGCTTCTTCCAGCAGCTGGCGGAACCGGCCGTCAAAATGAATCGAAGACGGGAAATTCGCGATGCCCTGATACCCGACATCGCAGGTTTGGCGGACCAGTTTTTCGGGGCTGGTCGACGGGTCGAAACATGACGCGCCGAACAGCACCGGCACGGAAACACGGTCAAGTATTTCACGGCGTGCAAACTGGTCGGTGAATGTGTTGGCATTGCCAAGCGGCAGCAGCGCCGCAAGCGACGCGGCCCCCATGACCCTGTAGCGCCCCGCATTCAGCGCCAGCAGGAAATCGGCGCCGCCACGCACCGCCGCTTCCGCAGTCATGCCAACACCAATCGCCCCGCCGATCAGCAGCGTTCCACTGCCGGGCGATTTTTTGTGCAACATCTGGTTCAGCGTGTTTTCCATAACTTTGGCGGGTCCGGCCTTTCTGCGGGTCTGGCACTTTGATATGCAGCATATCCATCTGGCGGCAGTGGAACAGTCGAAAACCCCAGATGCGAAGATGCATCCTTGTCGTGTGGTTGATCAAGGGTGCGCTTTGGCGTCAGGCATATCGCACCAGCCCGTCGGCCAGTGCGCGCGCGTCATCCAGTTCCGCCCCATAGCTGTCGGGGCAGAAAAGGCGCAGTGGCACAGTGCACTGCGCACGCAGCGCCGCAAGCGTATCTGCGGCGCCGCGCGCGGCAACCGCGCGGTTGCGCCAATCGGTTGACGGCAGGCCGGGATGCACAACCAGTTCCGCCGCGCCATGATCCAGCAGCCGCTGGCCATTTTCCGCTGTGGTGGCAAAGCCCGTGACTGCCAGCCCGTCATCGGCAAAGCGCGCCAGCATGCGGGCTTCGCGGCGCAGGCCAAGATCGGCGCTGTCAAACCCAAGCGCTGCCACGCCATCGATAAGCTGAACCGTCGGAAAATTGGCCACCCCGGATATTCCGGCCGCGCGCAGAAGGGCCACCACATCGCGCACCCGCAAAAACGGATCAACACATAACAACGCGGCGATGACACCCTGTCGGGCCGTGGCCGCGCGCGTGTCCGGTTCCGCGCCGTTCAGGGCCGTGAACATTGCGCCGTTTACATCCAGCACCGGCAGCAACGCCAGCAGATCACGTTGCGCGACAGGCAAGGCGGCCAGCCATGGTGCGAAGATATGCGGCAGGCACGATTCGCGCCCCTGCTCAACCATGGGGAGTGCCGCGCCGACGGCAAGATCAGGCAAGGCCCCCCTATGTGCTGTGTTCAAAGAGTTACCCATTTTTACCCAATTATCCGCCAAAATGGCTGTGGCAACTTGTCCACCGGCCCTGCAAAATCCCCTGACAAGACCAACAGATCGTCGCCGCGCTGAGGGAGGAGCCACCATGGCTGCCAGCGCCAGACGAGGAGGAAAACGTGTCCTTGCAGTTCATCCTGACCGTCACCCTGAACGGGCTGACGCTTGCATCGCTATACTTTATCGTCGCCTGCGGATTCTCGTTGATATTCGGGCTGATGCGGACTGTGAACATGGCACATGGTTCGCTTTACATGGTGGGCGCATATGTGGGGTTTGCAGTGTATGACCCGCTTTATGCCTCAAGTGCGTGGGCCTCGCAAGCGTGGCTGATTGGCGTTCTGGCGGGGATTGCCGCCGCCGCGCTGGTGGGGCTGATCATGCAGGTGGCCTTTCTGGGGTGGATGCAGGGGCAGGAACTGCGGCAGGCACTTGTGACAATCGGCTTGTCAATTATCATTGCAGATCAATTGCTTGCGACCTTTGGTGGCAATCCTTTCCAGTTCTTCGCGCCTGATATGCTGTTTGGGCCTGTGCAGGTTCCGGGCATCGGGCGCTATCCTGTGTTCAGGTTGTTTCAGGTCGGGTTGGCGATTGCGGTGGGTGTCGGGTTGTGGCTGCTGCTGAACAAGACCAAGCTGGGCATTGTCGTGCGTGCGGGGGTTGATGACCGCCAGATGCTGGCGGCCTGCGGGATCAATGTGCCGCTGGTGGCGGCCACGGTTTTTGCCCTTGGTGCCGCGCTGGCGGGGTTGGGGGGCGTGATTGGCGCGACTGCACAGCCGATGGCGCTGGGCGTTGATGTCCGGTTCCTGCTGATGTCGTTGGTGGTGGTGATTGTGGGCGGCATGGGGTCCATTGGCGGCACGGCACTGGGCGCGCTGCTGATCGGTCTGGCCGAGCAATGGGGGCAGGTGCTGTTTCCCACATATTCGGTGATCCTGACCTTCGTGATCATGGCATCGGTGCTGGCCGTCTGGCCGCAGGGTCTGTTGGGGAGGAAGCCAACATGATCATCATGAGCACGCGCCGCTGGGCGCTGACGGGGATCGGACTTGCGATATTGCTGTCACTGCCGCTGTTTTTGCCCAACTTCTGGCTGGTCAATATATTCGGCCGCGCGCTGGTTTACGGAATTGTCGCCTTGTCACTGACCTTTCTGGCGCATTACGGCGGGTTCGTGTCGCTGGCGCAAACCATGGTCGCGGGTGTGGCGGGTTATGCCGTTGCCATGATGGCACCGAATGCGATTCCGCTGGGCGATGTGGCCTTGCCCTATGCGCTGGCCATCCCGCTTGCGGTGCTGGCGGCAACTGTTGCAGGCGCTGTGGTGGGGCTGATCGCGGTCAACACGCGCGAGATTTACTTGCTGATGATCACGCTTGCGCTGGCTGTCGGCTTCAGCCTGTTTGCGCAGTCCAACATCACCTGGTTCAACGGCTATGAAGGCATTCGCAACGTTGTCGGCCCCGAGATATTCGGCAGGCCCTTCCGCACGCCGATGGTGTTTTACTATACCGCGCTGATTGTCGCCGCGCTGTTGTATCTGCTGGTTCTGTATGTGGTGCGCACGCCGTTCGGGCTGGTGTTGCAGGCCATCCGCGATTCCAACCGGCGCACGGCTGCAATCGGCTTTCATGTCGGGCTGCACCGCATTGCCGCCTTTGCGCTGGCGGGGTTTATCGCGGGCTGGGGCGGTGTGCTGATCACATTCTACAACATTGGCATCACCCCCAGTTCGATCGGGCTATGGGCCACGGTGGGCGTGCTGATCATGGCTGTGATCGGCGGGCTGGGTCACCCGCTGGGGGCGTTTATCGGCGCGCTGATCTTCGCGCTTATGGACACATTCGCATCGTCAATCATCGGGCATGACAGGTTCAACACACTGATTGGCATGGTCTTTCTGATCATCGTCCTGTTGTCGCCAGATGGCGTCTGGGGGATGGGCGGCAGACTGGCCGCAGCCCTTGGGCGCAAAGACCACAACAAGATTACGGGCAGCAATACGGGCAGCGAGGAGGCGCGCTGAACCACACGCGCGGCAATTGGACCCGACCGCGCAGAACGTGCTGATCACAGGGTCAAAGAACTTACCGCCGGGGAGGAGGAAACCCGGCACAACAAGGAGGAGAAGATACATGTCAGTTTCGCGCAGACATACAACAGCCTGGGCAATGGGCACGGTGGCGGCGGTTTTCGCGCTATCCGGGGCCATGGCGCAGGAACAGCCAATTCGCATTGGTTCGATCACCACACTGGAAGGGCCGTTTGCCACAGGCGGGCAGGATGCCTACCGCGCCATGGAAATGGCGTTTGAAGCGATTGACTACACGGTTGGCGGTCGCCAGATCGAATGGATCCGCGAGTCGTCCAACGCAACGCCGGATGTGGCGCTGGCCCGTGCCCGCAAACTGATCGAGCAGGACGAGGTGGACATCATCATCGGCCCGCTTTCGGGCGCTGAAGGGATTGCGCTGCGGGATTATTCCCGCACATTGGACGGCAGGACAATCGTGAACGGATCATCCGGCGCCGCCGATACCACGTTGCGGGACCCTTCGCCGAATTTCTTCCGCTTCAGCACGGAAGGCACCCAATGGATGGCCGGTCTGGGCACGCATGCCTATGAAGACATGGGGTCGCGCCATGTGGCCCTTGTGGCCGCAGACTACGCGTTTCCCTATGCGCAGGTGTTCGGCTTCATGCATGAATATTGCGAGCTGGGTGGCGAAGTCACCAAGCTGTGGTCGCCGCTGAACACCACCGATTTTTCGTCCATCATCGCGCAATTCCCTGATGATATCGACGCGGTGCTGCTGATTCAGGGGGGCACGGACGCGCTGGCCTTCCTGACGCAATATGCCGAAGTGGGCGGCGATCTGCCCATCATTGGCGGGTCCATCACCGCAGACCAGACGCTGCTGTCGGCACGCGGTCCGCACCAGCGCCTGATGGAAGGCATGGTGGCCGCAGGCCCGATTGCCGACCTGAATGATGACCCCAACTGGACGGAATTCGTTGCAGATTACCGCGAACGCTGGCCCGACGGGTTCGACTCGCCGTCGATCCATGCTGTGAACTACTACACCAACACCATCGCCGTGCTTCAGGCGCTGGAAGAGGTGGGCGGCGATCTGTCCGACAATCAGGCGGCGTTTCAGGACGCGCTGGCATCGATCGAGTTTACGGCCCCGACCGGTGCAAATGTCCGCCTTGACGAAAACCGTCAGGCCATTTCGGACATTTTCCTGACGCGTATCGTCAATGATGGCGGCACAATGCGCACCGAAGCTTTCGGGCGCACGCCGGATGTCAGCCAGACGCTTGGCATGGAAACCGAAGAGTTTCTGGCGCTGGGTTCGCCCTCGCGGGATAATCCTTCCTGCCCGCCAGCACGGTAATCTGGCCTTGCCCGCCCCTTTGGCAACATCGGGGCGGGCTATTCCAAGACAGGACATATGATGACGTTGTCAACTTCTTCAGCTTCTGATCTGCCCGCGCTGGTTCTGGACGGTGTTGGCCGCCGCTTTGGCGCGCTGCACGCGGTCAGCGGCGTGACCCTGACCATTCACGCGGGAGAGCGTCGGGCGATCCTTGGCCCGAATGGTGCAGGAAAGACCACGTTGTTCAATACAATCTGCGGCGATTACCCGCCGACTTCGGGCAAGATCACTTATTTTGGCGCCGATATATCGCAGCTTAAACCTTACCGGCGGGCGCGAATGGGGATCGGGCGCACCTATCAAAGCTCCACCCTGTTCAACGGGCTGTCTGTGCGCGAAAACCTGTATCTGGCGGTCCGCGCGGCCAAGTCCGGCAGGTTTTCCATGATCAAGGCGGGGCCGGGACATGCCGATCTGGTGCGGGTGGCCGTGCTGGCCGAACAGGTGCGGGTGGATCACATTCTGGACACGCGCATTGATGCCGTGTCGCACGGGCAGCGCAGGCAGGTGGAAATTGGCATGGCGCTGGCGGGTGACCCGAAACTGCTGATGCTGGACGAACCGGCGGCGGGCCTGTCGGCGGCAGAACGCCCCGAACTGGTCACGCTTATGGCCGGTCTGCCGCGCGATCTGACCCTGGTTTTGATCGAGCATGACATGGATGTTGCCCTGGCCAATTCCGAAAAGGTGACCGTCATGAAGGACGGGGTGGTTGTGGTGGATTCAACGCCTGAAAAGGTGGTCGATGACCCCGTTGTTCAGGCGATTTATCTGGGGGAAGGGCATTAATGGCGGGCCATCTGGATATTCGCGATCTGCATGTGCGCTTCGGCAAGGCCACAATCTTGCAAGGTGTCAGCCTGTCGGTGCAAGACAAGCCGCTGTCGGTGGTCGGGCGCAACGGTATGGGCAAAACCACGATGTGTTCGGCGGTGATGGGCATGGTGCCCGCATCCGGCAGTATCACGCTGGACGGGCAGGACGTTCTGGGCCTGAACACCGGACGCATAGCCCGACAGGGCATTGCGCTGGTGCCGCAGGGCAGGCGCATGTTTCCATCGCTTTCGGTGCATGAACACCTGCTTCTGGTCGCGCAGCGCGGCAGCCCGCCCTGGACCATCGAGCGTGTCTATGACACGTTTCCGCGACTGGCCGAACGGCGCAGGAATGGCGGTGACCAGTTGTCGGGCGGCGAGCAGCAGATGCTTGCCATTTCGCGCGCGCTTTTGATGAACCCGCGCCTTGTGATCATGGATGAACCGTCCGAAGGGCTGGCGCCGGTGATTGTCGATCATCTGATCGAAGTGTTGCAGACCATCGCCGCCGAAGGCATGGGGCTGTTGCTGATAGAGCAGAACCTGCGCGTGGCGACATCTGTAACCGATCAGGTGTCGATCATGGTGACAGGCCGGATCGCGGCAACCGTGGGGTCTGCGGAACTGGCAAGCGACCGCGAGATGCAAAACCGGTATCTGGGGGTCAGCCATGGGCACTAGGCGCGTTTATGTCATAGGAACCTGCGACACCAAACAGGCCGAACTGGCTTTCGCCTGCGACAGGGTCCGGGCCGCCGGTGCCGCGGCGGTGCTGGTCGATGTCAGCACGCGCGGCGCATCCGGCACCGCCGATGTGCCGGCGGCTGAGATTGCCGCCTGCCACCCTGACGGCGCAGATGCCGTGCTGGGATCTGATGATCGCGGGCTGGCCGTCACCCGCATGGCCGAAGCGCTGACGCATTGGCTGCTGTCGCGGGGTGATATCGGCGCGGTGCTGGGGCTGGGCGGGTCTGGCAATACCGCATTGGTCACGCAGGCCATGCGGGCGCTGCCCGTGGGCGTGCCCAAGCTGATGGTGTCCACCGTCGCATCGGGGCAGGTCGCGCAATATGTGGGGGCCACTGATCTGGGCATGGTGCATTCGGTGACAGATGTGGCGGGGTTGAACGCAATCAGCCGCCGCGTGATCGGCAATGCCGCCCATGCCGCTGCCGGAATGGCGCAAAACACAATCCCCGACGCAGCGGCGGATTTGCCCGGTGTGGGCGTGACAATGTTTGGCGTCACCACAACTTGCGTCGATCATCTGCGCGCTGAACTGGCGGGCAAGGTTGAACCCTATGTGTTCCATGCCACGGGGACAGGTGGCGCATCGATGGAAAAGCTGGCGGAATCGGGCCTTGTTGCAGGGCTGCTGGATGTCACCGCGACCGAAATTGCCGACCATCTGGTGGGTGGGGTCATGCCATGTTCAGCCGACCGCTACGGCGTTGTCGCGCGCACGGGTATTCCGTGGGTGGGGTCGGTGGGTGCGGTGGATATGGTCAATTTCGCGGGCCGTGAAACGGTGCCGGACCGCTTTGCCGATCGTCAGTTGCTGGTGCACAATCCGCAAATCACCCTGATGCGCACCACACCTGCGGAAAATGTGCAGATCGCGCGTTTTCTGACCGAACGCCTGAACCGGTGCGACGGGCCGGTTACGCTGTTTTTGCCGCTGGGCGGGGTTTCGGCGGTGGATGCGCCGGGCATGCCCTTTCATGACCCCGCCGCCGATGACGCGCTGTTCACCACGATCCGCGACACGTTCAAACCCGGTGCGAACCGCCGTTTGATCGAACTGCCGCAGCATATCAACGATCCGGCCTTTGCCGCTGCAATGGCCGCTGAATTATTCAGGATGCTCCCATGATCCAGACCAAGAACGACCACCGCGACCGCAGCGCGCTGATGCGCAAGTTTCAGGATATGGCCAAGCGGCGCATTCCGATTATCGGCGGTGGGGCGGGCACGGGGCTTTCCGCCAAAAGTGAAGAAAGCGGCGGGATCGATCTGATCGTGATCTACAATTCGGGGCGCTACCGCATGGCGGGGCGCGGGTCGCTGGCGGGGCTTCTGGCATACGGCAATGCCAATGAAATTGTGCTGGACATGGCGCGCGAGGTGCTGCCGGTGGTGCATGAAACGCCGGTTCTGGCGGGCGTGAATGGCACCGACCCTTTCGTGATGATGGGGCAGCATCTGGACCGGCTGAAGGCGCTGGGCTTTGCGGGCGTGCAGAATTTTCCCACAGTCGGGCTAATTGACGGGGTGTTCCGGCAAAATCTGGAAGAAACCGGCATGAGTTACGCGCTGGAAGTCGACATGATCCGCATGGCCCATGAACGCGATCTGCTGACCACCCCCTATGTATTTTCCGCAGAAGAAGCCGTGGCCATGGCCAATGCAGGGGCCGATATTCTGGTGATGCATATGGGCCTGACATCGGGCGGGACCATCGGCGCGGAAACCGTGCGCACGCTGGATGATTGCGTGCGCGATATTGACCAATGGGCGGAAGCTGCGCTGCGCGTGCGGCCTGACATTCTGATCATCTGCCATGGCGGCCCGATTGCCACACCGCAGGATGCGGCATACGTTTTGCGCCAAACGAAGCTATGCCACGGGTTTTACGGGGCCAGTTCCATGGAACGGCTGCCGACAGAATCCGCGCTATGCGACACAACCCGCGCGTTCAAGGCGCTTACCTTCTAAGGAGAAGATCATGGCCCACGCCCTTGCAACAACCATCATCGATGCGCCCGTGGAAACCGTCTGGGCCATTGCGCGCGATTTCAACGGGTTGCCACGCTGGAACAGCGGTGTGCGCGACAGCATGATCGAGGACGGGCGCGATGCCGACACCGTGGGCTGCATCCGCGCCTTTCATCTGGCAGATGGCAGTTTCGTGCGTGAACGGCTGCTGGAACTGGACGACAGCCGTTACCGGATGCGCTATAACTTTGAGACCCCCGCTTTTCCCGTGGCGCATTATCTGGCCACGCTGGAATTAATCCCTGTCACCAATGGCGACCGGACATTTGTGCGCTGGCATGCCAGTTTTGACGAAGCGCCAAAGGACAGCGGGACATACAGCGCGCTGATCTCGCGCGATGTTTTTGCCGCCGGACTGACGGCACTGGCGGAATTTATTGCCCGCGAACCGGCCCCGGCCACGGCGGATGCGCGCTGGCAGGGGCTGCGCCCCGCCAAGGTTTTCACCTCCAGCGTGATTCGCGCGCCGTTGCCTGCGGTGTGGGAAAAGATGCGCGATTTTGCGGGCATGAAACACTGGCACGAAGATATCCCGCAGATGGACATGATCGACAGCGTGCGGTCCGACAAGGTGTCGGGCGTGCGGGATTTCATATTTGGTGACGGGCAGTTGCACGAACAGCTTACGTTCCTGTCCGATCAGGACCATGCCTTTCGCTACCGTATTTTGAAAAGCCCCATGCCGTGGATGAATTATCATGCCGGTGCGCAGCTATATCCGCTGACCGACCGCGACCATACCTTTGCCGTGTGGACCGCAGACTGGACGGCAAGCCCGCAAGATGATCTGGCGCTGATCCCCAATGTGCATGACAATGTGTTCCAGAAGGCCTTTGACACATTGGACCGCCAGCTTTGCAAATGATGCGGGTGCCCACCGGCACCGCGCGCAGACCCTGCCCATTCAATTTGTCCAGACCCGTGCGCATTTAGCGCAAGAAACGGGTCGCGCGCCCAAGTCCATTTACCGCATGATCCCGCCGAAGGGACACCGCACAGATCAGGCACACGTCCCGTCAAATATGCCGGAGGGACAATGCCGCACCCACATCAACGCCCCATGACCCTGACGGAATGGGCCATGCTGCTGGCCCTTGCAACCATTTGGGGCGGGTCATTCTTCTTTAACAGCATTGCAGTAGCGGAACTTCCGGTGTTCACGGTGGTCGTGTGCCGCGTGGCGCTGGCAGCCGTCATCCTGCTGGCGCTGTTACGACTGCGCGGCGTGCGGATGCCGCGCGACCGGCATGTATGGGCTGCGTTTTTTGGCATGGGTTTGCTGAACAACGCCATTCCGTTTTCGCTGATTGTCTGGGGGCAGCAGCATATCGCATCGGGTGTGGCGTCGATCCTGAATGCCGCGACACCGCTGTTCACTGTCATCCTTGCACATCTTATGACCCGCGATGAACGCCTGTCGGGGGGCAAGGCCGCCGGTGTCGTGATCGGTTTTGCGGGCGTGGGGGTGATGATTGGCGCGGATGCGTTGCGCGATCTGGGGGTGAATGTCGTGGCGCAGCTTATGTGCCTTGCCGCTGCGCTGTCCTATGCGTTTGCGGGCATTTACGGGCGCAGGTTTCGGGCCATGGGCATAAGCCCCATAAGCACCGCAACCGGACAGGTTGTCGCGTCAAGCCTGATCCTGCTGCCGGTGATGATGGTGCTGGACCGGCCCTGGACGCTTGCGGTTCCCAGCATGGCCGCCATTCTGGCGCTGATTGGCGTGGCGGTGATTTCGACCGCACTGGCCTATGTGCTGTATTTCCGCATTCTTGCCACCGCCGGGGCGACCAACCTGTTGCTGGTGACATTCCTTGTTCCTGTCAGCGCGATCATACTGGGCACTGTTTTTCTTGGCGAGGTCCTGCTGCCCCGCCACATGGCAGGAATCGCGCTGATCGGCGCGGGACTGGCGGCAATCGACGGGCGGCCATGGGCGGGCATCATGTCCGTGACCCAGCGGCGGCGCAAAGCAACATATCCGACCTCAGGAGAGCAGTGATGCACACAATCAAATTCATTCCGTTGCCCAGTGATGCGGTTGCCGACCTGCGCGGGCAGGGTCATGACGCCTATGGCAACCGGCCCGAACGCACGCAATCCGACGGCAGTGGCAACCCCTGTCGGCATTGTCTGGGCTTTGTCCCCAAGGGGGCGGGAATGCTGATACTGGCATACCGGCCATTCGACACCCTTCAGCCCTATGCCGAAACCGGCCCCGTTTTTCTGTGTGCAGATGACTGCGCGCCCTGGACGGGCACCGGCATTCCGCCAATTCTGACATCCAGCCCCGACTACTTGCTGAAGGGGTATATGGCGGATCAGCGCATTCGCTACGGCACCGGCAAGATTGTGGCGAAGGACGACATTGCCACCTACGCGGCGGCCCTGCTGGACAACCCCGAGATCAGTTTTGTGGATGTAAGGTCCGCGCGGAACAACTGCTTTCAGGTCAGGATTGTCCGTTCCGAATAGCTGCGGGCGGCCCCCCGACGCCAGAACCGCGCGTATGCCCTTGGCGCGGCCCCGCCGGATGCTTAACTGTCCGGCAACGGAGGCTGCCATGCAACATTTTTCACTTCTTGATCTGTCACCCATTCCCGAAGGGAAAACCGCAGCCGACGCGCTGGCGGGCAGCGTTGATCTGGCGCGCGCCGCCGAAGTGTCCGGGTATCACCGGTTCTGGCTGGCCGAGCATCATAACATGCCCGGTATCGCCAGTGCCGCGACGGCCGTGGTGATCGGGCATGTTGCGGCGGCAACACGCACCATGCGGATCGGCGCAGGCGGCATCATGCTGCCGAACCATGCGCCGCTTGTCATTGCCGAACAGTTCGGAACGCTGGCCACACTTTACCCCGACCGGATTGATCTGGGGCTGGGGCGTGCGCCGGGCACCGATATGGCCACCGCGCGTGCCTTGCGCCGCCACATGGCACCCGATGACAGCTTTCCACAGGATGTGCAGGAACTGATCGGCTATTTCGGCGAAAACCCTGATGCGGCCCCTGTGCGTGCCATCCCCGGAACAGGGACGCATGTTCCGGTCTGGATATTGGGGTCCAGCCTGTATGGCGCACAGCTGGCCGCATATCTGGGCCTGCCCTATGCGTTCGCGTCGCATTTCGCGCCCGCCATGCTGGAACAGGCGCTGGCGGTTTACCGCAGCACATTTCAACCGTCAGAGCATCTGGACCGCCCCTATGTGATGATGGCCGCAGGGGTCTGTGCGGCTGACACAGATGCCGAGGCTGCGTATCTGCGATCATCGCAACTGCTTGCATTCGCGCGGCTGCGCACGGGGCGGCCCGGCAAACTGCCCCGCCCGACCCATGATGTGGATCATGAAATCCCCGCTGCGGTCATGACGCAGGTGCAGCAGGCCCTGTCGTGTTCCGCCACCGGCGCGGCCAGCACGGTCAAGGGGCAGCTTCATCAGCTGATCGACACGTTCCGGCCTGATGAACTGATGGTGACCGGAATGATCCATGACCAGACCGCGCGGGTCCGGTCATTCCAGATTGCCGCCGATGTCCTGACGGATATGCGCAAGAACGCGGCAGCCGCATAAGCATCTGAATGGCCTTGTTTTTTGGCCTTGCGATGCTTTATGCGGGCGATCCCCGCCCACGGGGTCCGATGCCGCAGGGCTGCGGCCTTCTATGCAGTTGACCCGCCTGCGCGCCGCACATTAGACTTGCGCCATGAACACTGTCTTCATGAAAGCGGTCATACATCGGGCGTTGCTGTTCGCAGCCGTCTGGCTGGCGCTGACGGGCGCAGATCCGGGCGGGTTTGCAGCCGGGCTGGCCGTGTCGGTTGCCGCCGTATGGCTAAGCCTGCATTTGTTGCCTGCGCGCCACCCGTTCAAACTGTGGCGGATGGCGCTGCATTTTCCAAGGTTTGTCATCGGATCGGTGCGCGGCGGGGTTGATGTCGCCTTGCGCGCCTTCGCCCCCACCTTGCGGCTGAACCCCGGCTGGATAGAGGTGCCAAGCGACCTGCCGGACGGCGCGCGCGCGGCACTTGGCGGGGAATTGTCGCTGATGCCCGGCACGCTGGTCGCGGGCAGCGCGGATGGCACGCTGATCGTGCATCTGCTGGATACGGATGCGGGCTTTGACGCCGCCATTCCGCGCGAAGAAGCCGAGATTGCCGCACTTATCGGTCGGGCGCGGGCAGGCGCGGCATGACCGTGTGGTTGCATATTGTCGCGCTGGGCTTGCTGGCCAGCCTTGGCGGCGCGCTTTGGCGCGTATGGTGCGGCCCGTCACAGGCCGACCGGATGATGGCCGCGCAGCTTGTGGGCACGGGCGGGGTTGGTGTGCTGATTGTGCTGGCGGCCTTGCAGGATTGGGGATTGCTGGTTGTCGCGCTGGCATTGGCCCTGCTTGCAGCACTGGCGGCAGTCGGGTTCATCAAGGCACAAACCCCCGACGGTGCGGGCGACCCCGAAGAAACCGCGCCACCGGCTGGCTGGCAAAACCGCCACGCGACAGGGCAGGCGGATAAACGGGCATGATGGCAGATGTTGCAACCTATGTCCTGACCGCGCTGGGGCTGGTGTTTTTTGTCGCCGGAACCGTTGGCCTGCTGCGCTTTCCAGACACATTCAGCCGCCTGCACGCGCTGACCAAGGCCGACAATCTGGGTCTGGGGTTCATCGCGCTGGGGGTTGCGTTTCAGGCCGACACATGGGCGCAACTGGCCATGCTGGCGCTGATATGGGCGCTGGCGTTGCTGGCTGCGGGCACTGTGGCGCAACTGGTGGCACGCGCCGCCCTTGCCCAAGTGCAGGAGGGTGAATGAGCCTTGCGCTGGACCTTGCGCTTTGTGCCCTGATCCTGGGCGCGGCCCTTGCAACGGTGGCGGGTGGGGCTGTGTTTCGTGCGGTTATATTCTTCATAACCTACGGGCTTTTTCTGGCCATCGGCTGGGCGCGGCTGGGCGCGTTTGATGTGGCGCTGGCCGAAGCCGCGATTGGTGCGGGGCTGACCGGCGTGTTGCTTCTGGCCGCGCATGGGCGGCTGCGACGGATGCAAGCGGGTGATGCGCCGCCACCCGCCGGTCTGAACCTGCCTGCCGCACTTGCGGGCGCTGGGATGGCGCTTGCGCTGGGCTGGGCGTGGTTTGCATTGCCGGTCCCGGCCACGCCCGATATTGCGCAGGCGCTGCCCCGGTCGGGGGTTGGCAATCCGGTAACGGCGGTGTTGCTGAACTTTCGGGCATGGGACACATTGCTGGAAAGCATTGTGTTGCTTGCGGCGCTGCTTGGGGTCTGGATGCTGGCGCGCAATGATGACTGGAACGCCCCGCTGGGGCCGCGCTATCATGCGCTGTCGGGCGGTGTGCTGGTTAATTTTGGCCGGTTTCTGCCCCCGATCGGGCTTTGCTTCGGGGTGTATCTGGTCTGGGCGGGCGCGGATTATATCGGCGGTGCATTTCAGGGCGGCACGGTGCTGGCCGCCGTCGGGCTGGTGGCGCTGATGGCCAATGTGGTGCGCCCGCCGCGTGTGTCATACGCCCTGTTGCGGGTGGCGGTTGTTGTCGGGCCAGCGGTGTTTTTGTTGGCGGGCCTGCTGGCGGCGGGGTTCGGCGGGGCCTTCCTGACCCTGCCGCCCGCGCTGGCAAAGCCCGTCATTCTGGTGATCGAGGCCGCGCTTACCATCTCTATTGCCGTGACGCTGGCATTGCTGGTCATTGGCCCGCCTGATGATGCGGGGCGATCATCATGAGTCTGACAGTCTTTGCCCTGACAGGTGCGGCGCTGGTGGGTCTTGGTGTCTATGGATTGCTGGCATTGCCGCATTTGCTGCGCCGGATCATGTGCTTCAACCTGATAGGGTCTGGCCTGTTTTTGTTTTTTGGCGCGGCCGGTGCGCGCGGTGTGGCGGTTGATGCAATCCCGCAGGCGCTGATCATTACCGGCATTGTCGTGGCGCTGTCGGCCAGTGCGCTGGCCGTCGGGCTGGTGGTGGCACTGGCGCGACGCACAGGCCACGCCGCCCTGCCTGACGAAGACCGCACGCCATGAGTGCGCTTGTGATCGTTCTGACACTGCCGCTGATGACGGCGCTGACGGTGCTGTTGTTGCCTGCGCGCGCCCGCGTGCCTGTGGTGCTGGCCAGTTCGGCCCTGATCGTTCTGGCGGCGGGGGCGCTGGTCCTTGCCGTGTGGCATGGCGGGCCGGTTACACTGGCGGTGGGGGGCTGGGCACCACCGCTTGGCATTGCGCTGCGCGCCGACGGGCTGGCTGCGGCCCTGATTATGATGAGTGCGCTTGTCATGGGCGCCGTGGCACTGGCCGCACAGTTCGAGTTGACGCCCGACAGGGTTGGCGTGCGCATGGGTTTCGGGTTCTGGCCGCTGATGTTGCTGCTTTGGGGGGCGCTGAACGCGGTCTATCTGTCGCGCGATCTGTTCAACCTGTATGTCGGGATCGAATTGCTTAGCCTTGCGGCGGTCGCGCTGGTCGCGCTTTCGGGTTCTGCGCAGGCTTTGGCGGCGGCCCTGCGGTATATGATCTTTGCGCTGGCGGGGTCGCTTTTGTATCTGGCAGGCGTGGTTCTGGCATATGGCGCGCATGGCACGCTGGATATCGGGTTGCTGGCGGTGCGGGTGCCTGCGCACACCGATGCGCTGGCGCTGGCGCTTATGACGGCAGGGCTGCTGGCCAAGACGGCGCTGTTTCCGTTCCATGTCTGGCTTCCGCCCGCACATGCAGGGGCACCGGCACCCGCTTCGGCCTTGCTGTCGGCGCTGGTGCCAAAAGCGTCCTTTCTGATCCTGATACGCCTGTGGTTCGAGGCGATGCCCGATCTTGCATCCGGTGCCGCGCTGCTGGTGCTGGCAGCCCTTGGGGCGATTGCCGTGATCTGGGGCGGGGTTCTGGCGCTGGTGCAAAAGCGGTTGAAGCTGATCATCGCCTATTCGACCGTTGCGCAACTGGGATATCTGTTTTTCATTTTTCCACTGGCGGGCGGGGACGGGTCTGCGCAGCCATGGGCGGCAGGGGCATGGACGGGGGCGATGTTTCAGGCCCTTAGCCACGGGTTGGCCAAGGCCGCGATGTTCCTGACGGCAGGCATTTACATTGCCGCCATTGGCAGTGACCGGCTGGGGGATTTGCGCGGTCTGGCCCGCAGCCTGCCGATGACGGGTTTTGCCTTCGCGCTGGCTGCGATCACGTTGATGGGGCTGCCGCCTTCGGGCGGGTTTACTGCGAAATACCTGCTGATGACTTCGGCCTTCGCGGCGGGGCAATGGCCATGGGCGCTGGTGCTGGCGGGCGGCGGTGTGCTGGCGGCGGCGTATTTGTATCGCCCCATCGCGGCCCTGTTCGCGCAGGGTGCCCGAACGCCTGCGCGCCCCATCCCGCGCGTATGGCAGGCCGTGCCGCTGGTGCTGGCCGCGCTGTCGATCCTGCTGGGGCTGTTGTCGGCCATCCCGTTTGATTTGTTGCAGATCGGGCGACCGGCCCCCGCGCAGGAGGGGTTATGACCGCCGCCCTACCCGTGCTGGTCCTGCTGACCTCGCTGATACCTGCGGGTGTGACATTCTTTCTGGCGCAGGACAGCCACGGTTTGCGCAACACCCTTAATCTGGGCGGTGCGGTGCTGAAGCTGGGGTTGATTGTCTGGATGCTGTTTGCCGTGGCGGGCGGCGCCAGCTATGAAACCACGCTGCCCCTTGCCCCCGGTCTGGTGATGCTGCTGCGGGTGGATGCGCTGGCGCTGCTGTTCATTTCACTGTCTGCAACATTGTGGTTTCTGACCACGATCTATGCCATTGCCTATTTCGGGGCCAAGCCGGAATTGTCGCGCTTTTTCGGGTTTTTCAGCCTGTGTGTGGCGGCGACAACGGGGCTGGCGCTGTCCGGCTCGCTGATCTCGTTTTTCATCTTCTTTGAATTGCTGACGCTGTCCACATGGCCGCTGGTTGCGCATAAGCAAGACAAGCCGTCCCTGTCGGCGGCGCGGGTTTATCTGGCCTATGCGTTGCCGGGGTCTGCGGCATTGCTGTGGGCGATTATCTGGCTGGAAAGCGCCACGGGGCCGGTGCTGTTCACCGACCCCCCAGACCTGAGCGCGCTGGACCCATACGCGCTGCGCACCATTTTCGCGCTGTTCATAATCGGCGTGGGGGTCAAGGCCGCGCTGGTGCCGCTGCATGGCTGGTTGCCCGCCGCAATGGCCGCGCCCGCGCCGGTATCGGCGCTGTTGCATGCGGTGGCGGTGGTCAAGGCGGGCGCGTTCGGGGTTGTGCGCATCATTTATGATGTGTTCGGCGCGGCCAATGTCATCGCCCTTGGGGTGGGTGTGCCGCTGGCCGCCCTTGCATCTGTCACCATCATCTGGGGGTCTGTGCGCGCCTTGCAGCAAGACGAGATCAAGAAACGGCTGGCGTATTCGACCGTCAGTCAGGTCAGCTACATCGTGCTGGGTGCGGCGCTGGCCAGCCCGTTGGCGATGATTGGCGGGTTGGTGCATCTGATCCATCAGGGCTTGATGAAAATCACGTTGTTTTTCTGCGCGGGCATCTATGACGAACGCGCGGGCGTCAAGAAAATTACCGGCCTGAACGGCATGGGACAACGCTTGCCGTGGACGTCGGTGTGTTTCAGTCTGGGGGCTATGGGAATGATCGGGCTGCCGCCGCTGGCGGGGTTTGTCAGCAAATTCTATCTTGGCCTTGGGGGGCTTCAGGCTGGCGCGCCCTGGGTGTTGGGCGTGCTTGCTGCATCGACGCTGCTGAATGCGGCCTATTTCCTGCCCCTGCTATACAGGCTGTGGTTTCTGCCCGCCGCGCCTGATGCTACGGGGAATGAACGCGCACCGGCGCTGGTTATTCCTGCGGTGGTCACTGCGGCGGCGGCGGTGGGCGTGGGCCTGCTTGCGGCCAGCCCGATCAGCCCGCTGGGCTGGGCCACGCTGATTGTCACGCGGGAGTATGGGCCATGACGGCGCTTTATACGGGATCGCTTATGCCGCTGGCCGTGCTTGTCTGGCCGCTGTTGGTCGGGCTGGTGCCATTGGTGCCGCGCTGGCGGGCGGGGGCGCTGCGGGTGCTGCCGCTGGCCCCGCTGCCTGCGCTGGCTTTTGCAGCGGCAGGCGCGCCGGGCACGATAGATCTGCCCGATCTGCTGCTGGGGGTGCATCTGGCCGCCGTCCCGGGGGGCGCGCTGCTGCTGGGCATGACCGCGCTGGTCTGGACCGTGGCAGGGGTGCATGCGGCGCTGACCCTGAAATCCGGCATGCAGGCGGGCAATTTCGTGGGGTTCTGGTGCCTGACGCTGGCAGGCAATCTGGGTGTGTTTCTGGCGGGCGACGTTGTCACCTTTTATCTGGCATTTGCGGCGGTATCACTGGCGGCGTGGTTTCTGGTGGTGCATGAGCGCACGCAAAAGGCGCTGGCGGCAGGCAAGCTGTATATCACGCTTGCAGTGCTGGGCGAAGCGGCGCTGCTGATCGGTTTGATGATTGGCGCGGCGGCCGCCGAAGACCTGCAAATAACATCGGTGCGCGCGGCACTGCCGGACGCGCCGCTGGGGCAGGTCGGACTGGCTGCGCTGATTGTGGGGTTCGGGATCAAGGCGGGGATGGTTCCTTTGCATCTGTGGCTGCCGGTTGCGCATCCGGCAGCACCTGTGCCCGGGTCGGCGGTGCTGTCGGGTGCGATCGTCAAGGCTGGGCTTATCGGCATGGTTTTGTTCCTGCCTGACGGGTCTGGCTGGGGCACTATGCTGATTGTGGCGGGGCTTACAGGTGGGTTCTGGGCGGCGCTTTGGGGCGTGACCCAGCGCAACCCGAAGGCGGTGCTGGCCTATTCGACGGTCAGCCAGATGGGGCTGATGCTGATGCTTGCGGGCGCAGGGTCGGGCGGGTTGGCCTATTATGCGCTGCATCACGGGCTTGCCAAGGCCGCCTTGTTCCTGTGCGTGGGCGTGATGGCTGCGGCCACGACCCCGCGCCAGCGCAGCGCGACGCTGGTGGTTGCCGCCGCTGTCGCGCTTTCTGTGGCGGGATTGCCGTTGACGGGCGGGGCGTTGGCCAAGCTGGGCGGCAAGGACGGGTTGCCCGTGGCGCTGGCGCTGGCGCTGACACTTAGCGGGGTTACCACCACGCTGGTTCTGGGCTGGTTCCTTATGCGGCTTGACCAGCATGCTGCAAAACCCGCCGCAAAACCCGCAGGGCCGCATCTTTGGCGGGGCGTGTTTTCCGGCGCGGCACTTCTGGCGGGGCTGGCCCTTGCCCTGCCATGGGTGCTTTGGGCGGGGGCTATGGGCCTGCCTGCCGGTTATCCTGTGCGCGGGGCCAATGTGCTTGCGGGGCTTTGGCCTGTCTTGGCCGGGCTGTGCGCGGTTGCGGTGATAAAAAGATGGGCACTGCCCGCCCAGCCCCCCGGTGATGTGCTTGCGCTGTTTCAGGGGCTGCGGGGCTGGGCGGCGTTTCCTGCATGGCCCGGCGGCCAGCGCTTACGCCACGCGCGCAGCATCAGACGCCCGGCGCTGCGCGCCTTGCTGCGCGCAAAAGCCGCCGAAGACCGCATGCGACGCTGGCCGCGCGCTGGCGTGGTGCTGATTGCGGCGGCGTTGGTCTTTGCGGGCCTGATCGGGGTGGCGCGCTGGTGATTGCCTTCATCGCAGCCAGCCTGGGCTGCATCCTTATGGCGAAAGCGGTCACGCCCCAAGCTGAATGGTTCTGTCGGGTCTGACCGACCTGACGAACGCTTCATCATGGCTTATAAGCAGCACTGCACCGTCATAGGATGCCAGCGCGCCCTCCAGCGCTGCAATGCCATCCAGATCAAGGTGGTTCGTCGGTTCGTCCAGTATCAGCAAACCGGGTGGCGGGGTGCCCCCAAGGGCGCAGGCCAGACCGGCGCGCAAGTGCTCGCCGCCGCTTAACGCGCGTGCCGGTCGCAACGCATCGGCGGCGCGAAACCCGAACCGCGCCAACGCAGCATGCGCCTGTTGCGCATCCGCTGCGGGGTTTAGTTGCTGAAAATTCTCGCGCAAGGTCTGCGACGGGTTCAGTAGCCTGACATGCTGATCCAGCATCGAGAACGGGACCATAAGGTCCAGAACCCCGCCCTGCGGCATGATCTGGCCGGTTATAAGCCTAAGAAGGGTCGTCTTGCCGCTGCCATTCGGCCCCGCAATCAGGATGCGTTCAGGGCCGGTGACCGTTAGCGACAGATTGCGGATAACCGGGCGGTCAGGATCATGCCCGCCAGTCACATTGTCCAGCCGCAGCACCGTCTTGCCGGTCGGCAGATGTGTTGACGGAATGTCCATATGCAACGGTTGCAAAACTTCAATCTTTGCGCGGGCTGCGGATAATGCCTCTTCTGCGGCCTCGCGCCGTGCGTCACGCAGACGTGCACCCGCACCGCCAGACGCTTCGGCACGGCTCTTCGCTGCATCCAGCACGATTTTGGGCTGATCACCTTTCGCCCGTGCCTTGTGTCCCGCACTATCCTTGCGCGCCTTACGCTCTGCGGCTTGTTGGGCGCGGCGGGCGGTGTCCTTTCTGGACTTTTCCGCATGGGCAAGGTCGCGCGCGGCTGCGTCCAGTTCCGTGTCCTTGATGTGCCGGAACGCGCTGTAATTCCCGCCATAGCGGGCTGCGCCAAGCGCGCTTAGTTCCACGATGGCATCCATTTCCTCCAGAAGCTCGCGATCATGACTGACAATAATCGCACCAGTTTTCCAGCCCCGGATAAGGTCGATGACCGCCCTGCGACCGCCACGATCAAGATTGTTCGTAGGCTCGTCCAGCAACATGAAATCCGGTTCTGCAAGGACCAGGGCGGCCAGCGCTGCACGGCTGCGCTGACCACCTGATAATGTGGCCAGTGGCGTCTGCGGACTGATTGGCAGGCCACATTTCAACAATGCAGCCTCTATGCGGGCGGGCAGTGTCCAGTCCGCGTCGGCCAGTTCACAGGCCCCCGCTCGGCCTGCTTCGGCCCTGTCCAGCAGGTCCAGCGCTGGGCGCACATCAAGCAGATCGGCGATGGTGCTGTCGGGCTGTTCCTGCGCGTCCTGTCGCATCATAGCGAGGGTGCCGGACACCTGCACCTGACCCGATACCGGATGCAGATCGCCGCAAATCAGGCGCAGAAGCGTGCTTTTGCCGGTTCCATTGCGTCCGACAATGCCGGTGCGTTCAGGCCCGAAGGTCAGGTCGAGGTCAGTGAAAAGCGGCGTGTTGTTGGGCGTTGACCAACACAGGCCGGACAGGGAAACAGATGCAGGCATGGGCAGAACTTCTCGCAGCGAAAACCGGATGGGTGAGGGCGGCGAGGTTCATGTCCATAACTGTAGCGTCTCCGATTATAGTGATGTGTTAAAGATAGGTGCGGCCCAGCGACTTGGCAAGTCGGCTTCTGCGGCAAGTTCAGGCCCCGAACGACAGCTGGCCGCTGACCTGACTGGGCAAGCTGACCTGACTGGGCCAAAAGGATCTGAGCTACCTTTTTGCTTCAGTCTGAATATCCGGTTTGGAGTGTTTGATGAAACGACCAGCCGCAGCGCCACGAAGAAAGGCAGTGCGGTTCAATATATCGCATCTTCTGATAAAGCCCCACGCAAGTCCGTTAGCAGGCATGATCTGTGACGCAGCATTTGCGTGCTCGTGCAAGGCGGCAGGGCTGCTAACCAAATGCTGTTACTTCAGGGCGGGCGCGATACGCCGCGCCCTGAAGCATGTCCTTGAACTGATTACTGCATCAGTTCTGTCCATATCTGGGTGTGGATGTCATTGACGTCTTGCGCGCAGGCCTGCCCCCAGCGCCCTGCTTCTGCCTGTTCTGCGGGCACATTGATCTCTGGTGCGTTGCGCATTTCTTCGTCCATAAATTCTTCAGACCCGGTGACACCGTTCGAGTAGCGCGCAAAATTGGAGATGAGTGCGGCTATTTCGGGCTGCAAGACAAAGTTGATGAATTTCATTGCATTTTCAGGGTTCGGCGCATCGGCGAGCACGGCTGCATTGTCCATCCAGATCGGATATCCGGTCGCGGGGTAGCCATAGGCGAAATTATCGTTTTGCAGTCGCACACGCATTGATGCGCCGTTCCAGTAGATGCCTGCGGCAAAATCGCCCGCAGCATAGCTGTCAACGGCACCGTAATCGAGGGCCAGCCAATGCGGCTTGGCCGACATCAGGCTATCGCGCACGGCGCGCAAGGTATCGCGGTCGGTCGTGCAACGTTCACCGCCATGATAATAGATCGTCATCGCCATCACATCGGACATTTCCGGGATAACATTGATCCGGCCCTGCAATTCGGCGGGCGGGTCAATAATCAGCTCGATATTGTTGATATCACCGCTGTAGACCGACGTATCCACAATCACGCCTGTTGTCCCCCAGGCCCATGGAACCGTATATTCACGGCCCGGATCAAATGGCACATCCACCCATTGTGGCGCGATGTTGCCCAGATTGGTGACAATCTCGCGGTCGAGCGGCTGAAACAGCCCTTCGGACACCCATGTGTCGATATAGGTGTCTGATGGAACGACAATGTCGAAGCCATGCCCGCCCTGACGAATACGCGCAAGTGCGGTATCGTTGCTGTCGAAATCGGTCAATGTGACCTCTATTCCTGTCTCGGCAGTGAAGCGTTCCAGAATTTCGGGGTTGGTGTAGTTCCCCCAGTTGTAAAGGTTCACGACACCTTCGGCGCTTGCAAGGGCTGTGGTGCCCAGCAGGGCCGCACTGACCCATCCTGTTATTTTTTTCATCATTATCGTCTCCCTGTGGTTGGTGGTGGAACCCTCATCGCCCGCGCGTGCGGGTGATGAAGAAGAAGGCCGTCACAATCATCAGCGACAGCGCGAGGAACAGTGTAGCAATGGCGTTCATTTCGGGGGTGACTGTCCGGCGAAGCTGGCCAAGCATGTAGGTGGGCAGCGTGTCCTGCCCGGCAGATTTCACGAATTCCGTGATCACCACCGTATCAAGCGAAATAACAAACCCCAGCATGAACCCTGCCAGAATGCCCGGCACCATCAGGGGCAGCGTAATATACCGAAACGCCTGTATGGGTGATGCGTAAAGATCTGCCGCAGCGGCCTCCAGCGCGTGATCAAGTGTTTCCAGCCGCGCGCGGATGGGCAGATAGGCAAACGGTATGCAAAACGCGGTATGCGCGGCCACCAGATAGCCCATGCCTGTATAGCCGGTTTGCACCTTGATCGCGGCCACGAAGATCAAAAGCGCAATACCGGTCACGATTTCGGGCACCATCAGCGGTTGATTGATCAGGGCATAGATCATTGTCTGGCCCGGAAAACGGCCCACTCGGGTTGTGCCAAGCGCGGCCAGCGTTGCAAGGATCGTTGCGAAGCTGGCTGCCGTAACGGCCAGCCAGAGCGAGCGCAGCGACACATCGCGCACCTGCGCATTGTTGAACGCCGCCTGATACCATTGCAGTGAAAACCCTTCCCAGCGCGATTGCGAAATGCCTTCATTGAAGGAAAACGCCACCAGAATGACGATCGGCAGATACAACATCACAAAGGTCAGGATTGCGATAAGCCCGAAGCCCGGCAGTCGGGTGATGGAAAAACGTGATCTAGCCACGGCGCACCTCATCATTCCGGCCAACGACGCGCAGATAAAAGATCAACGCCCCCACAACCATGACCAGCATCAAAAGCGCCAGCGCCGCGCCAAGCGGCCAGTTTCGTCCCTGCCCGAATTGCAACGCGATCAGGTTGCCCAGCATCATCGTGCGCCCGCCACCCAGAATGCGCGGCGTGACATAGGCCCCGATTGCGGGAATGAAAACAAGGATGGACCCCGCTATGAACCCCGGCTTCACTTGCGGCAAAATGACATGCCACAGCACATTCAACCGGCTGGCATACAGATCATAGCCTGCCTCGACCAGACTGAAATCCATCTTCTCCATTGCGGCATATAGCGGCAGGACCATCAAGGGCAGGAACACATATGCCATGCCCAGAAGCACTGCAAATTCGGTGAACATCATCTGGATCGGACTGTCGATAACACCGGTCCAGATCAGCACCGCGTTGATTGTGCCATTGTTGCGGATCATTTCCTGAATCGCGAAGGTGCGGATCAGCAGGTTGGTCCAGAAGGGGATTGTGATCAGGAACAACCAGACGGTGCGGGTGTGGCGGGGGCGGGTTGCGATGAACCAAGCCGTCGGAAAGCCAAGGAACGCACAAATGAATGTGGTTTGCAGCGACAGCCAGACCGACCGCCAGAAGACCTGAAGGTGCGCGGTGTTCAGTTCTACCTGATCAGGTTCGAAAATGTCGCGGCGGAAAAACACGCGAAACCATGCTTCAAGGGAAAAATCCCAGACCACACCGCCCATATTCCCGGGGCTGAGGAGTGAATACACCGCCACGATCAGCAAGGGGCCGGACGCTGCCAGCAACAGCACGATCAACGCAGGGGTACAAAGCAGCCATTTCCAACCATGCCCGCGCATCGCTCAATCCTCCAGCACACGCAGCGCGCCGGGCGCGAAGGTCAGGCCCAGCTTTGTCCCCGGTGCGGGGGACGGCTGGTCGGGGCGGTTCTGGCGACGCAGCACAAAGCCCTGCGCGTCATCCAGCAACAGATGCAGATGGGTGTCTGTGCCAAAAAAGGTGGCCGACGCGACAACAGCCTGCATCTCGCCCTGTCCGGCGGGCGTGGGTTCGGCCTGTTCAGGCCGGATGACCGCCGTGACAAGCGACCCGACCGGCGGGCTGATGCTTGCAGGCAGGCGTGCGGATGCCTGTTTTCCGCCTGGCAGTTCCAAGACAGCCTCCCCTGCGCCAATGGCTTTCACGCGCAGGCGCAGAAAATTTGTGTCGCCAATGAAATCGGCCACGAAGCGATTTACCGGCGCGTTGTAAATTTCCTGTGGTGGCCCAAGTTGCAGGATTTCGCCCGCTGACATGACAGCGATCCTGTCTGACATGGTCAGGGCCTCTTCCTGATCATGGGTCACAAAAACAAAGGTTATGCCTGTCTCGGTCTGCAAACGCTTGAGTTCGCTTTGCATTTCCTTGCGCAGTTTCAAATCAAGCGCGCTTAGCGGTTCATCCAGCAGCAGCACACGCGGGCGCGGTGCCAGCGCGCGCGCAAGTGCCACGCGCTGCTGTTGACCCCCCGAAATTTCCGAAGGAAGGCGGTCTGCCATCGCGTCCATGCGCACAAGCTGCAACATCTCGGCCACGGTCGCTTTGATCTCGGATTTCGGTTTGCCCAACATCTTCAACCCGAAGCCTATATTTTGCGCCACGCTCATATGCGGAAACAGGGCGTAGGACTGAAATACCGTGTTGATGGGCCGCTTGTCGGGGCCAAGCCCCGTCACGTCCTTCCCGTTAATTCTGAGCACGCCTGTGCTGGGTTCCTCAAACCCCGCAATGATGCGCAACAGCGTCGTCTTGCCGCAACCCGAAGGGCCAAGAAGCGTGAAAAATTCCCCGGTAGCTATGGTCAGGTTGATAGCGCTGAGCGCGCGAAACTCGCCGCCCCCCTGCCCGAAGGATTTGTTCAACCCTGTGACTTCTATTTCCTGACTCACCTTGCCTGTCCTTTTTCATCGCCCTGCGGGCTTAGAATGCGCTGTCTTGTTCCCAGACGATCTGGCCGCCGCAGATGGTCATGTCGACCTGCATTGCACCTATTTCAGCTGGCGTTGCCGCTTCGATATCGCCATTCAGGATAACCAGATCGGCCAGATACCCCGCGCGCAGTTGTCCCTTGCGGGTTTCGCTATGGGTGGCATAGGCACCCCCGGTTGTGTATGCCGCCAGAATGTCGTGCAGGGGCAGGCGTTCATCGGCAGCACCTTCATAGACGGGGCGCTGCAAGGCAGACTGGATACCGCGCAACGGGTTAAGGTCGGCTACGGGCCAGTCACTGGCAAAAGCCAGCGGAATCCCCGCATCTGCAAGCGTGCGGTGCAGATAGGCATCCCCCCAACGGGGCTGACCGATCTTGTTCATGGTTGGCTGCAAGGGGAAATCACTGGCACCGGGGGCGTGGATGGGCTGAATCGAGGCTGTGACCCCAAGGTTCTTCAGCCGCATGATATCGGCAGGGTCGATCAGTTCGATATGCTCGATCCGGTGGCGGGAATCGCGGGGGCCATTTGCTATTTGTGCGTGTGCATATCCATCAAGCACACGGCGCACGGCCCCGTCGCCTATGGCATGGACAGCGATCTGAAGCCCGCGCCTGTCGGCTTCGGTGGCGATGGCGGCAAATTCCGCCTCTGACCACAGCGGCTCTCCGCGCCAGTCCGCGCGATCAGGGTAGTCATGGATCATGACTGCGGTGCCGCTGTCGATGACCCCGTCCATAAACAGCTTAACAAAGCCCGATGACAGCCAGTCATCGCAATAATCCCGCGCCATCTGGCTTGCGATATCCAGATCAGCCAATGTGCAGCCGCTGGCATAGTGAAACGGCACCTTGACGCGCGCAGTCAGCCGCCCTTCGGTGCGCAACTGCTCAAGAATGCGCAAAGTATAAGGATTGCCGTCCATATTCGTCAGACTTGTCAGCCCAAGACGTGCTGCATAGTCCAGACCCTGCGCCATAATCCCGCAATCGGCAGCAAATTCCTGCGCGGTGGGGTAGGGGGCGGGGTCTTTGCCAGTGGCCAGCCCGGCCATGATCCGATGCGCCCCAGCCAGCGCCAGTACAGGGGCCTTGGCCTGAAATTCGCGCAGCTCGCCGGTGGCCAGCCCATCATCGCCCATCACAATTTCATTGCCCGGCCCCAGACTGCGCCCTTCCAGGATGCCTGCGCGCTTCAGCGCAACTGTATTGGCCCATGCGGTGTGATGATCAGCCGCCAGCACGCAGACAGGGCGGTCGGGCAGAACAGCGTCCAGATCATGCCGGGTCAGGGACCGGCCAACCACGTCATAATCGCACCCTTGCCCCACAATAACCGCTAATTCCGGGTGTTTGGCAGCATATTCGCGCACAGCTTGGCAAAGTGCGTCAAAACCCTGAATGCCAAGAAGCTGCAAATGCCCCAACTCGCCCGCGCCGGTGAAAAGGTGCAGATGGCTTTCAATGAACCCCGGCAAAAGCGTGCGGCCATGTGCGTTGATCACGCGCGCAGCGCCATCTGCCATAGCCAAGATATGCGCATCATCGCCAATCGCAAGAATCCGGCCCGCGGCCAAGGCCACAGCGGTTGCCGGTGTCTGATGCCCATCCATTGGCAACACGCGGGCGTTGAAAATCACCATATCTGACGTGTTCATGCACGTCCCCCTTTTTGATCAAATCATAAACAGGTGGTTGCTGACTTGTCTATTCTTTTGCTTGGCCAACGGACGAGAGCTTCATGCCACGCCAAGAAAATGGGCCATGACAATAAATCCCGGGGACAGCTATCGCAGTTTTCGGCCCTGCCCGTGCCGGTTGGCATTGCCAGGCTGTCTTGCGCTCTGGTCCGGGGGGTATCTTGATTTCGATCATGCCGCTGAACTCTACCTATGCTAGAACAGGCTTATGGTGCATGACAGTTCGCCCTTGCCAGTCTTCCGTGCAGAAGGCGTCACCCGTGTCTACAAGACGGGCACGGTAGAGGTGTGGGCATTACGCGGGGTCGACCTTCGCCTTGCCGAAGGCGAAATGGTGGTCCTGCTGGGCGCGTCGGGTTCGGGCAAGTCAACATTGGTCAATATTCTGGGCGGGTTGGATCTGCCGTCAGGCGGGCGGGTGTTTTTTCGCGACAGGGAACTGACGCAGGCCGGCGACCGCCAGTTGACGGCCTTTCGGCGCGATCATGTGGGCTTTGTCTTTCAGTTCTACAATCTGGTCCCCAGCCTGACCGCACGCGAAAACGTGGCACTGGTGACCGAAATTGCCCGAAACCCGATGACACCCGAAGAAGCGCTGGACCGCGTGGGCCTTGCGCACCGGATGGACCATTTTCCCGCTGAAATGTCAGGGGGCGAGCAACAGCGCGTGGCCATCGCCCGCGCCATTGCCAAGCGCCCCGATGTCCTGCTGTGCGATGAACCGACCGGCGCGCTGGACAGCAAGACCGGCATTCAGGTTCTGGAAGCGCTGCACGAGGTTAACCGCGATCTGGGCACCGCGACTGTGCTGATCACCCATAATGCCGCCATCCAGCGTATCGCGCACCGCGTTGTCGTGCTGGCGGATGGACGCGTCATCCGCGATGAAGCCAATGCCGAACGTGTCCTGCCAGCGCAGGTCAGCTGGTGAGGGCGCTGGACCGCAAGATGCTGCGCGATCTGCGCAGAATATGGGCGCAGGCGCTGGCCATCGCGCTGGTGCTGGGTTGCGGCATCATGGTGCTTGTGGGCGCGCAGGCCACGCAATCAACATTGATCCAGACACAAGCCGCCTATTATGAACGCCACCGCTTTGCCGATGTTTTCGCAGGGGCCACGCGCGCACCTGCGGATGTGGTGCAGGCCGCAGCCCTGATCCCCGGTGTTGCGCAGGCCGAAGGGCGTATCAGCTTTCAGGCGGTGCTGGATATCGCGGGTATGGCCGAACCCGCGACGGGGCGCATCCTGTCCCTGCCCGCAGCGGGACCGGCGCTGAACCTGCCGCTGGTGCGGCGCGGCCGCCTGCCCGACCCCGACCGCCCCGATGAAGTGGCGCTTGCCGAACCTTTTGCCGAAATTCACGGATTGGTCCCCGGCAGCAGGTTGCGGGGTGTGCTGAACGGCCAGCTGCGTGAACTGACGGTGACAGGATGGGTGCTTAGCCCCGAATTCATCTACACCATGCCCCCCGGCGCGATGATGCCGGATGACCGCCGCTATGCACTGATCTGGATGACAGATGCGGCCGCCGCCGCAGCCATGGACATGGCAGGCGCCGTCAACGAGATTGCCGTGCGTCTGGCCCGCGACGGGGATGAACGCGCCGTGATTGCGGCCCTCGACCACCTTCTGGACCCTTATGGCGGAACAGGGGCTTATGGGCGTGACCGGCAGGTTTCGCATGCGTTTCTGGATGGCGAATTGCAGCAGCTTGGCGCGATGGCCGCGTTCATGCCGCCGATATTCCTGCTGATTGCGGCGTTTCTGGTCAACATGGTGCTGGGCCGCCTGATCACGATGGAGCGCGCGCAAATCGGGTGATGAAGGCGCTGGGCTACGGGCGCGCCGATATTGCCTGGCATTACCTGAAACTTGCGCTTTTGATCGGTGTCATCGGTGTGCTGGCCGGTTGGGGGTTCGGCTGGTGGATCGCTGATGCAATGATCGGGCTTTATGGCGATTTCTTCCGCTTCCCCTTCATCATCCGCGACTGGGGCACGCAGGCGCTGGTGATTTCTGCCATCCTTGGCATGGCGACGGCGGGTCTGGGCGGGCTGCGGGCTGTCTGGTCGTCGCTGAAATTGCCGCCAGCCGAAGCAATGCAGCCCCCCGCGCCGCCCAGTTTTGCGCGGGGTTGGGCCGACAGGGTGCTGACACGGATACACCTGCGACAGACCACAATGATGATCTTTCGCTCGATCATCCGCTGGCCAGGGCGGGCGGCGATTACGCTGTTTGGCGTTTCGGCGTCCGTGGGCGTGCTGGTGATGAGCTATTTCATGTTCGACGCGGTTGAACGACTGGCCGACAGCGTGTTCCAGCAGGCCAATCGCCAGCAGGTCACGCTGATGCTGGCGCATGCGCAATCTGATGCGGCGGTGCAGGACGCGCTGACCCTTCCGGGCGTGCTGCACGCCGAAGGGGCCTATGCGATGCCGGTGCGTGCGGTTCACGGCCACCGCAACAGGCTGACAGCATTGCAGGGCCATTTCCCCGATGCAGAACTGGCGCGGCTGGTCGATGATGCCGGTCGGGTGGTTGAACCGGGTGCATCAGGCCTGATCCTGCCAGAGATGCTGGCCCGCGCACTGGATATTCGCGCAGGTCAGGTCTTGCGGCTGGAAATGATGGCCCCGCCCCGCGCCATCCTGAACCTGCCCGTGGCCGAGATTATCCCGCAGGGCATGGGGCAGGAAGCGCATATCGCCGCCGCCGCCCTGTTTGACGCGATGGACAGCGCGCCGCAGGTGAACATGATTCACCTGTCCGTGCAGTCAGACCGGATGGATGACCTGAACGCTGCAATCAAGGAAACACCCGCCGTTGCGGGCCTGTCGGACTGGGCCGAGGTGCGGCGTCAGTTTGATGCCACGCTAAGCGAGAACTTGCTGACAATGGTGGGCATATACACCCTGATCGGGGTGCTGATTGCCATTGGCGTGGTGTATAACGCGGCCCGCATTCAGTTGTCGGAACGCAGCTATGAACTGGCCAGCCTGCGCGTGCTGGGCTTCAGCCGTGCAGAGGTGGGCTATGTTCTGGTAGGCGAGATGATGTTGCTGACAGCGCTGGCCATTCCGTTGGGCTGGGGCTTTGGCTACTGGCTGGCGCTGGGGCTGGTGGGCGCAATGTCGACCGACATGTTCCAGATTCCGTTTCACATTACGCGCCGGACTTTCGCGCTGGCCGCGCTGGCCGTGTTTCTGGCCGCGCTGGGGTCGGTGATGATGGTGCGAAGGCGGCTGGACCGGATTGATCTGGCAACAGCACTGAAGGCGCGGGATTAGCGCCACATGCTTGGTCAAAAGGTGAGAGTGGGTGGCATGAATGCAAATGAACGCGACACGTCAGGCGCACGAATGATGGAGAGAACGCAATGAGCATGATGCGCAAGCTGGGACTGGGGCTGATCGGGGCCGCACTGGCAGGGGCGCTGGTCTGGGCGCTGTGGCCGCAACCGACACCGGTTGATCTGGCCATTGTCGCCCGCGGGCCAATGCAGGGCACGATTCAGGCGCAGGGCGTGACCCGCGTGCGCGCCCCCTATGCCATCGCAGCCCCCATCACAGGCACTGTCACCCGTTCCCCCGTAGAAGTGGGTGACACCGTGCGGGCAGGGGAAACAGTGGTGGCGGTTATCCAGCCCGCCGATCCGGCCTTGATGGACGCGCGCGCCCGCGCGCAGGCCGAAGCCGCCGTGGCCGAAGCGCAAGCCGCCGTGGCACTGGCCGAGACAAACCTGCGTCAGGCAGAAACCGAACTTGCCCATGCCGCAACCCAGCTTGAACGCGGGCGCACACTGGCCGCGCGGGGCACGATTGCCCAGCGCATGCTGGAAGACATCGAGGCGACCTATCAAGCGGCGGAACAGGCGCGGGCGGCGGCAGAGTCCCAGCTGGACCTGAACCGCGCCACACTGGACCGCGCACAGGCCCAGTTGATGGGACCACAGGCGCTGTTCGACCCTTCCGCCGGGCCGGGCGAATGTTGCCAGCGCATTCTTGCGCCGCAGACCGGAATTGTGCTGGCGGTCAGCGACCGCAGCGCGCGGCTGGTTCAGGCAGGCGCCCCCCTTCTGACCATCGGCAATCTGGACGAGATGGAGGTTGAACTGGACCTGCTATCCGCCGATGCAGTGCGCGTGCCACCCCAGGCACGGGCCATAATCGAACGCTGGGGCGGCGAGGGGGAACTGGAAGCCCGCCTGCGCCGGATAGAGCCTGCGGCCTTCACCCGCGTCTCTGCATTGGGAATCGAGGAACAGCGCGTGCGTCTGCGGCTTGACCTTCTGACCCCACCCGAAGACCGCCCCGGTCTGGGCGAGGGCTTTCGCGTTCATGCCCGCCTGATATTGTGGCACGAAGAAGCCGTGCTGCAAGTCCCGCAGGCCGCGCTGTTCCGTCATGGCACCGGATGGGCTGTTTTTGTCGAGGAAGCAGGCCGTGCGCACTTGCGGCCCTTGCGGATTGGGCGACAAGCGAACAGCCATGCAGAGGTTCTGGACGGGTTGGCCGAAGGCGCGCGGGTGGTCCTTTACCCCAGCAGCACGTTGGCCGATGGTGCGGCAATAACCGCGCGTGACAGCTAGACATCCATCAGCAAGCGCACATGGCCGTGAACCGGCGCATTCTTGGGCGTGTGTTCAGGGTCTGTGCCGGCACGGCCTGTTTCTCAACCCATGAACACGGTGGCCGCAATACCGGATACGCTGACGGAGTTTCCGCCCGTATGAACTTCCGAATTCTGGCAGCGGCCCCAGAACGGAAAATCGGACGGAGTTTCCCCCGCCCGACCATCTTCTTGCTGTGTTCTGGCCCGCTCAAAGCGCTTCTGTGCCTAACGCGACCCCGGCCAACTCTCTGAAATCAAATCAGGTAACGGATCGTTCAGAGAGGAAGCCACATTCCCGTTTGTTTCGCTTTTTGACGGCATTTCGAAAATTCGCAAGAAATTCCGAAGGCTGACAACAAGTGACACAACCTGGGTCATTAGCTACACCCGCTGGTCCCGCCGCAGGTGTTGCACTTCATGCAGGTCCCGTTGCGCACCAATGTGTAGTTGCCGCATTCGCCGCAGGGGTCGCCTTCATAGCCCTGAATGCGGGCTTTGGCGCGGGGGTCCATTGTGGCGACAGTCAGGGTTTCCGACTTGCTGGTTTCCATGGACACGGCGGCGGTGCCATCCGTGGCATAGGCCGTTGTGGATTGCCCGCCCTGCAACACCGTCAGTTCCTGTGGCAGGCGCTTGCGCAGATATCCGGTAGAGCTGATCTGGCGCAGCACTTCCAGCGACCGCGACGCCGCATCGTCGGACAGTTCGCTAACGTTGCGAATGCCTTCATGCTCGCCCCCGCCCAGATCATCGAAGCTGGTGCCTGTGGGTTTGACATGGGCCAGATCGGTGCGGTCCAGATAGCTGACGGCCAGTTCACGGAAGATATAGTCAAGAATTGATGTCGCGTTCTTGATGCTGTCATTGCCCTGCACCATGCCTGCCGGTTCAAAGCGGGTGAAGGTGAAGGCATCGACAAATTCTTCCAGCGGCACACCATATTGCAGACCCACCGACACGGCGATGGCAAAATTGTTCATCATCGCGCGGAAACCCGCACCTTCCTTGTGCATGTCGATGAAAATCTCGCCCAGTTTGCCATCGGTATATTCGCCTGTGCGCAGGTAGACCTTGTGACCACCGACAACGGCCTTCTGGGTGTAGCCCTTGCGGCGTTCCGGCAGTTTCTGGCGGTCGCGGCGGATGACTTCCTTGATGATGATCTTCTCGACAATTTTTTCGGCCAGAACCTGCGCTTTTTCCTGCGTTGATCCGCTTGCCAGAATTTCCTCGGCCTCTTCATCATCATCGATCAGGGCTGCCGCCAGCGGCTGCGACAGTTTGGACCCGTCGCGATACAGCGCATTTGCCTTGATGCCCAGCGACCAGCTAAGTTCATAGGCCGCCAGCGTTTCCTCGATCGTGGCCGTGTTGGGCATGTTGATGGTTTTGGAAATCGCCCCCGAGATGAACGACTGTGCAGCCGCCATCATGTAGATATGGCTGTCCACCGACAAGAAGCGCTTGCCTTTCTTGCCACACGGGTTCGCGCAATCGAAGATCGAAATATGTTCGTCCTTCAGGTAGGGCGCGCCTTCCAGTGTCATGGTGCCGCAGACATGGTCATTGGCGGCGTCAATCTGCGCCTTGGTAAAGCCCAGATGGCGCAGCAGGTCAAAGCCGGGGTTGTTCAGCTCTGTTGCCGGAATGCCCAGCGTTTCGCGGCAGAATGCCTCGCCCAGCGTCCATTGGTTGAACACGAACCGGATGTCGAATGCCGAAGGCAGGGCTTTTTCGATCTTGGTGATCTCTGCCTCGCCAAAGCCGTGGCCGATCAGGCTGGTATGGTTGATGCCCGGTGCCTGACCAAGGCTGCCATGGCCCACCGCATAGGCGATGACTTCCGCGATTTCCGATTCGCGGTAGCCCAGTTTGCGCAGGGCGGCCGGCACTGACTGGTTGATGATCTTGAAATACCCGCCACCGGCCAGCTTCTTGAATTTGACCAGCGCGAAATCAGGTTCAATGCCGGTGGTGTCGCAATCCATGACCAGCCCGATTGTGCCGGTGGGCGCAATCACTGTGGATTGTGCGTTGCGGTAGCCATGCGCCTCGCCCAGTGTCAGGGCTTCGTCCCATGCGGCACGGGCCAGATCGACCAGACGCACATCGGGGCAGTTTGCCGCATCAAGGGTAACAGGGGCCACATTCACCGCTTCATAGCTTTCATTGCCATAGGCGGCGCGGCGGTGGTTGCGGATCACGCGCAGCATGTGATCTGCGTTTTTCTTGTAGCCGGGGAACGCGCCCAGTTCCGACGCCATTTCCGCAGATGTCGCGTAAGCAACGCCTGTCATCAGCGCGGTCAGCGCGCCGCATAATGCGCGGCCTTCGGCGGAATCATAGCCAAAGCCCATATTCATCAGCAACCCGCCGATATTGGCATAGCCCAGACCCAGCGTGCGGAATTCATAGGATCGCTGTGCAATTTCCTTGGACGGGAATTGCGCCATCATCACGCTGATTTCCAGCGTAATTGTCCAAAGGCGTGTAGCGTGCATATAGCCTTCGGCGTTGAACGTTTTGCTGTCATAGAATTTCAGCAGGTTCATCGACGCAAGGTTGCAGGCGGTGTCATCCAGGAACATGTATTCCGAGCACGGGTTCGACCCGCGGATCGCGCCATCGGCAGGGCAGGTGTGCCACGCGTTTACCGTGTCGTGAAACTGGATGCCCGGATCGGCACAGGCCCATGCCGCATGGCCCACTTGGTCCCACAGGTCGCGTGCCTTGATGGTCTTGGCAACCTTGCCATCGGTGCGGCGCAGCAATGCCCAATCGGCATCATCCTTGACGGCCTGCAAGAACGCATCGGTCACGCGAACGGAATTGTTCGAGTTCTGGCCCGACACGGTGACATAGGCTTCCGAATCCCAATCGGTGTCATAGGTCGGGAATTCGATGCTGCCATAGCCCTGACGCGCATATTGCAGCACGCGGCCCACATAGGTTTCGGGGATCATGCGGTTCTTGGCGGTTTTGATTGCCGCCTTCAGCGCAGGGTTCTTGCCTGGGTCGACGGCATCCTCTGTGCTGCCGTCCCAAGCACGGATTGCGCCGAAAATTTCATTCAGACGCGCTTCGTGCAATTTGGAACCGGCAACAAGAGAGGCGACCTTTTGTTCTTCGATCACCTTCCAGTTGATGAATTCCTCGATATCGGGATGGTCCATATCGCAGATCACCATCTTGGCCGCGCGGCGCGTGGTCCCGCCCGACTTGATCGCGCCAGCAGCGCGATCACCGATTTTCAGGAAACCCATCAACCCAGAGGATTTACCGCCGCCCGACAGTTTCTCGCCTTCACCACGCAACGAGCTGAAGTTGGTTCCCGTGCCGGAACCATATTTGAACAGGCGCGCTTCACGCACCCAAAGATCCATGATCCCGCCTTCATTCACCAGATCATCGCTGACACTTTGGATGAAACAGGCATGCGGCTGGGGGTGTTCATAGCTTGATTTCGATTTCACCAGCTTGTGGGTGAAGGGGTCGACGTAAAAATGCCCCTGGCTGGGACCGTCAATGCCATAAGCCCAATGCAGGCCGGTGTTAAACCATTGCGGGCTGTTTGGTGCGGCCATCTGCGCGGCCAGCATAAAGCGCATCTCGTCGAAATAGGCACTCGCGTCGGATTCGGTTTTGAAATAACCGCCCTTCCAGCCCCAATAGGCCCATGCACCGGCCAGCCGGTCAAAGACCTGTTTCGCCGATGTCTCGCCGATATAGCGTTCGTCTTCGGGCAGGTCCGCCAGCGCTTTTTCATCCGCGACCGAGCGCCACAGGAATTCCGGCACGCCCTTTTCGGCCACGCGCTTCAGCCGTGCAGGAACGCCTGCCTTGCGAAAATATTTCTGTGCAATCACATCAGATGCGACTTGTGACCAGTTGCGCGGCACTTCTACTGCGCCGTTGTAAAACACCACAGTTCCGTCCGGGTTCCGGATTTCCGACACTGTCGTGGTGAATTCCAGGGCTGCGTATGCGTCTTGTCCTGCGTTGGTAAAATGCCGCTCGATGATCATCTGCCTGACGTCCCTTATATCGCTTCAAGGTTTTTCGGGGAAACCCCGTTTGAAAGTGCCGCAATTTCAACGGTCAGTGACGCAGGCAGCGATATGAAACACGTTCTTCACCGGCATATTCATCCGGTGACATGTTTATCCACTTTTCCTATATCCCTGCCTCATTGCCCACCTTTGCAGCTTGTTCTTACTACATGTGGTAGGTCTTGCGGCGATATGCACAACTTGACGTATAGTAGGGGGCTTCGTCAACGGAAATATTTGCGGCGGCAGGTGGAAAAATATCTTGACCTTCCCTTGTGGCCGGTTGCGGCAAGGCAAGACTCGGTCATGCAACGATAGTGCTACGGAATTGGGCATAAAACGAAAAAGGCGGCCCGAAGGCCGCCTGTTTTCGAAATTGGAGCGGGCGATGAGATTCGAACTCACGACCCTAACCTTGGCAAGGTTATGCTCTACCCCTGAGCTACGCCCGCCCCGTTTTCGGTATGCGCGACTTACAAACTATCGTTTCCCGCCGCAAGAGGGAAAAGCCGATAATCCATGAAAATTTCATCAGACTGACAAGATTCGCGGCAATAACCAAATCACAAGCTTCTTGCTGCATGCTGGAATCACGGGAACTGTCCCTGAAGTGAAAGGAATATCAATGCAGGAACGTGACAAGGGCAATCGCGCGGGTTCATCGGGCCGGATCATGGCGAACGATATCGTCAACGACTTGCGCACAATACGCCAGCTTGAAGGTGTTTTTGATGGTCTGGATGCGGCTTGTACCGCGCCCGCGCGCCGCACCACAGCCCCGCTTTTCGCGATCTGGCAACTGGCCAGAAAGCATGGTGCCACCATTCGCGCCACCATTGCCACGCCTGTTGAACGGCCATCGCGCTGACGCGCATCTGACAAGGCGCAAACCCGTGCGCGCAACAACACGCCATCAATCGCGGAAATTGCGGCTTTCCTTGATCTGGTCCCACGCCCAGACCACTTCTTGCAGGCGGTCTTCATCGCTTCGGGCGCCTGCATTGCGATCAGGGTGCAGGTCTTTCACAAGGTTTTTGTATTGCTTGCGAATCTCCGGGCGTGTCCATGTGTCGCGGGCATCCAGAATTTCCAATGCGCGGCGTTCGGTCGGCGGCAGTTTGCGCGATGCGGCACCACTGGTCGCCCTGCCGGGGTTTCGGGTTGCGTTGTCACCCAGCACCTGATGCGGATCTTCGATGCCAAGGCGTTGCCATGCAAGGCGTTCATCCTTGCTGCCCAACGGTTGTGTCGCCCGCCCCCAGACGCGGTCGCGTTCCATGGCGTCCATCATCTCGGATTCGGTCTGACCATCGAAGTAGTTCCACTTCAGATTGTATTCGCGTGCATGGTCTTTGCAAAACCAAAGATACTCGTTCAACTGGTCGGGTGATTTCGGGCAACGATATTGCCCAGATTCCTCGCAGCCCGGATGCTCGCACTGCCGGACAGAGGTTTCCCATGCCCCTGACATGCCGCGCCGTCCGCGAGTGCGCTTTTTCTTGTCGCTGGACGCGCGAATGTCAAAATCAAAAGGGGATTTGCGATCCATGCCTAAACCTGCTGTTGCCTGTGTTTGGTGTCGGTGGTGCTGTATAGCAATGAAAACGTAGTGCGGGCCTTTCCGACTCGGAGGCAGCAGCTTAGTTATATTTTCGTCAGGTTAGAAGAGGGCAGCGAGAAACCATGCATATTCGTGATCAAATCGAGGCAAAACTGCAAGCCGCGTTCAATCCAGCGCAGTTACAGGTCGTTGATGACAGCGAAAGCCATCGCGGTCATGCCGGTTGGCGTGAAGGCGGGCAGACGCATTTCAACGTCATGATCCGCGCCGAGGGGTTTCGCGACCAGTCGCGTGTCGCGCGTCATCGGGCTGTTCATGCCGCGCTGGGGGCGGAACTGGTCAACCGCATTCACGCATTATCGCTGGATATTGGGGCCTGATCAGCGTTCCGGCGTCTCGCCAGATTCGGGGCGCGGGGCTGCATCCCGAAACTGCGGTTCGCGCCGCGATTCATGTATCGGGCGCGGGCCGGTTTGTGTGTTCAGCACTGGTTCCATCGGTGCGGCGGCGCGCGGCTCTGTTATCTGGGGGTGTTCTGCCAGCGTTTCTGCGCTGGGTCTGCGGAAGATCAGCATGTTGTTGTGAACGGTTAAGGTTCCTGTCAGACCCTTGCGTTCCTCGCTGGGCAGGCAATCCGCGCGCCAGTATTCCCACCCTTCGCGGGCAAGGTCATTCAGCAGCACTGTCAACTGGTGCGCGTAGCGTTCGCCGGGTGTTTTCAACCCTTTGATCTTCTGCCCCTTCACGGGCGCGGGCACAGCGAGGTATTCATAAGACTGCATGGCATTCCTGTCCTTATCACACCACCAAGGGGCACATTTTATCCGCTGCGTCTATGTCAGACTGTCGGAAGGTGCAACATCGTGGTCCCGCCGGATCAGCGCAATGGCACAGTCGTGAACAGATATGCGGTATTCAGGCCCGGATTCGGCTTGTAAATGCCTGCGCTGGAACGGTGGTCCGCCCCGATCCCGAATTCCAGGCCAGTCGCTGTCTTGTAGCCCACATCCAGAGATGTCCGAAACTGGACCGGGCCGCCCACATCACGCCCATTCCCGCGTTTCTGGACGCCGGCCAGACCCGTCAGGCGTGCGAACAGGCCGCCTTGTTGTGACCGCAACGTATATGCGGCACCGACACCAATATAGCCCGAACTGTTGGCCGCCGCCGACAGGCCGACCACGGGTTGCAGGCCCCAGATATACGGATCGCCGATATAGCGCACCTGCCCTTCGGTCGAACCGACGGAGAGCTGGCTGCCGATACTGCCAAAAATGCGCGGGCTTTCTGCAAATGCAGGCTGGGACAACAGGGCAATTGCGACAAGCGCTGTTCTGATCAGGTTCATGATACAAATCTCGACTTTTGGGGCGCTATTATTATTTTGCGCTTGGGACTGCTCCGCCACATCAACGGGCAAAATCCCGCCGAAGGACGTATCTGCATACGCTAAAAATACATTCCAAACAATTAATTCGCTTGCACCGCTGAAAAGCTGTGTTTTTTTGCAACGCTTCGCGTGCCGCGGCAGTATTGCCGCCGCGGTCACGCGGAAGTTCCGTGCAAGCTGCTACAGCCCCAGTTTGGCGGTGACAATCTCGTTCACGGCTTGGGGGTTGGCCTTGCCGCCCGTGGCTTTCATGACCTGTCCGACGAACCAGCCTGCCAGTTTGGGGTTCTGTTTGGCCTTTTCCACCTGCGCGGGGTTGGACGCGATGATGTCATCCACGGCTTTTTCAATCGCGCCAGTGTCTGTCACCTGCTTCAGCCCGCGGTCCTCCACGATCTGCGCAGGATCGCCGCCTTCGGTATAGACGATCTCGAACACATCCTTGGCGATCTTGCCCGAAATGTCGCCCGATTTGATCAGCTTGATGATTCCCGCCAGTTGATCGGCGGACACAGGGCTTGCACTGATGTCATGCCCTTCTTTCTTCAGGCGGCCGAACAATTCATTGATGACCCAGTTTGCGGACAGCTTGCCATCACCGGCGGTATCGGCCACGGCCTCGAAAAACGCGGCATTGGTCACATCGGCGGTCAGGACGCTTGCATCATAATCGGTCAGCCCGAAATCGCGCATGAAGCGCGCTTTCTTGTCATCGGGCAATTCCGGCAGGGTGGCTGCAATATCATCGACCCACGCCTGTTCAATTTCCAGCGGCAGCAGGTCGGGGCAGGGGAAATAGCGGTAATCATGCGCTTCTTCCTTGGACCGCATGGATCGTGTTTCACCCTTGTCCGGGTCATACAGACGCGTTTCCTGCACCACACTGCCGCCATCTTCCAGAATGGCGATCTGGCGGCGGGCCTCATAATCAATCGCGGCCTGAATGAAGCGCATGGAATTCATGTTCTTGATTTCGCAGCGCGTGCCCAGATGGCCGAAATCCTGCGTGGCCTGATATTTCTCATACTGGCCGGGGCGACAGACGGACACGTTCACATCGGCGCGCAGGTTGCCGTTTTGCATATTGCCATCGCAAGTGCCCAAATACCGCAGGATCTGGCGCAGCTTGGTGACATAGGCGGCGGCTTCTTCCGGCCCGCGAATATCGGGGCGGCTAACGATTTCCATCAGCGCGACGCCCGTGCGGTTCAGGTCCACGAAACTCATGTTCGGGTCCATGTCATGGATGGATTTGCCCGCGTCCTGTTCCACATGGATACGTTCTATCCGCACCAGTCGCGCAATACCCGGCCCCATTTCCACCAGAACTTCGCCCTCGCCGACAAGCGGGTGATACAGCTGGCTGATCTGGTAGCCCTGCGGAAGATCGGGGTAAAAGTAGTTCTTGCGGTCAAAGGCTGAACGCAGGTTGATCTGCGCCTTCAGCCCCAACCCTGTGCGCGCAGCCTGCGCGATGCAGAATTCATTCACAACCGGCAACATGCCGGGCATGGCCGCATCCACAAAGGCAACGTTCGAATTGGGTTCCGCCCCGAATTTGGTCGAGGCCCCGGAAAACAGTTTGGACTGGCTGGCCACCTGCGCATGAATTTCCATGCCGATCACCAGTTCCCATTCTCCGGTCGCGCCGGATAGGGTTTTGACTTCGGGTGCTTCATAGGTCAGATCAAGCATTGGCGCATTTTCCTGTGGCTGTCCTGTTTCTGCCTTCTAGCGGCAGGGCGGCTGCGCAGCAAGGGGCACGAATTGGGCGGGGTTTCGCCGATTTTGGCATACTCTCAGGCGCGTGAATTGTGTTTCAGGGCCGAATCACGGAGTGCCGCGTTGCAGCGCATTTCGGTGCTGCGCCATATTCGGAAATCTGATGACTTGCATTTTGCCTTTTCGCCTGTCGGCTGTTGCTGTGTTGGTAACACTTCTGGGGGGATGTATGGTTCAGGCTACTGACCAAAATGAAGGCCCTGAAATCGTAACCCGCTGGGACCACCGCCCCGAAGCAACATTGTGGACCACCGCCCAGTTCGAAGCCCTGGATCATGAAGGGCGCGCATTGGTCGAGACAGTGCCAGAAGACATCGACAATTTCTGCCCCGGATATGAAGCCGCCGATGACGAAGGGCGCAAGGCATTCTGGACCGCGCTTTTTTCCGGTCTGGCCGGATACGAAAGCACATGGCGCCCCGAAGCGGCGGGTGCCGGTGGCCGGTATCGCGGTTTGCTGCAAATCTGGCCCACGTCAGCGCGCCATTACGGCTGTGACCTTAGCCATCCCAACGGGCTTTATGACGGCGAGACGAATTTGCGCTGCGCGTCGCGCATCGCCGCACAAGCGGTGGAACGCGATCAGGTTGTCGTCGGTGGCCCCGGAAACTGGGGCGGTGTGGCCAAGGACTGGCCGCCACTGCGCAACGCCAGCAAACGCAATGACATTGCCGGTTTCACACGCAGCCTGCCCGCCTGTCAGGTCTGACGCGCGGTGATTTGCCCCGTGCATCGGCAAAAACTGCCCGAAACAGCACTGCGTTTCAGAGTTTGCTAACCTTTTTGCCCCAATGATAAACGGCAAACGGGTGACAGTGCACGATGGATCAGGCAGAAGCGGAACAGAACAACCAGACGGATCGGCAAAATCCTTTGGAACGGATGGCCGGACGGACGCGTGCCGCCGCCGGTGCCGAGAACTCGGCCTTTGACGGGGCGATTCGTGTGGCCTTCGGGCGCATGGCGCAGACATGTCGCGGGCTGGATGCAACCGTAAACTCGGTGAAGATGTATCCCGCCAGTCTGGCGGAAGTTGTGGAAATTGCCGAACCGGGCATGTTCCTGTCCCTGCTGGAAGGGGGGCAGGACAGAATCGGGCTGGCGGTGATGTGTCACAGTATGATGGCCGGGCTGGTCGAAGCCGTCACAACCGCACGCGTCGCAGATACAGCGCCCAACCCGCGCAAGCCGACGCGCACCGATGCGGCCCTGCTGGCCCCGTTGATCGATACCTTGTTCCAGCAGATTGCCCGACGGCTGGCAGGGACAGGGGCGCGGGAAAGCCAGTTTGCGGGCTATGTCTACGGGTCATTTCTGGATGATCCGCGCCCGCTTGGTGTTTTGCTGGAAGATGTGCCCTATCAGATACTTCGGCTGCGCGTGCAATTCGGCCACGGCCCGCGCGCAGGGGATCTGTATCTTGTTTTGCCCGACAGGGCGTTCGCGCAGGAACTGGCGGGCGCGGAACATGAAACCACCGAAAAAGCACAATGGGCCGCGCGACTGGAAGCGACGGTTTGTGCGGCTGAAGTGCAGCTTGATGCCATTTTGTGCCGGATGCAGATGAAGCTATCGGCAGTATCGACCCTGAAGCGCGGCGATGTGCTGTGCCTGCCCGAAAGCGCGTTGGAAGCGCTGTCACTTGAAACGCTGAAAGGGCAGGTGATCGCCAAGGCCCGACTGGGGCAGGCGCGTGGCCAGCGTGCCGTGCGCCTGACCAGCCAGCCCGGTGACATGACAGACGATTACGATGCGCCCTTTACCCTGCCTGTGTCCGCAGCCCGCATTCTGCCTGTCTGTCCTGTTGGCATGGACGGGATTGATACAGGCCAAGACCCGGATGCGGACACGCCCGATTTCGCCATCGCTGATGATATGCCCATGCAAACAATGGCCGACGATATTGCCCCGCTGCCAGACGCGCCGACAGAGGAGGAGTAGCGCATCGTGCAAAAGCTGTGTCATGTCGGATGGAACTGCAAGGCTGGTTAAGCCTGGCCTGAAGCGGAAGTTGGAGTTTCCCAAGGCGCGGAGCAAAGGGCGAAGCCCGCCGCGCCATCGGTGGGCCGTCCCGCGGCCTGCCGATTACTCTGCTGATACGCCAAGCCTTGGAACACAGGAATATGCAGCGTGCATAAAGTGAGCTTCACCAACGCCGGATCGGCATACCCCGGCCCACCGCTGGCGCGGGCTTTGTCCATGGCCTCAACGGCAGCAAAAGGCCAACATCACCCAACCGGAGGGTTCAACCAGATCCGGCCACGTTCTGCATGAAGGGCGACAGGTCAGGGCAGGATGGCGTGTCGGTTCACGTCCTTGTATAACAGGTAGCGAAACGGCACGGGGCCGCCCGCATAGCAGGCTTGTGGGCAGAACGCGCGCAGCCACATGAAATCCCCTGCTTCCACCTCGACCCATTGCTGGTTCAGATGGTAGACGCCCTTGCCCTGCAACACATACAGCCCGTGTTCCATGACATGGGTTTCATCAAACGGAATGCTTGCGCCCGGCTGCAAGGTCACGATGGTCACATGCATATCATGGCGCATATCTGCGGGGTCCATGAACCGCGTTGTGGCCCATGCACCATTAGTGTCCGGCATGGGGGCCGGGGGGATGTCCTGTTCCTGCGCGACAAACGGTTCGGGATGGTCCAGCCCGTCCAGTGCCTGATAGCGTTTGCGAATCCAGTGGAACACGGTTTTGCCGCCGCTGTCATTGCGCAGGGTCCAGTCACTGCCTGCGGGCACAAACGCGAACCCGCCAGCGCCAAGCGTATGGGTTTCCCCGCCAATGCGGACACTCAGCCCCCCTTCAACGACAAACAGCGCGCCTTCGGCCTGCGGGTCGGTTTCGGGGCGGTCGCTGCCGCCATCAGGGGCCAGTTCAACGATGTATTGCGAGAATGTTTCGGCAAATCCGCTAAGCGGTCTGGCCAGAACCCAGAACCGCGCACCTGTCCAGAACGGCAGGGAACTGGTCACAATGTCCGAAAGCGTGCCTTTGGGGATAATGGCAAAGGCTTCGGTAAACATTGCGCGGTCTGTCGTCAGTTGCGATTGCGGCGGCAGCCCGCCGGTGGGCACATAGTAGCGCGGCGATGGCGGGCGCGTGGCATCTGCGGTCATGGTGGTGCTCCGTCGGGAAGGGTTATTCACGCGTAGCATGGCCGCAATGGGCCATGCCAGCACCGTTTTCACTGACAGAGCTTCCTGAATTCCCGAAGAATTGGCAAATTTGCCCGTGTTTCGGTCAGGGTGCCGGAACAATCCGCATCAATGGCACATTGTCACCATCGGCCAGCACATAGATGGTCCCGTCCTGCGGGTCGACCGCGACATCGCGAATGCGGTGCCCCTCGCCATCCAGCAGGCGGGCCACCGGCTCCAGCGTGCCGTCGTCTTCGGTGAACAGCCCCAGATACTGGTGAAACAGGTTGCCAATCAGCAAATGCCCCTGCCAGTCGGGAAAGGCATCGCCTGTATAGAAGGTCATGCCTGATGGCGGAAAGTGGTCATCGCGCCCTGCGGGCCAGACATAGGCGGGGGCAATGAACCCGTCGCCGTCCTGATGCGGTTCGGCAAACCGTTCGCCCCCGCGATAGGTCACGCCATTGGCTGCCAGCGGCCAGCCGTAATTGCCGCCGCGTTCAACGATGTTGACCTCATCGCCGCCCGCTTCGCCATGTTCGGCCAGCCAGATGTCGCCGGTGTCAGGGTGCAGGGTCATGGCCTGAATATTGCGGTGGCCATAAGACCAGATTGCCCCCGCCGCCCCTTCGTCATCGACAAAGGGGTTGTCGGCGGGAATGTCGCCATCCATCGTCAGGCGGATAACGGCGCCATTCTCGCTCGACAGGTCTTGCGAAATATGGTCCGGCCCGAATTCCTTGGACCCGCGATCCCCGAAACCGGCAAAGACATACCCGTCAGAAAACACGATGCGCGACCCGAAATGCGCACCAGAATCAATGGCGGGGCTGACGCTGTGCAGCACTTCAAGATCGACCAGCGCGCTTTCATCGCGGTCCAGACGCGCGCGCCCCAGATGGGTTGTTGAATTCTGGCCGCCCACGCGTCCGGCCCATGTCATGTAAACCAGCCCCGATTGCGCAAAATCGGGGGCGGGCGCGATGTCCAGCAACCCGCCCTGACCGCGCGTGTCAACATCCGGCGCGCCGCTGACGGGCTGCATCTCGCCGCTATTGTGGTCCAGCAACACAATGTCACCACCGCGCTTGGTGATGATCATGTCGCCGCTGTCGGGCAAGAAGGCCATGGCCCACGGACTGTTCAGGCCGGTGGCTACGGTTTCCAGATCGAATGCGGGCTGGGCATTCGCGGGTATGGACAGGGTCGCGGTGACGGCGCAAACGGCTGCGATCCGGCGTTTTGATATCGGCATATCATTCCTCATGTCTTGCTTCATATGTGCAAAACATGACCCTTATGCCGCTGGTGACAAGTCACAACAGCTTGTGCCTGGGGTGTCGGGGCGGTGTTTATTCCCGCCCGATGGCCCGCAAAACACGGTCCAGCGCCTCGCCTTGTTGCGATGTGACGGGCGCGTTGCGCACGGCGTTATAGTAGGCTTCGGGGTCATAGGTCGGAATGCCCAGACGCAAATGATCAACTGTCAGCAAACCCATTGCCGCCATCAACCCGTAGCTTGCCACCTGCACACCGGCCTGTGATTGCAACAGGACTGTGCGCGCATCCATCAGGTCGTTTTCCGCGTTCAGAACGTCCAGCGTTGTGCGTGCGCCAAGGCGGGCTTCTTCGCGGGTTCCTTCAAATGCGTTTTGTGCTGCGCGCACCTGTTGCTGGCTGGCTGCAATGCGGGCGCGGGCAACATCCAGATTGGCCCATTGCACAGCCACATTCTGAATGACCTGCGCCACGCTGCGGTGCATGCCTGACCGCGCCGCATCCCGCCGCGCCAGGGCCTGACGGTGCTGCGCGCTGATGGCGCCGCCCTGATAGATCGGGCGCGCATACCGCACCCCCGCCGAGGCTGATCGCGTGCTTGGCCCGCTGTTCAGCAAATCCGATGTGACCCCGATGCTGGCATCGGCTGTCACGCTGCCGTGGCGTTGTGCAGCGGCGCGTTCGGCGTTCAATTCGGCAGCGGTCGCTTCAAACTGGGCCTGTTTCACAGATGGGTGGGTGTTGCGGGCAATATCCTGCGCGGCCTGTAGCGATGATGGCAATGTGGGCAGCGCAGGGGGTTGGCGCAACTGGCCGGGGTGACGCCCCGTGGCCAGTTTGTATTCTTCGCGCGCGACGGCCAGATCGCCTTCGGCGGCGGCAAGCTGGCTGCGGGCGGCGGCAAGGCGGGCTTCGGCCAGTGACACATCAGTGCGCGTAATCTCGCCCAGTTCAAAACGTTCCTGTGCCGCATTCAGTTCCTGCTGCGTCAGGCGCATGGTGGTCTGGCGCAGGGTCACGGTTTCCACGGCGCTGCGCACATCCATGAAGGCGCGCACGGCATCCAGAAGCACCTGTTGTTCCACATTCAGCAACGCCTGCCGTGTTCCCATGACCAGCGCTTCGGCAGATTGCCGCGCCAGCGCGCCGCGCCCGAAATCGATCAGGGTAATTTCCGCCGACAGGCTGACGGATGCGCTTAGGGTTTCTTGCTCCAGCGCGCCGGTAATGCGCCGCTCTCCACGCGTCTGGGCGACAAAGTTCAGCACCGGCCGCAAGGACGCAATCGCAAGTGCCACATCTTCGTCTGCGGCGCGCAGAACCGCGCGGTTCTGTTCCAGCAGGTCGGAATTCTGATAGGCGTTGATGAAGGTATCTGCCAGCGATTGCGCAGCGACAGGCAGGCCTGCAAGTGCTGTGCTGCACGCAATGGTGAACGCGGCGAGTGTAGTTCTGAACATTTCTGCCCTTTCAAGCGTTGCTCGATTATGGTGACCGGGCGAATTCAGCGCCGCCCGATCCGGTCAGAAAGTGAACGCTTCCTGTTTTTCAAAGCCCGGCAAAACGGGCGCGGCGGCATTGAACACATCCCGCCATGCAATCTGGTCGCCCTGCCGCACACCAAGGCGGACAACCCCCAATTGCCCCTGCATGAACAGACAGACCACACGGCCCCCTTCACGCAATTGCCGGGTCAGCGCGGCGGGAAATTCCGACACCCCGCCTTGCACGATCATGGCATCATAGGGGGCGTGATCGGGCGCACCTTCGGTCAGGGGGCCTTTGTGCACGATCACGGCTTCTGCGCCGACATGGGCCAGTGCGGTTTCCGCATCCTGCGCAAGCGCGTCATCTTCCTCGACCGCGACTACGGCCTGTGCCAACTGCGCCAGAATTGCAGCGGAATATCCTGTCCCGCACCCGATATCGAGCACCAGTTCAGTCCGGTTCACGTCCAGCATGTCCAGCATTTTGGACAAGGTGCGCGGATCAAGCAGCACGCGATTGTCGCCAAGCGTAATGTTTTCACCCACATAGGCCGCTTCGCGCAGCGCATCGGGCACAAACACTTCGCGCGGGATGCGCAGCATTGCGCCAATGATCGTGAATTTGGTTACATCCGACGGGCGCACTTGCGTATCAACCATCATGGTGCGACGAGTTGCATAATCCGGCATCTACTGAACTTTCCAGTTTGGTTTGCGTAAGATGTCATTGCCACAGAACGCGCGCCCTCGCAATATCCGTCGCGGCTAAAACGCATTTGTCAGCGGAAATGGCGGCATTCAGGGGCATATGCGGTGTGGCCAGGACGCCCTGTTATGCCCCGACAGGGTTAATTTGCGCTTTTCAGTGCGGGGGTCGGCGGTGCATAATATTTAATCATGGATAATCAGGAGAAAGCCCATGTTTAAAGAGTTCAAGACCTTTATCACACGCGGAAATGTCATGGATATGGCCGTTGGTATCATTATTGGTGCAGCATTCACCGCGATCGTGACATCGTTGGTGGATGATCTTGTGAACCCGCTTATCGGTGTTTTTGTGGGCGGCGTTGATTTCAGCGAGGTCAGCTTCGGTCTGGGCGAGGCCCAGTTCATGATCGGCAATTTCATCAACGCGATCATCAAGTTCCTGATCATTGCATGGGTTGTGTTCCTGCTGGTCAGGACCATCAACAGGATCAGTTCCATCAACAAGAAAGAAGAAGCACCGGCCGCCCAAGCCCCCAAAGGCCCGACCGCCGAAGAACTGCTGATCGAAATCCGCGATACGTTGAAGGCGAAGTAACGCGGGACGTTCTTTAAATATCTATGGCGGTTGTCTGGACCACGTTGCGCAATGCAAATGATGATTGCATCTGCACAACGCCGGGCAACCGGCTAAGGTAGCGGCGGTGAATGCGCGCGAAATCATCGCTGTCTGCTGCAATGACCTTCAGCAGGTAATCGGCCGTGCCGGCCATCAGGTGGCATTCCAGCACATCGGGCACGCGCGCGACCTCTCGCTCGAACGCGTCAAGGATCTCTTCGCTTTGGCCCGACAGTTTGATTTCCACAAACACGACTGTCGCGCGGCCTATGCGTCTGCGGTCCAGCAGGGCGACATAATCTGCAATAATCCCGTCAGCTTCCAGCCGCTGAACCCGTCGGTGACAGGCCGACGGCGACAGGTTGACCAGTTCGGCCAGTTCGGCATTTGTGACGCGCCCCTGTTTTTGCAAGACCCGCAAAATACGGCGATCTGTGTCATCTAGCTGCATCGCAGCGCAATCCTTTGCCGGAAATGAAGTAGTTTACGCAAAAATCTTTTGCGATTTACCGCCCAATCCGCGGAATTGTCAAGAATTCACCCCGCAAGGGCGATATTGTGCGAACTATAAATATAGGGAGGTTCAAAATGCTTATTGGTTGCCCCAGGGAAATCAAGCCACAGGAATACCGTGTCGGGCTGACACCTGTTGCCGCACAAGAAGCCATTGCCCATGGCCATCAGGTTGTCGTTGAAACAGGTGCCGGACAGGGTGCAGGGTTTGAAGATGACGCCTACCGCGCAATCGGTGCAGATGTTGTGGATACGGCGGAAGAAATTTTTGCCCGCGCAGAACTTGTGGTCAAGGTCAAGGTCAAGGAACCACAGGCGGGGGAACGCCAGCAATTGCGCGAAGGGCAGATATTATTCACCTATCTGCATCTGGCACCGGACGGGCCGCAAACCCGCGATCTTCTGGCCAGCGGTGTGACCGCCATCGCCTATGAAACCGTGACCGACCGTGCAGGTGGCCTGCCCCTGCTGGCCCCCATGTCCGAGGTGGCGGGGCGGCTGGCCCCGCAAGTCGGGGCATGGACCTTGCAAAAGGCCAATGGCGGGCGCGGGGTGCTGATGGGCGGTGTGCCCGGTGTTGCGCCCGCGCGTGTTGTCGTGATTGGCGGCGGCGTTGTGGGCACCCATGCGGCGCGCATTGCGGCAGGAATGGGCGCGGATGTCACGGTGCTGGACATGTCGCTGGCGCGACTGCGCTATCTGGATGATGCCTTTGGCGGGGTGTTCAAGACCAGCTACGCGTCCAAGGGCAACACGGCAGAACTGGTGGAGCAGGCCGATATGGTTATCGGCGCGGTTCTGATACCCGGTGCCGAAGCCCCCAAGCTGATTACCCGCACGCAACTGTCGCGCATGAAACCGGGTGCGGCGCTGGTGGATGTGGCGATTGATCAAGGCGGGTGTTTTGAAACATCGCATGCGACCACACATGCCGATCCGATCTATGCGGTGGACGGAATCATGCATTACTGCGTGGCCAATATGCCCGGCGCGGTGGCGCGCAGTTCCACGATTGCGCTGGGCAATGCGACCATGCCCTTCATGCTGGCACTGGCAAACAAAGGGTGGCGGCAGGCATGCGAAGATGATGCGCATCTGCTGGCAGGGCTGAACACCCACGCAGGCCACCTGACCTATTATGCAGTTGGCAAGGCGCAGGGGATTGATGTGCTGTCACCGTCCATGGCCCTGAAGGTGTAGATGCCGCGCGCATCACTTTGTGAGGGGAAAAATACATTCGATTATTGCAATATGTCGCGGGGTGGCTATATTGCATCTTAGACATGAAAACGGAGAACGCACCATGCACCCCGAAGTCACCGCATTTTTTGACGAAGCCACATTCACGGTCACCTATGTCGTGCGCGACCCCAGCAGCGCGAAATGCGCGATCGTGGATTCGGTTCTGGATTTTGACTATGCCTCTGGCCGGACAGACACAGGTTCGGCAGATGCTGTTGTGGCCTTTGTGAAGGACAAGGGCTATGAGGTCGAATGGCTGCTGGAAACCCATGTCCATGCCGACCATTTGTCCGCCGCGCCCTATATTCAGGAACGTGTGGGGGGCAAAATTGCCATTGGCGAGAATATCCGCATTGTTCAGGACACATTCGGCAAGGTCTTCAATGAAGGGACCGAATTCCAGCGCGACGGCTCGCAGTTTGACGCGCTGTTCAAGCATGGCGACAGTTTCCATATTGGCCAGATGCGCGGCGATGTCATGCACACACCCGGCCACACCCCCGCCTGCCTGACCTATGTGATCGGCGATGCGGCCTTTGTGGGGGACACGTTGTTCATGCCGGATTTTGGCACGGCGCGCTGTGACTTCCCCGGCGGATCGGCGGAAACCATGTGGGATTCGGTCCAGAAAATCCTGTCCCTGCCCGATGAAACCCGCATTTTTGTGGGCCATGACTACAAGGCCGAAGGGCGCGACACCTATGCTTGGGAAACCACTGTTGGTGCGCAAAAACGCATGAACAAACATGTGGGAAGCGGCAAATCCAAGGATGATTTCGTGCGCGCCCGCAATGAACGCGACGCCCAACTGGCCATGCCGCGCCTGATCGTGCCATCCTTGCAGGTGAATATGCGCGCAGGCCAGATGCCGCCCGCCGAAGAAAACGGCACCGTCTATCTGAAAGTGCCGGTTAACAAACTTTGAATACCCCAACATCACACAGACACAGGCGCGGCAGTCACATCTGCCGCGCTTCCATGCGAACAGGACTGATAACATGATTGAAACTGACTGGATTTGGGGCCTTGTCGGCGGCCTTATGATTGGGGTGTCGGCGGCGATATTCCTGCTGGGCAATGGCCGTATCATGGGCGCAAGCGGCATTATCGGCGGGCTTGTGGACCGCAGCGGATTGTCCAACTGGGATGAACGGCTGGCCTTTCTGGCGGCGCTGGTTGTGGTGCCTGCGCTTCTGCTGCCCTTCTATAACGTCGAGGTGACGACCAACATCACGAATAACCTGTGGATTGTGGTTGCAGGCGGGCTGTTGGTAGGCATTGGCACAAGGCTGGCCAATGGCTGCACATCCGGTCACGGGGTTTGCGGCATTTCGCGGTTTTCGCTGCGCGGCATTGTTGCGACCGTGTTCTACCTGCTTGCAGGTGGTATCGCGATGGTGCTGTTCCGGCATGTTCTGGGGGTGATCTGATGCAACGTGTATTACTTGCCGCCGCATCTGGCGGGCTGTTTGGCGCGGGTTTGCTGGTGTCGGGCATGACCGACACAACCAAGGTTCAGGGCTGGCTGGATATTTTCGGCGCATGGGACCCGACACTGGCATTCGTGCTGGGCGGGGCCATTTTGCCCATGCTGCTGGCGTGGAACATGACTACGCGTCGCGCGCAATCGCTTGTCGGCGTGCCATTCCCGTCCAAACCCGACCCGCGGCTGGGGCATAACCTTGTTGTGGGGTCTGTGCTGTTTGGTGCGGGTTGGGGGTTGGTGGGCTTGTGCCCCGGACCTGCGATTGCATCACTCAGTTGGGGGGGGACCGGCGGGATCGTCTTTATCCTTGCCATGATCGGCGGTATGCTTGTCGCAACGCCAATCCGTGTGCGCATCGACAAGCTTGCCGCACTCTGACCCAGCAGGAGCACTTGATGGACATTCGCCACCTGACCGACAGTTACGCCGTATCGCCCCAGATTACGCCAGAGGATGTGGCAACCCTTGCCGAGGCGGGGTTTACCACAATCATCTGCAATCGCCCCGACGGGGAAATCCCGCCCGAGGTGCAGGCCGATGCCATAGGCCAAGCGGTCGAGGGGGCGGGCCTGCGGTTTGTGGTCAATCCCGTAATCGGCGGGGCAATCACCATGGAGAATGTGACCGCACAAGGGGCGGCCCTGACCGACAGCACCGGCCCTGTGCTGGCCTATTGCGCATCCGGTAACCGGTCATCGATTGTCTGGGCGCTAAGTCAGGCAGGCCAGCGCCCTACGGATGAGTTGATCGCGATACCCGCGAAATACGGCTATGCGCTCGAACCCTTCCGCCCCACGCTGGAACAACTGGCCAAGGGGTAGGGGCGGGGTCGCCCCAGTCTGAAGGGGGCGGTTGTCCCCTTGCACAAAGCCCGCGCTATCGGTGGGCCGGGGTCTGCCGATCCGACGCCAGTGAAGTTCACTTTATGCGGGCTGCATACTCCCAAGATCATAGGCTTGGCATGACATCAGCCAAATCGGCAGGCCGCGGGACGGCCCACCGATGGCGCGGCGGGCTGCGCCCTTTGCTCCGCGCCTTGGAGCTTTCCCGATGTCAGAAAATGCTATGCACCCCCGCTAACTCAATCACACCCGTCCGGCTTGAAATTGTCGATAATCTCAATCGCCTCTGCGGCTGTTTCAACAAAGTGGAACAGCTTCAGGTCTTCGGGGCTGATGGTGCCCGCTTCTGCCAGCGCGTCCCAGTTGATGATCTTTTGCCAGAATTCCCGACCGAACAGGACAAAAGGCATCTTTTGCATGCGGTCTGTCTGAATAAGCGTCAGCGTTTCAAACAATTCGTCCAAAGTGCCAAAACCGCCCGGAAAGACCGCAATCGCCTTGGCGCGCATCAGGAAATGCATTTTGCGGATGGCGAAATAGTGGAAGTTGAAACACAAATCAGGTGTCACATAAGCATTGGGCGCCTGTTCATGCGGCAACACGATATTCAGCCCGATGGACGCACCGCCCGCATCCTTGGCCCCGCGATTGCCTGCTTCCATCACACCGGGGCCGCCGCCTGTGGCAATCACATCTTCGCGCCCGTAGCTTTGCACGGATCGCAATGTCATCAGGCGGGCGAATTCGCGCGCTTCGTCATAAAACCGCGCAAGGCCCGCCAAAGTGGGGGTGCTGGCCTGATCTGCATGTTCGGGGCGGGGAATGCGCGCGCCCCCGAACATGACGATTGTTGACTGAATGCCGCGTTCATTCATCAGCAATTCGGGTTTCAGCAATTCCAGTTGCAGCCGCACGGGGCGCAATTCGTCGCGCAGCATGAAATCCTTGTCAGCGAATGCCAGACGATAGGCGGGATGGCGTGTCTGCGCGGTGTCGGGAATGTCGTCCCAGTGCCGGATATCTTCGCTTGCGTCAGGAAAGGTGCGGTATTTGGGGTTCTCGTTCAAAAGGGCCTCCGGTTGCGCGTGGAAGTTGCGGTTTGCTTGTCCCAAGGCTATAGCCAAGCCAAACCGATGACCAGAGGAATGGAGTCCCCGATGACCGACACCGCCGCGCTTGAAACCGCAATCGAATCCGCTTGGGATGCCCGCGACAGCATCACCCCCGCCACCACCGGCCAGACGCGCGACGCCATTGAGGCCACGCTGGACGCGCTGGACAACGGCACCCTGCGCGTGGCCGAACGGCGCGACAATGGCGACTGGCATGTGAACCAATGGGCCAAGAAGGCCGTGCTGCTGGGGTTCCGCATCAAGGATATGGAACCCCATGAAGGTGGCCCGCAGGGCGGTGGCTGGTGGGACAAGGTGGACAGCAAGTTCAAGGGCTGGGGTGCGAACCGCTGGAAAGCCGCAGGCTTTCGCGCGGTGCCCAACTGCGTGGTGCGCAAATCCGCCTATATCGCGCCCGGCGTGGTGCTGATGCCGTCCTTTGTGAACCTTGGCGCCTATGTCGACAGCGGCACCATGGTGGACACATGGGCCACAGTGGGCAGCTGTGCGCAGATCGGCAAGAATGTGCACCTGTCAGGCGGTGTGGGTATTGGCGGCGTGCTGGAACCCATGCAGGCCGGTCCCACCATCATTGAAGATAACTGCTTTATCGGCGCACGCTCCGAAGTGGTCGAGGGGTGCATCATCCGCGAAGGGTCCGTTCTGGGGATGGGTGTCTATATCGGCAAATCCACCAAGATCGTGGACCGTGAAACCGGCGAAGTGACTTACGGCGAAGTGCCGCCCTATTCGGTGGTCGTGTCGGGCACGATGCCGTCCAAGGGTGGTGTGAACCTGTATTGTGCAGTTATCGTCAAGCGCGTCGATGCGCAGACACGTTCCAAGACCGGAATCAACGAATTGCTGCGCGACTGACCCTGACGCGTGATTTATTCGCAAACAAAGGCGCGCCATACCGGCGCGCCTTTTTCGTGTGATGCGCTGTGGCTGTGTCAGTCATCTTCATGTGTCAGTTCGGGCACATCTTCGGCACCCGCTGACCCGCGCCCCGACAGGGACGGGTTTTCCATGAAAAACCGGTGGCAGTTGAACAGGCGGCGTTCTTCGCCCTTGCCGGGCAGAACGCGCAGCGCGGGGCCATCGGGTTGCAAAACCCAGCTTTGCGCTTCATCCGCCAGATTGGCGGCCATGATCTGCCGCACGATCTGCGCCTTGACCGTGGGGTTCATGATTTCCACCAGCGTTTCCACCCGCCGCACCAGATTGCGCCCCATCCAGTCGGCAGAACTGATGAACACGCGCGCCTGATCGGATGGCAGGCCCGCGCCGTTGCCGAAACACACAATGCGCGAATGTTCCAGAAACCGGCCCACGACCGACTTGACGCGAATATTGTCGGACAGCCCCTTGATGCCCGGACGCAGCCCGCAAATTCCGCGCACGATCAGGCTGATTTCCACACCGGCGCGGCTGGCATCATACAGCGCATCAATTACATCGGGGTCGATGATGGAATTCATCTTGCACCAGATTTGCGCGGGCCTGCCTGCGCGGGCGTGTTCTGCCTCGGCTGCGATAAGCTGCAACATGCGCGGCTTCAGGCTAATGGGCGAAATGGCCAGATTTTCCAGCGCTGCCGGTTCCGCATATCCCGACACATAGTTGAACACGCGCGTCGCATCGCGCCCAAGTGCCGCGTCACAGGTGAACAGCGACAGGTCAGTGTAGATCCGCGCCGTGATGGGGTGGTAATTGCCGGTTCCGAAATGGGTATAGGTGACCAGTTTGTCCCCTTCGCGGCGCACCACAGCACTGATTTTCGCGTGTGTCTTGTAGTTTACGAACCCGTAAACCACATGCGCGCCCGCACGTTCCAGCCTGCGCGACTGGCGGATATTCGCGGCTTCGTCAAAGCGCGCTTTCAATTCGACCAGTGCTGTGACGGATTTGCCCGCCTCGGCCGCTTCGCACAGTGCGGCCACAATGGGGCTGTTGCGCGATGTGCGATACAGGGTCTGCCGGATGGCCAGCACATCAGGGTCGCGCGCGGCCTGTTCCAGAAACCGCACCACCATGTCAAATGTCTCATAGGGGTGGTGCAGCAGCATGTCTTTTTGCCGGATGGCCGCGAACATGTCGCCATGGTGGTCCTGCACACGTTCGGGCACGCGCGGGGTGAAGCCCGGCCACAGCAGGTCGGGGCGGTCATCCAGCACCAGTTCCTTCAGTGTGGAAATGCCCATGATGCCGCGCACTTCGACCACTTCCGCGTCGGATACTTCCAGTTCTTCCATGACCATGTCGCGCAAATCCTGCGGCGCGTCTGCGGAAATCTTCATACGCACGACTTCGCCCCTGCGGCGGCGTTTCAGGGCCACTTCGAATTCGCGCACCAGATCTTCGGCTTCTTCCTCGACCTCCAGATCGCTGTCGCGCAGCACGGAAAACGTGCACGACCCCAGCAACCGGTAGCCGGGAAACAGGTTGTCCATTTCCGCAAGAATCAGTTCTTCCAGCGGCAACATGCGGATGCTGTCACCGGGCAGGCGCAGAAAACGGTCGATCTGGCCGGGAATGGGCACCAATGCGTTCAGCTTGCGCCCGCGCTTGTCTTCCAACTCCATGGCCAGTGAAAACCCGGCATTGGGAATGAACGGAAACGGGTGCGCGGGGTCAATCGCCAATGGCGACAGCACGGGAAAGACATTTTCTAGGAAGTATTGCGCGGCGGCTGTGTGGTCGCCCTGCGTCAGGTCTTGGTGCGACAGGATGGTGATGCCTGCATCCGTCAGAAGGGGGCGTAAAACCACCCAGACTTCCTGTTGCTTGTCCATAAGGCGGCGGGCATCTTCGTTGATCAGCACAAGCTGTTCCGCAGGGGTGCGGCCATCATCGGACGGGCTGCTGTTGCCCGCCCGCGCCAGTTGCCGCAAACCCGCCACCCGCACAGTATAGAATTCATCCAGATTGGCCGATGATATGGACAAAAACCGCACACGTTCCAGCAAGGGCACGCGCGGGTTCATCGCTTCTTCCAGCACCCGCCAGTTAAAGGCCAGCCAGGACATTTCGCGATTGAAAAAACGCTCTGGCCCGCTGGGGTCAAACCCGTCCAGCACCTTGGCTTCGGGGAAGGGGGCGTTCAGGAAATTGGCGGATGGCAGGGGCTGGGTCATACTGTCCTGATAGCGTTTGAATGTGACGGTTTTATATCGGCGAATGCGAAGGGCAGACATATCATGCCCGCGCTACCGGCGCGCGGAAATAACCGGCTGCCCCCCTGCCAGCAATGTCAGCCTGCCCCCGTCCGATGACACCCGATACCCGTCCACACGGTGCATCATGGCCATAAACTGGCGTTCCTGATCCATCATCCCGTCGGGGCAGGTCATCCTTGTGCTGGCAATACGCCCGAAGGACAAGATGCCGCCATGCCGCCGATACCCGCCAATCAACCTGTTGCACCCGACAGACGCACTCATGCGGCCATCGGAATAGAACACCAGTTCGGTGCGGGACGGAAACACCGCCGCCTTCTCGCCGATTGCGGTAATATTCCAGACCCCTTCGGTGATGTCCAACTCTGGCCGCATCAGCACGCATTCCGCCAGTTCGGCACCGTCAATGCGCAGCAGCGCAGTGTCGCCCTTCATGTGAATGGACGTAGACGGTGTGTCGGGGGCTGTGAACAACGCGCCGGACGCAGCCACAGTCGGGGTCATTGTGATGACCTGCTCGTTGAAGCGCACCCGCACATCTTCGGGCAGAAAGCCCAGTTCAACCAGCTGCGTGCCACAAGCCAGAAGCGATGCAAACCCCATCGGCGCGGTGCGCAAGGCGCGGATGGCCCCAAGATCAAGCGCGTCGGTGCCGGGGTCAATGGCCACGGGTTCCGTCAGCCAGACCACATCATCCATCATGCGCAAACCCGCGCGCAGGACCAGCGACTGGTCTGCGGGTGCGTCTATTTCAAACGCGAACGGGCTTTGCGCGCCATCGGTGGGCTGGCGCAGCGCGCCCAAGCTGGTGTCGGACGCATCGCTGATATCGACAATCAGCATGGCATCATCGGGCAGGGCCATCCGTTCCAGCAGGATCACTTCACCCGTAATCGGGCGGGTGGGTTCATCTGCAAAAAGCGGGGCCGTGGACAGGCCGGACAGCAGCAAAATGCATAAAGACAGAAATCTGATCAAGGGGGGCGGCCTCCGGTGTGAAAATGAATAAAACTAAGATTATGCAGCGTTCCTGTAACGCACAAGAGGGGGGGCGCGTGAAAAGCGCCGCGCTCACTTATTCGGGATCACGCAGCCCGTTCAGGATTTCGGCGGCCAGATTGCGTGAAATGGGTTTCTTGCGCGCCAGCGCTGCCGCATCCAGCAGCGCCACAATATGCAGCGCGCCCCCCAGCGACCGTTCCATCCGTGGTAAAAGATAGGGGATAAGCGTGTCGGGAACACTGACCTGCCGGTCAGCAAACAGCTTGGTCAGCACTGCGGCCAGCAATGCATCATCGGGGGCCGCCAGCCCCACATGCGCCGCCGCCTGCAACCGCGACGCCAGATCAGGCAGGCGCAGGCCCCAGTCGCGCACAGGCCCGCGCGCCCCCAGCAACACCTGCCCGCCGGACGCGGCCAGCAGGTTGTGCAAATGAAACAGGGCCGCTTCCAGTTCCGGCTGTCCGGCAATCTGATGGGCATCATCCAGTGCCACATTTCCGCGTTCGGCCAGCGCGGGCAGGTCGGCCCCGTCCAGGTGCTGCGCGCGCAACAAGGCGGCGTCATGTTCTGCGGCCCAGACATGCAGCAAATGGGTTTTGCCCGCCCCTTCCGGCCCTGTCAGCACCAGTTTGCCCGCAGGCCACCCGCCTTGTGTGATCATTTGCAGGGCATGGGCGTTGCAGGGCGCAGGCACGAAATCGGCGCGGCTGTAGGACGCTGGCAGGTCAAGGGGCAGGTTGATCTGGCCCGCGCGAAACGGTGGTGATGTCATGCCCTAGTCCCGCCCGTATAATGCGCTGCCCTGATACTGCGCGATACCAAAGCGCACCAACACCCCGATTGCGGCCGCGACCGGCACGGCAATCAGCATGCCGGTAAACCCGAACATGCTGCCAAAGGCAGACACGGCAAACAGCAGCCAGACAGGGTGCAGGCGCACCGAATTGCCCACAATGCGCGGCACCAGAATATTGCCTTCCAGCACCTGTCCGACCACAAAAATGACGATAACAGCGGCAATCATGCCCGGCTCGCCCCAGAACTGCCACAGCGCAATCCCGATGGCCAGCACCCCGCCCACGATAGCGCCAATATAGGGGATAAACGAAATCAACCCCGCCACCACCCCGATGGCCAGCCCGAATTGCAGCCCCACCAGCCCCAGCGCGGTCGCGTAATAGGCCGCAAGGATCAGGCACACTGTCACCTGTCCGCGCACAAACCCTGCAATGGCACGGTCCACATCGCGGCCAAGCTGGCGCAGCGTGGGGGCATGCTGGCGCGGCAACAGATCATCCGCACCACGCATCACGCGCGGCCAGTCCAGCAACAGATAAAACGCAACGACCGGCGTGATGACAAGAAACACAAGCGCGCTGACCACCCCGGACACCCCGCGCAACACACCCTGCGCCAGATCTGCGCCACGGTCGCGGATGGCGTCGCCCATTGTGGCAAGTGACGATTTCAGCGTGTCTTCCAGATCGGGGAAATACTGTGTCAGAAAAGCCTGCGCCTGACGCAGCAGGTCGGGCGCGGTTTCGCTGAGCTGCACAAGCTGGGCAATAATGGCGGGAATAATCAGCAGACCGGCCAGCACGACCGCCCCAAGCGCCAGACACATCAGCGCGGCCACCGCCAGCACGCGCGGCACACCTGCGCGCACCAGCCGCAGCACAACAGGATTCAGGAAATACGCGATTGCCGCCCCTGTCACGAAGGGCAGCAACACATCCCCCATCACCCACAGCACCGCGATAAAGCCAAGACTGGCAATACCCCAATAGGCTATTTGTGTGCGCACAGGCATCAAGGCATCCCAAACTGGTTGCAGGCTACGTTCCCTATGCCATATCGCGCGGCACCGGCCTGCGTGCAAGTGTTCTGCGGGGGTGGGGCAGATAAAAGAACAGGCGCCACCCTGTCAAAGGGCCGCGCCTGTTCAGGGGCTGGGTTTTCATGGGCGGGGTTGGATTACCCTTCCCAGTCTTCGCCGATATAGGTTGCAAGATAGTCCAGCATGACGTCGCGTATGTCAGGTTCCGGTTCCATCATGCCCTGATCGTCGACCATCCAGTCCAGCAATTCGTCCCAGACACGCCGCGAATAGCCGCCATTAGTGACCGTGCGCAGGCTGTGGCAGGCAATGCAGCTGTAATACACCTCGTCCACACCCTCGCCGGGGGGCAGGGGGTAGAATTCGAAATCTTCGGGCACATCTGCCAATGTGGTGATCCGCTCGTCCGCGCTGGACAGTGATGGTGCAGCCATCACAAGCAGGGCGGCGGCAATGGCCGCCCCGCAGGTTGAAAATAGGGTTTTCATATTGGTTTGCTGTCCTTACACGGCGGTGAAATGGATGCGGTGGCAGGCGTTGTTCAGATATCCGCGCGGGTTCCAGCCCGGCACAACCATGGGCTGGCTGTTGCCCTGATTGTCGGTCGCGCGTGCCCAAACTTCGTAATATCCGGCCATTGGCGGAATGACGGTCTGTTCCCAGCGCTGCCATGCAAAGCGGTTGGCCGGTGCATGCAGTTGCGCCACCTGCCATGTCGCCCCGAAATCGATCGAGGTTTCCATCTTCACTACATGATTGTCACCTGCCCACGCCTGCCCGCGAATGGCAAAAGGCGCGCCCGCACGCGTTTCCGCGCCCGCGATCGGGTTGGTGATGGCAGATTTCACGATCATGGACCCCATGACCATCATATCTTCATGCGCGACTTCTGCCCCCGCTTCGACTGGGAAGCGCGGGATGCGGTAGCTTAGGCCCGTCATGCCGGGGCCGTCATGTTCGCGGTCACGCACCCAGATGCGGGTGACCCATTTCTGACTGACCGAGCCTGCCCAGCCGGGGGCCACGATGCGCGCGGGATACCCGTGTTCAATGGGAATATCCTCGCCGTTCATTTTCAGCGCGATAATTGTGCCGGGGTCCATCATCTTGTCGATGGGTCCGCCGCGCGAAATAGAGGGGCGGTCGGGGTCGCCGGACAGGTGTTCATCATAGCTGAAATGGCCCGTATACACCGCCGAAGGCTTCACCCCTGCACGCCGCAGGATGTCGCGCACGCGCACACCGGTCCATTCGGCATTGCCGATGGCCCCGATGGCCCACGGGTTGCCGCGTGGCAGCGGGTTGAAGCCCGCGCGCCCGTTGCCGCCGCATTCAAGCTGCGCCTGCATGGTGACCTGTTCGAAGTCATTCATCAGGTCGTCATAGGACAGTTCCAGCTCTTCATTCACTTCGCCGTCGATTTTCAGCCGCCAGTCAGCCTTGCTCATGGGCATGGGCATGGTGCCGTTGTTGCGGATGAAATGATGCGCCGCCGGTGTGATGTCATCATCCAGCAAATGCGCCGCCGCTTCGACATTCATGGGGCGGTCATTATGCACGATCATATCAGCATGTTTGGACTCGATGCTGAATTCGTTGATGGTTTCGGCAAGCGCCGCCGGCATAAGGCCCGCAGGCATATTGCTGCTGAAAGGTATTGTCGTGCCCAGCACCGCCCCCATAGAGGCAAGTCCCGCGCCCCGAAGAAATCCGCGCCGGTCCGGCCCGGCCTTGCGACCAAAAACCAGATACTCCGCGCGTTCGGGATCGTCATTGTAAAGTTCGATAAGCCCACGTTCTTTATTTGGCATGCTGTTCCATCCTCCCATGTCCAGAGCCATAAGGGTGCCGCTCAAGCGCCCTTAAGAGTAAAGACGAGCGGGGGATGCATATTATTCCCTGCGCGGGAAAATAAATATTCCGGTCGCTGGTTTTGGCAGGCTGGTCTGGTGCGCAGGAAGGGGGCGCTCGCGCCCCCTCGGGCCTGCGGCCCTTACCCCCTGAGGATATTTGGACCAGAATGAAAGAGGGATGCAGAGGCTGCCCGATGGCCGTCAGGCAAGGCAGGGCAGCCGCGCGGCATTGATCAATGCGATCTGGGCGGCGCTGGCGGGCAGGTGGTCGCGGCTTTTTGTATGTGCCGTTGTTGCGATGGTGGCAAAGCGCGCAGTGTCCATGTCCAGCGACACAATGCTGAAATGCAGACCCGATATTGTCCAGCTGGCCTGTTGCAGATGCTGGTCCAGATGAATGTCCAGTGCCGTGTCGGGCTGGTCATCAGGTTGGATAAACAGGCTGAGTTTGCACGCATTCGCCCCGATATAGCCCAGATGCAGGCCGTTCTGCCAGTCGCCCGCATAGGCAAGGTGCAGGCCGGTGGCGTGCATGACCGGCGTGAGCCATTCAAGATCATCAGGCATCTGGGCCTGCGCCTGCGGGTGGGCCGTATCCGCCCAAGCCTGGTGGGTGGCGAGCGGAGAGAGCGCAGCGCTGACAGCCGCGTCGGGACCGGTATGCTGCGGCGCGCCAAACCAGAGCGCCCCGCCGATTGCGGCGCCCAGTATCGCGGCCGCGATTGCGCCGCGCCATACCGGGCGTCTGCGATCAAGCGGCGCGGGAAGCGGTGGCAGGGGCGTATCTGCGTTCAGTGTTGTGACTGCGGATTTCAACCGGTGCAATGTGGCGACGTGGCGCGCAAGGTTCGGATCTTCGGCGATGGCCGCGATCACGGCGGCGGCCTGCGCGGGGGGCAGCGCCCCGTCGACAAAGGCGTTGAGTGTTTCATGCGAGAACCGGTGTTCGGACATTGCGTCAGACCCCGGTGATGCGACGGCCCTGCGCGCGTGGCAGGGCAATGAGCGTGTCGTCTTCTTGCAGGCTGAGGGCGAGAGTGGCGCGGGCGCGGCTGATCCGTGACATGATGGTTCCTTGCGGGACTTCCAGCAACTGAGACGCCTCTGCATAGCTGAAGCCGGCGATATCCACCAGTGCCAGAACGTCACGATGGGGTTTTGCGAGTTTCATGAACGCCTGACGCACCGCAAGGCGGTTGATGGTCAGATCATCAGGCCGGTCCAGCACGATTTGCAGATCGATATCGTCATCGGTGGTCAGTTCGGGCAGGCGGCCTGCGGCACGCAGCCCGTCGATCCACAAGTTGCGCATGATGCGAAACACCCACACGCGCAGGGCGGTCTGGTCGACCGGAACACTGCGGGCCGACATGGCGCGCAGCATGGTGTCCTGATACAGGTCTTCGGCATTGGGCAGGTTCGGGCAAAGTGCGCAGGCATAGCCGAACAACCTGCGGCGCAAGGCCAGAAGCGCGTCGTGGTGGCGGCGCTGTTTGGGCATGGGGACTCCCCTCCTGCAAGGGAAGCTAGCGCGGCTGCGACAGTTTGTCAGCCTGTTTCTTTGGGGATGCCAGACAGGGGCCGCGCCGAGTTACAGCCGCATATGGCGCGCCCGTGCGCCGCGTTCGATGGCCGCCGCGTGCAGCCGGTCGATCTGCAATTCGTGGCGGATTTCTTCCAGCAGGCGCAATTCGGCCTGTGACAGCTTGCCATCCGATGCCGCCACATCGCAGGCGATGGTATAGGCGGTCTCATTCAGCTTGTCGGGCAGGTTTTCGCGCACCAGCCCGAACAGGGCATCAAGCCCGTCTTCTTCTTCCAGCAGGTCGAACACGGTCTGGGCAATGGTCTTGATGCGGTCGGCATCATATTCGGCGAAGATGGGCAGGTGATTCACAAGCGCCTGAATCGCCACCAGTTCGGCCGTGCGGATTTCCTGATCTGCTGCCGAGACAGAGATCATAAGCGCGACCAGACAGTCCTGCGGCGACAGCGGATGGGGCAGAGGCGACATGATAACGTCCTTTGGGGGTGTCTGTTTGCGGTGCAGAATATTGACGTGGCGACAAAGGAGCAATAGGGAGAGGGACTGTTATCAAACCCCCACAAGGAAGTGAAGTGTCCATGTCCGCACTGCGTGATGCTGCCCTGACATCCAAAGCCTGGCCCTTTGAGGAGGCCCGCAAACTGGTTGCGCGGATCAAGGGCAAGACACCTGAAAAGGGATATGTGCTGTTTGAAACGGGCTATGGCCCGTCCGGCCTGCCGCATATCGGCACCTTTGGCGAGGTGGCGCGCACGACCATGATCCGCCGCGCATTCGAGTTGATCTGTGACACGCCGACGCGGTTGATCTGCTTCTCGGATGATGTGGATGGCATGCGCAAAGTGCCGGACAATGTGCCCGATCCGGTGGCGTTGCGCGAACATCTGCAACGCCCGCTGACATCGGTGCCCGACCCGTTCGGCAAATATGAAAGCTTCGGCCATCATAACAACGCCATGTTGCGCCGGTTTCTGGATACGTTCGGGTTTGAATACGAATTCATCAGCGCGACCGAATATTACAAATCCGGCAAATTCGACGAGGTGCTGTTGCGTGCCGCCGAACGCTATGGCGACATCATGGCGGTGATGCTGAAAAGCCTGCGCGACGAACGCCAGCAGACCTATTCCATTTTCCTGCCCATCCACCCCGAGACGGGCCGCGTGCTGTATGTTCCGATGAAACATGTGGACGGCAAGAATGGCACCATCACATTCGATGATGAAGACGGGCGTGAATGGACCCTGCCTGTGACTGGTGGGAATGTGAAACTGCAATGGAAGCCCGATTTCGGCGCGCGCTGGGCGGCGCTGGATGTCGATTTCGAAATGTATGGCAAGGATCATTCGACCAACACACCCATCTATGACCGTATTTGCGAAATTCTGGGCGGCAAGAAGCCCGAGCATTTTGTCTATGAGTTGTTTCTGGATGAGAATGGCGAGAAGATCAGCAAATCCAAGGGCAACGGCCTGACGATTGATGAATGGCTGACCTATGCCAGCACGGAATCGCTGTCGTATTACATGTTCCTGAAGCCGCGCACCGCAAAGCGCCTGTCATGGGATGTGATCCCCAAGGCGGTGGATGAATATCACCAGCAGTTGCGCGCCTATCCCGACCAGACGCCGGAACAGCAGGTGGCAAACCCCGTGTGGCACATTCATGGCGGCATGCCGCCCGCGTCGAATATGGTGGTCAGTTTTGCGATGTTGCTGAACCTTGCATCTGTGGCGGGGTCGACGGGCAAAGAGGGGCTTTGGGGCTTTATCCGCCGCTATGCGCCCAATGCGGCCCCCGAAACCCACCCTGATCTTGATCAGGCGGCAGGGTTCGCGCTGGCCTATTTCCGCGATTTCGTGGCGCCTGCGCGGCAGTTCCGTGCGCCAGAACCGCAGGAACGCGCCGCCATGGAAGATATGGCCGCGCGGTTGCGTGCGTGGCAAGGCGGGCTGGACGCCGAGGAATTGCAGACACTGGCTTTTGCTGTTGGCAAGGATCACGGGTTTGAAAACCTGCGCGACTGGTTCAAGGCGCTATACGAGGTGCTTCTGGGCCAGTCGCAGGGGCCGCGTTTCGGCGGGTTTATCGCACTTTATGGCGTGGATGAAACGGTTGCCCTGATTGAGCGCGCATTGGCGGGGGAACTGGCATAAGTGATCTGCATGCCCCCCTTTTGCGTAAGGCATGTATCCTAGCGTGAAAGGGGAACACCATGCGGGCCTTGTTCGCGGCCATGGGTCTTGTGCTGGCGGTCAACACTGCGCAGGCACAAGACAGCGCCGGTATACGCCAGATTATCGAAGACCAGATTGAAGCACTTCAGGCGGATGATTTTGACCGCGCCTTCAGCTATGCCAGCCCCGATATCAAACGCCTGTTCGGGACGCCCGACCGCTTTGGGGCTATGGTGCAGGACGGCTATCCGATGGTCTATCGCCCTGAAGATGTCACCATGCTGGAGCAGTCCCAAACCCCTGCCGGTGTGGTCCAGCGTGTCATGATCCGCGATGCGCAGGGGCGGTTGCATTTTCTGGCCTATCAGATGGTGCCCGCAGGCGATGGCTGGCAGATTGGCGGTGTGCAACTGTTAAGGGCATCTGAAACGGGGGTCTGATGAACGCTTGCGCGGGGGACGCATGGCGTGAATCTGCCCCTCACACATGGATAAAGCCCGCGCCATCAGTGGGCCGGGGTTTGCCGATCCAGCGCCGGAGAAGTTCACTTTATCTAAGCGGCATACTCCCAAGATCATAGGCTTGGACTGCCATCAGAATAATCGGCAGGCCGCGGGACGGCCCACCGATGGCGCGGCGGCCTTCGGCCTTGTCCCGCACCTTGGGCATCTCGCCAACGTCTGCAAAAGGCCAACCACGCCTTACCCCTTCAGGGCAGCGCACGCTGCCCTCAACGTGATTTAACGCACCCTTGATACTGTCTGCCCTGTCCGGATGATCGGTCAGGCAGGCACATATATAGCCCCGCCCTGTCATCCGATTGCAGCAAATCGACTGACAAGAAAGGGTCTTTCATGAACCTGGCCGTTACCAACCCGCAGGCAATCACGCCCCCGCCATTTTCGGCAGGACTGGAGCACTGGTCACAGACCACAGGCCGCCCCGGAACACCCACATATGACACTGCTGCCTTCGCGGCCTTTGTGCCCGCCGACCCCGATTTCGGCGGCGCGCTGGAAGTGCAGAAAATCAGCGCCACAATGCGCCTGCGCTGGACGGGCGAAGTGCCCGTTCTGCCCGGCAGCTACCTGCGCGTGCGTGCGCGCATCAAGGCGGTGGCCGGTGTCATGCCCAATGTGCGCATTGCCGCATGGACAGGCGACAGCAGCGGCACCGAAATTACCGGCCTGACAACCACCGGCCCGCAGATCGCGCTGACCACCTATGGCCAGATTGTGGAAGTGCAGGCCATCATCGGCACCGGTGCGCGCCCGTCTGTCGATATGGTCTGGCCGCTATCGGTTGACATCGCGCATCTGGGGCTGGACCTGACCGGCCCCACCGGCGGCGTGGTGCGCATTGACGACCTGACCATCGAGGACATTACCGCCCTGTATACCCGCGACCTGCTGGGCCTTGTCGATGTGCGCGATTTCGGCGCGCTGGGTGACGGCGTCAGCGATGACCGCGCGGCGTTTCTGGCGGCGATGGGGGCGGCAAACGGGCGCAGCCTGCTGGTGCCTGACGGCGTGTTTGCCATTGGCGATGATCTGACCATCCCCATGCCTGCGGTGTTTCGCGGCACGCTGAGCATGGCAGACACGACCGTGCTGATCTTGCAGCAGAATTTCGACCTGACCGGCTATGAAGCGGCCTTTGGCAGTGCCGAGGCGGGCTTTCGCAAAGGGTTGCAGGCGCTGTTTCACAGTAATGAGCATATGGAATTCAACCTGAAGGGGCGGCGCGTGCCCCTAACCGGCCCTGTCGATGTGTTTGCACTGGCGGGCTATGACGACACATCGCGGCGCAGGGTGCTGGCGGATGGTCAGTTTGATTTCATCAACAACCCTGCATGGGATACGCAAACTGTGACCGCGATTGCCACCTACAGCCCTTCCAGCCCGCTACTGCTTGGCGGTATTGGCAATGTGGCGGCCATTCCGGTGGGCGCGCGCGTCAGTGGCGTGGGCGTGGGGCGTGAAGTCTATGTGCGCGCGCGCAATGTCGCTGCTGGCACGCTGACCCTTAGCCTGCCGTTGCACGGGGGGGCGATGACGCAGGAATTCACCTTTGAGCGCTACCGCTATGGGCTGGATTTTTCGGGCTTTTCCAGCCTGCGCAATGTCGAGTTTCACAATCTGGAATTCATTTGCCGGGGCCGCGCATCGGCGGTCATGCTTGCCGAAGGGGGGCGGGTGTTCCGCTTCAACCAATGCGATTTCAACCGCCCGCGCGACCGTGCCATCACATCCATCGGGGTGGCCTGTCAGGGGTTGATGATCGATAATTGCCAGTTCAGCAGCTCGCAGATGACGCTGAATTCGCAAGATCGCACGGTCATCGCGTTCAATGTCAACAACAACGATGCCAAGATCCGCAGCAACCGCGCGGTTTTATGGGCGCATTTCGGTGTGGTGGCGGGCAGCGGCCATATCATCAGCGGCAACCACTTCTTTCAGGGCGATGGCATGGCTGCGGGCATTCGCCAGGCGGGGCTGGTGCTAAGTGCGGGCAATGTCAAAACAACCGTGACGGGCAATTACATCGACAATTGCTTTATCGAGATGACCAACGAACATGACGCATTCCCCGACCACACCACCGGCTTTTCCTTCGGGGGGTTGACGGTCACGGGCAATATCTTCTTTGCCATCAGCGCGGCGCCCTGGTTTCGCTACATCATATTCAAACCTTACGGGACCGGGCATTTCATTCAGGGGTTGGTGGTGCAGGGCAATGTGTTCCGCCTGTCGGGTAATGCCATTGAACGGGTCGAGGCCGTGGACACCACCTATGCGGGCCTGCAATACAACCGCTTCCGCAATGTGCTGTTTCGCGACAACAGCTATAACGGCGTGAATTTCCCCACAGAAAGCCCGACTGTCATCGTCCATGAACAAAACACCGAAGCCACCAACTGGACGATTGATTCAGGGTCCAAAATGCCGTTCGGGGGCCGTGTGCGCACAGTGACATCAGTGGTTATGGAAGATGCCGCGCGCGATGACAGTGACACAATCCGCCATGATGCGCCCTATGTGCAGGTCAATCAGGGGCCGGACAGCAATCAGGCGCGGCTGCGCTGGCCGGTGGCGACGCGCGGGCGTGTGATTGTGACGATGCGCGTCGACCGCCCGCTATAGCGGTATCAAGTCAGATGGAACCGGAAGGCTGGCTAGTTCTGGCCTGAAGCGGTCATTGCGAATGCCCAAGGCGCGGGGCAAAGGGCGCAGCCCGCCGCGCCATCGGTGGGCCGTCCCGCGGCCTGCCGATTTGGCTGATGACAGTCCAAGCCAATGATCATGGGAGTATGCTGCCTGCATAAAGTGAATTTCACTGGCGTCGGATCGGCAGACCCCGGCCCACCGCTTGCGCGGGCTTTGTCCAAGGACGAATGCCCGCAAAAGGCCAGAAACACCCGCAATCACGGGGCGCTGCGCGCTGCGTGTAACTGCCGTTCGATGCGGCGCACGATGCGGCGATTTTCGGCGTGGAACTGGCCTGAATCCAGATCAAAATACGGCCATCCATTGGCGGCGCATTGGGCCTTTATATCCTTGCTGCGGCCAATGATCATTCGCGCCATGCGGCGCAGTTCCGCATCCGATTTCCTGCCGGATGTCCAGCAATCGTGGGTCTTGCGAAACGCGATCATGTGGCGTGCCTTGCGTGCCGGCGTGTCATGTGAATAGCCGATGGCCACGCAGACCATGCCGCGCCGCACAGCCCATTGCGGCAGGGTCACGCCATGGTCCAGAAACACAGTGCCATCCAGCACCAACCCTGTCGGATGCGCCAGAAGCAGGCGTTTGTAGATGTATTTTATCACCCGCAGCTTGGTGGCCTCGTCGCTGGTAATATAGGTCGCATGGCGTAGCCTGTCGCTGGGGATATGATACATGCCGTTACGCCGCGCCAGCCTGCGTGCCACCAGCGTCTTGCCGCAGCGCATGGTCCCCGTGACAATCAAGGACGGCACAGGCGCGGGCGCATAGGTGGCAATATCTGCAAACAGCATTTCCAGATAGGCATCAATCGCGGCTTTGGTTGTGACCGGCCCGCCATGCGGCAGGGGAACATTTGACAGCGTGTCGCCGTTCTCGCGGGGGGGCGGTGGAAAAAATTGCGACCAAATCGCCTGAATTCGCTGTTTAAACTGCATCTGTGACGGCCCCTGTCCTTGGGTCTTTTTGCGCATCCTGTGGCGCAGGATCAAGCCCTTGATTTGCGGCGTGTCATCGCGGCCACGCCGCTGTGACCGGGCACATGTGTCTTTATGCTGGATTGAAACGCGTGTTCGGGTTAGAGTCTGCAACAGACCCGAAAAAACGGGCGCAAGCAGGCAATATACAGGCAATATAGCGGTTCTATCGAGGCAGTCGCATGACAGAAATGGTCTATGGCACCGCGCCCATGCGCGTGGTGGACCCTATCCTTCCACGCTGGTGGCGCACGATTGACAAAATGACCCTGACAGGGGTGTTGTTGTTGATGGCGGTGGGTTTGCTTTTGGGGCTTGCGGCATCGCCCCCGCTGGCCACGCGCAACGGTTTGCCGCCGTTTTTCTATGTTCAGCGGCAGGTGTTTTTCGGCGTTCTGGGGCTGGTGGCGATGCTGGGCATGTCGATGTGCTCGCCCGAACGCATTCGCCGTTTCGCCGTTCTGGGGTTTTTCGCCAGTTTGCTGGCGCTGATGCTGCTGCCGTTTTTCGGCACCGATTTCGGCAAGGGGGCCACGCGCTGGTTCAGCCTTGGGTTCGGGTCGTTCCAGCCGTCAGAGTTTCTGAAACCCATGCTGGCGGTGTTTGCCGCATGGCTTATGGCCTCTTCGCAGGATCTGAACGGCCCGCCGGGGCGCGCGCTGTCCTTCGGGTTCACGCTGCTTGTTGTGTGCCTGCTGGCTATTCAGCCCGATTTCGGACAGGCCGCGCTGGTCGCGGCGGGCTGGATGATCATGTATTTCGTGGCCGGTGCGCCCATGGCGCTGCTGGTGGGGTTTGCGGGGCTGGTGGTTGTGGGCGGCTGGGCGGCCTATAATTCATCCGAACATTTTGCCCGCCGCATTGACGGGTTCCTGACCCCCGATATCGACCCGCGCACCCAGATCGGCTATGCGCAAAACGCCATTTCCGAGGGGGGCTTTTTCGGGGCCGGTGTGGGCGAAGGGCGCGTGAAATGGTCCCTGCCAGATGCGCATACCGATTTTATCATTGCCGTGGCCGCCGAAGAATACGGCCTGATTCTGGTGCTGTTCATCATTGGCCTGTATGCCATGATCCTGCTGCGGTCACTGTTCCGGCTGATGCGGGAACGCGATATTTTCATCCGTCTGGCGGGAACCGGCATTGTGGCGGTGTTTTCCGTTCAGGCCATGATCAACATGGGCGTTGCCGTGCGCTTGCTGCCGTCGAAAGGCATGACTTTGCCGTTCGTGTCCTATGGGGGCTCGTCCCTGCTTGCGACAGGCATGGCAATTGGTATGCTGCTGGCATTCACACGCACCAGACCACAAGGCGAGATTGGCGAGATCCTGTCGCGTCGTGGTTTGGGTTCAGGGGGCTGATATGGCCAAGGCACCGCTTGTTTTGATTGCTGCCGGGGGGACGGGCGGACATATGTTCCCCGCCCAGGCCCTGGCAGAAGCGCTTCTGGCGCGGGGCTGGCGGGTGAAGCTGTCCACCGATGCGCGCGGCGCGCGCTATGCAGGCGGGTTTCCTGACGCAGTGAAAATTGACACGGTCAATGCGGCCACCTTCGCGCGGGGCGGGCTTGCGGCCAAGGCCCTTGTGCCGGTGCGTCTGGGGCTGGGGATATTGCGGGCCATGGCGGGCATGGTGCTGGACCGTCCGCGCGTGGTCGTGGGGTTTGGCGGCTATCCGTCCGTGCCCGCGCTGGGGGCAGCGGTGGTGCTGCGTATCCCGCGCATGATCCATGAACAAAACGGCGTGCTGGGGCAGGTGAACGCATTTTTTGCCAAGCGCGTCAACGCACTGGCCTGCGGGACATGGCCCATTCAGGGGGCCGACGGGGTCGAGGGGGTGTTTACCGGCAACCCAGTGCGCGCGGCGGTGCATGAACGCGCAGGCGCAGGCTATATTGCCCCCGGCGACTACCCGATGGACCTGCTGGTGATCGGCGGAAGCCAGGGCGCGCGCGTTCTGTCGGATGTGGTGCCTGCGGCGATTGCGGCGCTGCCCGATGCACTGAAGCGAAACCTGACCGTGGCCCATCAGGCCCGCGAAGAAGACATAGCGCGCGTGATCGCGGCCTATGAAGACGGTGCCATCAGCGCGGAAATTGCGCCCTTTTTCGGGGATATTCCGCGCCGCCTGTCGGAATGCCAGCTTGTCATCAGCCGCGCGGGCGCATCGTCGGTTGCGGATATCTCGGTCATTGGGCGCCCGTCTGTTCTGGTGCCCTATGCGGCGGCAACCGGAAACCATCAGGCCGCGAATGCAAAGATGCTGTCGCGGGTTGATGCGGCGGTGGTCTTTCCCGAATCGCAATTCACGGCACCTGCGTTGACCGAAACGCTGATGTCCATCCTGACCAATCCCAAAGCGGCGGATGCCATGGCGCGTGCCGCGCTGTCTGCGGGGCGCCCCGATGCGACCGAGCATCTGGTGTCACTGGTCGAAGCCCTTGCCCGAAAGGAAAAGCCATGAGTCCGGCTACAAAACTGCCTACCGATATTGGCCCTATCCATTTTATCGGCATTGGCGGCATTGGCATGTCGGGCATTGCAGAAGTGCTGATGACGCATGGCTACCGTGTGCAGGGGTCGGATTTGAAGGCCACGGCCATCACCGACCGGCTGGCGGAACTGGGCGCGGAAATCTTCATCGGCCAGCGCGCCGGGAATATCGACACGGCCGAGGTGGTTGTTGTGTCCACGGCGATCAAGCCCGACAATCCCGAACTGACTGCCGCGCGCCGCGCGGGCCTGCCGGTGGTGCGGCGCGCCGAAATGCTGGCGGAACTGATGCGCCTGCGATCAAATATTGCGGTGGCGGGCACACATGGCAAGACCACCACCACTACAATGGTTGCAACCCTGCTGGACCGTGGCGGGCTGGACCCCACGGTTATCAATGGCGGTGTGATCCATGCCTACGGGTCCAACGCGCGCGCGGGCGCGGGCGAATGGATGGTGGTTGAAGCGGACGAATCCGACGGATCGTTCAACCGGCTGCCTGCAACCATAGCGATTGTGACAAATATCGACCCCGAACATATGGAGCATTGGGGCAGTTTTGATGCCCTGCGCAAAGGGTTTAACGACTTCGTCAGCGGTATTCCGTTCTACGGGCTGGCGATCTGTTGCACCGATCATGCCGAAGTGCAGGCGCTGGTGGCCAGGATCACCGACCGGCGGGTTGTGACATTCGGTTTCAACGCGCAGGCCGATATCCGCGCGATCAACCTGCATTACGACAAGGGGATCGCGAAGTTCGACATTGCGTATCAGGATGAGGGCCGCGTGATTGAAGGGTGCAGCCTGCCCATGCCCGGCGATCATAATGTGTCCAACGCGCTGGCCGCAGTGGCCGCGGCACGGCATCTGGGCATGAATGGCGCGGAAATCCGCGCGGCGCTGGCCGGTTTTGCGGGCGTGAACCGCCGCTTTACCCGTGTGGGCGAAGCCGGTGGCGTGACCATCATTGACGATTACGGCCACCACCCGGTCGAGATTGCCGCTGTGCTGCGCGCCGCCCGTCAGGCGCTGGGCGGGCAGGGGCGCGTCATTGCTGTGCACCAGCCGCACCGTTATTCGCGCCTGTCGAGCCTGTTCGAGGATTTCTGCACCTGTTTCAATGAAGCCGATGTCGTGGGGATTGCGCCGGTCTATGCTGCGGGCGAAGACCCGATTGCGGGGGCCAGCCGTGATGACCTGCTGGACGGGCTGGCCGCGCATGGCCACCGCGCGGCCTTTGCGGTGAGCACCGAGGATGATCTGGAAGCGCTGGTGCGCGAACATGCAGGCCCCGGCGATATGGTTGTCTGCCTTGGGGCGGGCACAATTTCGGGCTGGGCGCATGCGCTGTTGCCGCGGTTGCAGACGAAAGCCGCCTGATGGGACCACAGACGCTGATTTATGTGTTCATGGTGGCGGCTGGCTGTGCCGGTTTGGCGCTGGGATTTTTGTTGCTGCGCAATGGCTGGCGCAGGGCTTTTGGCGCAGTGGTTCTGGGCCATGCTTTGGCGGCGGGCGGGATGTATATGTCGCTGCGCAGCGGGACCGGCGCGTCAGGCGGGGTGATGATGGCCATATTCCTGACGGTTTTTGTGCTGCCCGCAACCCTGGGGTTGGTGCTGGGGGGTGCATTGGGATGGCTGCGCGGGGGGCGCGATTTGTCCTGAGGGTGGTTTGGGGGCGGCTGCCCCCAAACCACCTGCCTGAAGGGGGGCACGCCCCCCTTCAGAAACCCCTGTGGATATTTTGACCAGAATGAAAGCACACCGCCTTGGTGAAACCTGCAATGTGGCGGGGTGCAGATGTCTGGGCGCTTTGGTCATGGAGTCCCATAGTATGCGGCGGGTTGCAAATCCTGACAGGGGGTTTGCAGTATTGTCACGACATGTGAAGAAACACATTATTTTATTCAAACTGAACGCTTATTCGCTTATAGGTTGTGGGATGCGGCGTGTGAATCGTGGGTCACACATAAGAATGTGCAGGTTTGAATTTGAAACGACGCAACCCCAACTGGGCAGCCCATTGCCCGCCCGCTCTGATCCTTGCAGGCGTTGTGGCGGGCTTGGCCGGATGCATGACGTTGCCCAAGCCGCCGCATGAGTTGCAAGCCGAGATAGCGCGGGCTGAATGGGCGATTGTGCCTGCGGCAAATGCCTGGGTTCATGTGCCCGAGGCGCGGCTGGTCATGGAGCGCCGCGCGGGTGGGCTGGTCGAGCAGCGTATTGCCCTGCCGAATGCCACAGTCTTGCAGGGCGACAATTTTATCTTTTTGCGCGCAATCACGTCCGGATCCCCCGGTGTAATCAGGCTGGAGCGCGTGCTGGAGCAGGCCGGTGGCCTGCCCTATCCGTTTTCGCAAGATGACTTGTCGGCCATGCGCGGGCGCACCGACAGTGCGGGTGCGCTGAGCTGGGCGGAATGGAGCGACGGGGCGGGCACCAGCTGTGTTCTGGCGCTGCGCCGTCTGGGGGTCGGCGCGCGCGTGTTGCCCGGACAGGCCAGTGCGATTGATATGGTGTTGCGCAATTGCGTGCGGGGCGAGGCGGATGCGGCCCTTGCCCCTGCGGCCCCTGACGCGGTTGCCTTTTCCGCGCGGGCCCGCCCGTCTGGCGATGTATCTCAGCGCAATTTGTCCCCGCTTGCGGCGCCAGCACCATGACGGCCCGCGGGGGGAGCACACGTCCGGCGCGGGCCTGGCTGCTTGGTCTTTTGTGGATCATATTGCTGGTGCCGATTGTGGTGCTGGCTGCGACGCCCACATCCACACAGGTTCAGGCGCTGCTGGGGGTGGTGACTGTCGGGATTGTCGTGGTGCTGAAACCTTTTGCCCGCCGCCGGATTGTCGCGCGGCTGGCGTTGCTGGCCATCGCAAGCCTGTTGATCCTGCGCTACTGGATCTGGCGGCTGACGGAAACCCTGCCGTCGCCGGATGCGCCGGTGTCCCTTGCGGTGGCATTGCTGCTGTTTGCGATTGAAACCTATGCCATCGGGGTGTTTTTCCTGACGGCCTTTATCAATTCCGACCCCATCGACCACCCTTTGCCCAAGCGCGTGCGGGCCAGAGATTTGCCACGGGTGGATGTGTTGGTTCCGTCCTATAACGAGCCGCCAGAGATGCTGAGTGTAACCTTGTCGGCGGCCAAGCAGATATTCTATCCGGCCGAGAAGTTGCGCGTTGTGCTGTGTGATGACGGGGGCACAGACCAGCGCTGCGCCCATAGCGATCCGGCCATCGCGACAGCCGCGCGCGCGCGGCGCGCGGAATTGCAGAAAATGTGCGCTGATCTGGATGTCATATACAGCACCCGCGCGCGCAATGAGCATGCCAAAGCGGGCAATATGAGCGCGGCGATGGAACGGCTGGATGGGGATCTGGTGGTGGTGTTTGACGCCGACCATGTGCCAAGCCGCGATTTCCTTGCGCGCACTGTCGGCTATTTCGTGCAGAACCCGCGCCTGTTTTTGGTGCAGACGCCGCATTTTTTCATCAATCAGGACCCGATTCAGCGAAACCTGGGATTCGCGCGGGACTGCCCTGCGGAAAACGAGATGTTCTATACCGATATACACCGTGGGCTGGATCGTTGGCAGGGGGCATTCTTTTGCGGGTCTGCGGCGGTGTTGCGCCGTGCGGCACTGGACGAGGTGGGCGGGTTTTCCGGCGAGACGATCACGGAAGATGCCGAAACGGCGCTGGATATTCACGCGCGCGGCTGGGAAAGCATGTATGTCAACCGCGCCATGATTGCGGGCCTGCAACCGGAAACATTTTCGACCTTCATCCAGCAGCGCGGGCGTTGGGCCACGGGCATGACCCAGATGTTGTTGTTGAAAAACCCCCTGTTCCGGCGCGGGCTGAAGCCGCAGCAACGCCTTTGCTATATCAATTCTATGAGTTTCTGGCTGTTCCCGCTGGTGCGCATCGGGTTTTTGATCATCCCGTTGTTTTATCTGTTTTTCGGGCTGGAAATTTTTGTGGCGACGGGGCCGGAAGTGCTGGCCTATATGGTCAGTTATCTGCTGGTCAGTTTTCTGGTTCAGAATGCGTTGTTTTGCAGGGTGCGATGGCCCTTGATTTCCGAAGTGTATGAAGTGGCGCAGGCCCCCTATCTGGGGATGCAGATCGTAAAAACTATTCTGCGGCCGCGTGCGGCGACATTTGCGGTGACCGCCAAGGATGAAACGCTGGACAGCGATGCGATTTCGCCAATCTACAAACCCCTTCTGGCGCTGTTTGCCTTGCTGGCGCTGGGGTTGGCGGTTGCCGTGTTTCGCTGGTTTGCCTTTCCCGGTGACCGGACCACGATCGAGGTTGTGGGGGGATGGGCCGTGTTCAATTTCCTGCTGACGGGGCTGGCGCTGCGGGCGGTGGCGGAAAAACGGCAGCGCCGCACCGTTCCCCGCGTAGAGGTTTCGACCCCTGCGCAGATACGCGTCGTGCAGCAGGACGCGACAGAATCGCGCGCGCTGGATGTCATGATAACCGATGCATCTACGGGGGGCGCGCGTGTGGACATTCCCATACCGGCGCATGACAGCCCCGAGCACGAAATCTGCACAGCATTGGAAAAGGGCACGCGGCTGGTTTTGCACCCGTCATTTCCAGAGGCCCCGCATCTGGAGCATGATCTGGTGACGCAAGTGCAGTCGATGACGCGCACATCTTCAGGGATCGTGGTTGGCTTGCGGTTTGTTCCCGACCAACCCATCCAGACGCGGGCTTGCGTGGCCTATCTGATATTTGCCGATAGCGAGAACTGGCGGCGCATGCGCGATGATGACACGCGCCCCAAGGGGCTTTTTGCGGGGCTGGTTTATGTGTTCTGGCTTGCGTTGACATCCATGCCGCGAACCTTGCGCGATTTCATGAACGAGCCGGGGCGCCGACGGCGTATGAAACAAGGGAGCGCGGAAGCTACGGGTGCGGTTCACCTGCTGGCCTTTGGCGAGGATTTTGACCCGACGCCGCCATCCGGTCATCGCCCGCGCAGGGCCGACGGGCTGGATTTCATTATGGCGGATGATGAGGGGGGCAAGGCATGACCCCCCTTCGCACCTTGGCAGTCTGCGTATCGGTGGTGGTGTTGTCTGTCATGATGGCGGCCTTGCCTGCGGCGGCGCAACTGATCCAGCTTGACCCCGGTGTTATGGATACAGCACCGACAGACACGCCGCATCTGCCGCTGCCGCAGGTGCCACCCGCGCAATCGATTGCCGAGCAAGCCGCGCGCGGGCGCGATAGCACGGCTGTGGCAGATGCCGGTGCGGCGGACATTGCGGATGATGTGCTGGTGCCATTGCGATCAATCCGGCCACATATTGTGGAGGGCGAGGCCACGCGCCTGACGGGAGAGGCGTCTGCCGAAAGTTTCATTCTGTTCCTGCCCGAAACCCCTGGCGCGACCGAGCTGCGCATTGCCCATCGCACCGGCATTGACGCCCTGCCAGAGCGGTCCAGCCTGCGCATTCTTGTCAATGATGTGGATATCGGGGAAATCCGGCCCGAGAATTTCAGCGAATTCGGTCAGGATGTGCTTGCTGTGCCGGACGGGCTGTTGCGCGCGGGGCGCAACAGTGTCGAAGTGCGGGCGCTGCAAACGCATCGTGTGGCCTGCGGACCGGACGCGTCCTTCGCCTTATGGACCGAGATTGACGCCGCAAACAGCGGCATTGTTGTGTCTGCCGACAGTTTCGGCGTGGGGCCGGTGGGTTTTCTGGCGGCGATTGCCGCGCAGGCGGGGCGCGGGCAGCCAATCACGGTGCGGCGCCCCGACCCTGATGCGTCGTTGCTGGATGCAGCCCCGTTTATGGGGCAGGTGGCGGCGGCGCTGGGCGGAACACCCCCCGAAATTGTAAGTGCGCCCTTTTGGGGGATGGCACCTGACACGCCCGAACTGGCCCGAATAACCGCACTGCCCGCGGGTGCGGGGCTGGAGCAGCCCCGCATCATGCGCGGGGGCGACGGGGCAATGGTGCTGCTGGTCGAGCGGGATTCGGATTACGCATCGATCAGTTCTTCGTTGATGGAGGCGTTCCAGCCAGCATTTTCAACGCGCCTGCCTGTCCTGACACCGGGACAGGAACAGACATTGTCGGATCTGGGCAGTTCGCGGCTGACCGGACAGGGGCGCTATATTCTGATGTCGGTCGATTTTGCGTTGCCGTGGAACTGGGTGCTGCTGGCTTCCCAAAAGGCGCGACTGGTTCTGGATTACCGCTTCGCCCAGAACCTGCCGGATGGTGCGTTGTTGCTGGTCAAGGTGAACGGAACGCCTGTTCGCATGTTGCCCCTTGACCGCGATGGTGGCCATAACATGCCCAGCCTGCCGGTTGCATTCGGTGCCAACCTGCTGCACCCCGGTGCCAACCGCCTTGAATTCGAGGCATTGATTCCCGGCGATCCGCCAGATGCCGCCTGCCCGCCGATGGACGGGCCGGTTGTGGAAATTTCCGAAGGCAGCCGCCTGTTTGTCCCCGCATCGCCGTCGATGACATTGCCGTCAATCGACATGTCACTGGCGCTGATGGCCCCCGAAAATATTGTCACCACGGATCACGCAGCCGCGCAACTGTCCCCCGGTGTTGTGCCGCAGATCGCCGCAGCCCTGATGCTGCCCCAGGGTGGTGATGGTCCGCGCAGCCCGTATGTGCAGCTGACTGTGGCCAGTTTTGCCGACCTGCCTGACCTGTATGCTGCCTTGGGGGGCGATGTGATGCGCGGCCTGCAAGATGCACTTAGCAGGGATATCATCCGCCCTGCGGCAGATCCGGCCCCCGCCACCGCGTGGGATATGGTCGAGCGCCCGACCAGCCTGTTCAACCTGCCAAGCCTCGGCGGAGTGGCCGACTGGCCCAACCGCTTGCGCTTGAGTGCCAGATCGCTGGTTTTCGGGCGCACCCCATCCTTGATTGACTGGTTGCACGGGCAAGAGGCGGACGCCGCGCTGCTGCAACCTGATACGGGACAGCCGGGGGACATCTGGCTGGTGTTCGCCCCGCATGCAACGCCGTCCATGATTGTCCGTTCACTGGTGGCAAGCCGCGACGGGCCATCCGGGCAGGTGGCCCTTTACACAAGTGCCGGGGGGTGGCGGAACTGGACTGACCCGTCACGCCCGCTGATCGTGCAAGAGGGGGTCAGCTGGAACACCCTGCGCCCGATCCTGGGCAATTACGCAACCTTGCAGCCCTTGGTCTTTCTTGGGGTGGTGATTTTTCTGGCGCTGCTCTCGGCAGGGATTGCGCTGTTTTTCCTGAAGCTGACAAGAAAGCCTGACCAATGAAGCGACGTGCATTCCTGAACACCGCTGCTGCCGCGTCCCTGTGCCAGTTTGGTTGGCCCGCCGCATATGCGCAGACATTGTCAGATGACGGCACGCAGCCATTATGGCCCCTTTGGCTGGCATGGCGCGACAGGCATCTGGATTTCAGTGGCCGTGTGATTGATGAACCCCAGCGCAGTGCCAGCCATTCCGAGGGGCAGGGCTATGGCATGGTTCTGGCGGCCAAGATGGGTGATGGCGATGCCTTCCGGCGTATGGCCGAATGGTCCGATTCCAATCTGGCGATCCGGTCAGATAATTTGCTGGCGTGGCGGTGGTTGCCAGATACGCCCGAACGTGTGCCCGACCTGAACAATGCCAGCGATGGCGATCTGTTCTATGCCTGGGCGTTGTTGCTGGGTGCGGAAAAATTCGGGACAGCCGCATGGCGCGAACGCGCCCGCGGCATTGCCGCCGATCTGGTGGACAAATGTGTGGCCATGCGCCCTGACCGGCCTGACACCCCTGTTCTTTTGCCTGCGGAATACGGGTTCCAAAGCGCGGGCAGCGTTATATTCAACCCGTCCTACATCATGCCCGTGGCGCTGCGCGATCTGGCGATTGCCAGCGGGCAGGCGCAACTGGAACAGGTTGCGCAGTCAGGGCTTGCCTTGATGGATCAGATTGCCGCGCAAGGGCTGGTGCCCGACTGGCTGGAACTGACAGCTGACGGTCCCCGCCCCGCAGACGGGTTTTCCGCGAATACCGGATATGAAGCCATCCGCATACCGCTGTACCTGATCTGGTCAGGGAATGCGTCGCACCGCGCGGTGCTGGGCGCGGCGGCGGCCATGGCGCAGGCCCCGCAGGGACAAGCCGCCACAATCCTTGACAGCATCAGCGGGGCAATCCTTGAGACCAGCCGCGATGCCGGATTTCGCGCCATTGCAGCACTTGCAGATTGCGCGGCCCAGGGCGGCAAGGGCGCGGCCATTCCGCCTTTCGCCGCCGACCAACCCTATTACCCTGCCACGCTGCACATGTTCGTGCTGCTGGCGCAAATCAAGGTTTTGTCGTCATGTCGTCCCATCTGACCACCTTTGGCCGGGTTGTTGTGCTGGCCTGTGCCTGCGCATTCGGCACCATTGCGCCAGTGGCGGCGCAAAGCCCGTCCAGCAGTGATTTGCAGGCGTTGCGGTTCTATCTGGATCAGGGCAATGATCCCGCCATCAGTGCCGAACTGCGCCGCCTGCAAAGCCAGTTCCCTGACTGGACACCCCCGTCTGATGTGTCGCAGCTGCTGGATGGGGACGGGCCTGCCAGCATTGACCAGATATACAGACTGATCGAAGCGGATGATTTCGCGGCCGCCCGCGCCCTGATTGACGAAACCGACCGGGAATACCCCGACTGGGCACCCCCGTCAGACCTGCTGGATCTGTTGACGCTGTCCGAAGGTCAGGCCGAATTTTCGGCGGCGGTGGCTGCTGGGCAGATGAATGCGGCCATTGGCATAGTGCGCGGAATCCCTGCCTTGCTGTCGTGCGAACGGGTCAATAACGCGTGGGAACTTGCGGACATTCATCTGTCGCAAGGCAATACGGTGCAGGCGCTGGGCATTTACCGTTCGGTCATCGGGGCGTGCCCGGACCGTTCCATTCTGGTCGCCACACTGGAAAAGGCAGATGCTGTTGCTAATCTGGATGAACTGGCGGCGCTTTCTGATCTTGCGCAGGATCAGCATGACGAAATGGCAGGACTGGTGCGCCAGACCGAAGACCGCTTGCGCGCAGGACGACAGGCGCCCGCGCGCGGGCGCAATAGTGATCAGGTTATCGAACTGGAAGACGGGCCAGACGGGCAAACCGCGCAACAGGCCCCGCCCGCCCGCCCGTCCACGCCTGCCGAAGCACCACCCGCCACACCACCCGCACCGACGGCTGCGGCCCCGTCGGCCCCTGCACAACCGTCCACTGCCCCTGCCGCCAGTCAAAGCGCCGTGGAACGTGCCGCGCAGCGCGGGGCATGGGCGGAATGTCTGGCGCTGTCTGCCAATACCAGCAATGTGACGGTCATGTTCCAGCGCGGTTGGTGCGCCTATAATGCCGAACGCACGATGGAGGCGATATCGGCATTTCAGTTCGTGGCGCAGCGCAGCAGTTCTTCAACGGTGCGCCGCGATGCCGCCTATGGCTGGATGTTGTCATTGCTGAAGCTGAACATGACCGAACAGGCCGCACAACTGGCCGCCAGCGCCGATCTGACCCGCGAGCAACGCATTGAGGTGGAAAGCCAGATTCTGGACCAGCGCGGCGTGCGCGCCTATGAAAACCGCGATTATGCCCGCGCCATTGCCTTCTTCGAGGCCCATGAAAACCTGACTGGATATGTGCGCCGTGATCTGGGGTTGCTGCGCGGTTATGCGTTGCTCAATCAGGGGCGACAGGCGCAAGCGCGTGAGATCTTCATGACCCTGCACCGCCAGCTTTCCACGCGCGAGACACGCAATGCCCTGCGCGCATTGGAGTGAGACACCACTGACAGAAAGGTCATAAGATGAGCACAGACCGTCACGATACGACAGCGCAGCTTGAAGGATTCGTTTCCAGATGGGAAGCGGAACTGCCTGCGGAAATTGTGCCGGTTGTGCATGAACATTACCAAAACCTTGTGCAACTGACAAAGGCCTTGAAATCGACAGGCCGTTCCCAAGACCAGATCAGGCGTGATGTTCATGTCCTGATTTGCAGTTACGAGGCCAAAATTCTTGAAGCGATCCGTCTGGAGGACATGCGATGACATTCACCGCGAAGCTGAAAGCAGATGATGAACATGGCCGTCTGGCGGCCCTGAAACGGTATCAGATTCTGGACACCGCCCCCGAAGTGGAATTCGAAGATATTATTTCACTGGTCAAAACCGTGTTGAACGCCCCGATTGCGGCGATTTCATTGATCGACAGTGACAGGCAGTGGTTCAAGGCGATTTCCGGTGTCGATGTGACAGAAACACCGCGATCCATTGCCTTTTGTGACCATACCATCCGCGATGACAGGCCCTTGAAAGTTGCGGATGCGACACGCGATTCAAGATTTTCAGGTAATCCGATGGTCACAGGTGCGCCGGGGGTGCGGTATTATCTTGGTGTGCCCTTGCGTTCGCCGGATGGATACAACATCGGGTCGTTATGTATTCTGGGCCATACCCCACGCGATTTTTCTGAGGGAGAGATCAAGGTGCTGCAAAGCTTCGCAAGCCTGATTGTTTCCCAGATGGAGCTGCGGCTGGTATCGCGCCACGACACGCTGACAGGAACATTGACGCGCAGCGCTTTTGATGCGCGGCTGAGATCAGAATTTGAAGCGCGCGACAAGACACCTAAAGCCCTGCTTTTGCTGGATATAGATCATTTTAAATCCATAAATGACACATTCGGCCATGCGACAGGTGACACGGCCCTTCGCGCCGTTGGCGCGATCTTGAAGAAAAACCTGCGCGAGAGTGACCTGATCGGGCGTTATGGCGGCGAGGAATTCCTTGTCCTGTTGCGCAATGTGACACCGGATGTCGCGCTTGCGCAAAGCGAGCGATTGCGCCGCAGCGTGTCGCAACTGAAGCTTCCCGAACTTGGGGGGCGGCGGCTGACCATCAGCATCGGGCTGGCGTCCTATACCGAGTCCGTCACCAGCATCGAGGATTGGCTTCGGCGTGCGGATAAATCGCTGTATGATGCCAAGCATGCGGGGCGCAATCAGGTGGTTGCCGCATAGGCCGCATTAACGCAATTTCAGAAAAAGGTGATAGAATTTTTCGGTTCGAAATTGCGACAAAACAGAAGCTTAATGCGTTTGCGGCGATTCACCGAAAAGCCGGAGCGCATTAAAAACTGCACGCAGATGCCCCGCATCCTGCTGGTCCGGCATGCCCCGGCGCGGCAGGTGGCGTATTGCGGTGCGGTCAAAAATTCCTGATGTGATCAAATTTCTTGCATCCATGTTGCGAATGCCCAACAATGCGGCATTGCGGTGCCAAGAATGCCTGGTGCCCACGTCTGCGCAATGACAGCGTGCCAAACACAACTTACGCAAAATGACGTAAGATCAACAGGAGGGTTCTTGATGTTCCACCGCACTTTGACCGCTGCAATCGGCTTTGGTGCCCTTGCAGTGTCTGCGCATGCGCAGACAAATATGCCATTCGCACTGGACTGGCGGTTCGAGGGGCCATCTGCCCCCTATTTCGTGGCCATCGACAAGGGCTATTTCGCCGATGCTGGCCTTGAAGTGGAAGTGACCGCAGGGCAGGGCAGCCTTGATGCCATTCCCAAAGTGGCGACCGGCGCATTCCCCGTAGGGTTTGCCGATATCAACAGCCTGATCAAATTCCTTGACCAAAACCCTGATGCGCCTGTGATCGGCGCGATGATGGTTTACGACAAGCCACCATTCGCCATTGTGGGCCGCAAGTCGCTGGGCATTGAAACTCCGTCCGATCTGGAAGGGCGCATTCTGGGCGCACCGCCCCCCGATGGCGCATTCGCGCAATGGCCGATTTTTGTGGCCGAAACCGGCATTGACGAAAGCACTGTCACCATTGAACCAGTGGGCTTTCCAACGCGCGAGCCGTCACTGGCCGAAGGCACTGTTGACGCGGTGACCGGCTTTTCCTTCACATCGTTCCTGAGCACTGCACGGTTGGGCGTTCCCGAAGATGACCTGACCGTCATACTTATGGCGGATCACGGCGTTGATCTGTATGGCAATGTCATCATCGTCAACACCGATTTCGCGGCCGAGAACCCCGATGCGGTGTCCGGCTTCCTTGAAGCGGTTGCCAAAGGCTGGGTGGACACGATTGCAGACCCGGCGGCCGCGATTGAATCGCTGGTCAGCCGAAACCCCGCAATGGACGGCGAATTGGAATTGCGCCGTCTGGAACTGGCGCTGGCCGATACGGTTGTGACCGATTGGGTGCTGGAAAATGGTATGGGCATTATTGATGCCGACCGTTTTGCCAACTCGCTGGAGCAGATCAAGCTGACCTATGAGTATCAGACAGAACCCGATGCATCGGTCTATTTCACTGATGCCTTCCTGCCCGAAGGCGGGTTCAAGCTGGACTGATACAAGTGCAACTGCCAGCGCGGCCCGCGGTCCGCGCTGGTGACCACAGCTTCGGGGGCAGGATGCAGAATCTTATCGAAATCAAAGGCGTAAAGCATGCCTATCAGACCGATTCAGGGCCGTTGCCGGTGCTGGACGGGCTGGAAATTGCGGTTCCTGAAGGTGGGTTCGTGGCTGTTGTCGGGCCGTCGGGTTGTGGCAAATCCACGCTGACGCGGTTGATTGCAGGTCTGATGAAACCGGACGAGGGCGAAGTCTGGCTGCATGGCGAACGGGTCAAGGGGCCGCGTTCGACTGTGGGGATGGCGTTTCAGAACCCGGTACTGCTGGAATGGCGCACGATCTTGAAAAATGTTCTGCTGCCGCTGGAAATTGTGCCGACAAAACTGTCGAAAAAACAAGCTGAAGACCGCGCGCGTTTCCTGCTGTCGCTGGTCGGGCTGGAAGGGTTCGAGGACAAGCGTCCGTCGGAATTGTCGGGCGGTATGCGCCAGCGCGCCAGCCTGTGCCGCGCGCTGATCCATCAGCCCGATGTGCTTATTCTGGATGAACCCTTTGGCGCACTGGATGCGTTTACCCGCGAAGATTTGTGGCAGACCATGCACCGCGTCAAGGAACGCGAACCGTTTACGGGTGTGCTGATCACCCATGACCTGCGCGAGTCGATCTTTTTGTCCGATCAGGTTGTCGTGCTGTCGGGCCGTCCTGCGCGCACGCAATATGTGCTGGATGTGCCATCCGACGGGCCGCGCACGCTGGATGATCTTTATACCCCAGTCGCGGCTGAACAGTTGAACATTCTGCGCCACCAGATCCAGATTGCCCAAGGGCGCAGCACCGCCGAGGAGGGCGCGGCATGAACAAGCATATTCGCGCCTTTGTTGTGCCGGTTATTGCCGTGGTGGTGTTCCTGCTGTTCTGGGAATGGCTGGTGTGGTTCAACGGCTGGCCGCGCTTCAAGATGGCGGCGCCGTCGGACCTGCCGCCCGCGTTTGAACGCCACTGGCCGCTATTCCTGTCGATGGGCTGGCAGACGCTGTGGCGCACTGTGGTCGGGCTGTTTCTGGCGGTGGTGTTCGGCACGCTGCTGGGCATGATCATGGGGTTTTCACGCACCATGCGCGATGCGCTTTATCCGCTGCTGGTGGGGTTCAATGCCATCCCCAAAGCCACAGTGGTGCCGATTGTCGCGCTGATGTTCGTGGGCCAGCATGATTTCAACACCGTGCTTCTGGCGTTCATGATTTCGTTCTTTCCGATTGCCGTGTCGGTCAGCATTGGGCTGTCCACGCTGGAGCCGGAATACCGCGACATCCTGCGCAGCCTTGGCGCATCGCAGGCGACGATTTTCTGGAAAATCGCGCTGCCCAAGACCTTGCCGGAATTTTTTGGCGCATTGAAAGTGGCCGTGACGCTGGCATTCATCGGCACCAACCTGATGGAAATTGTCAGCCCGCACGGGCGGGGACTGGGCGCGTTGTTCGATTCAGGGCGCACCAATTCCGACTTTCCGTTGATGTTTGCCGTGCTGATCGCCTTGGCGTTTCTGGGGATTGTCCTGTATTACATCGTTGTCGCGCTGGAAAAGATTTTCGCAGGCTGGGCTGAACGCGCGCCCGGGTAGCTTGACACCGCTGCGCCCTTCCCCCTTGATACGGGAATGAATGATCACCTGAAAGGGTTGCTGATCACGGGCCTTGGGGTCCTGTTCATTGTGCCCGATTCCCTGTTCGTGCGGCTGATCGATGCGGATGGCGTGACTATCGCGTTCTGGCGAAACCTGACATCGGGCATTTTCATCATGCTGTTCGTGCTGGCCACGCAAGGCGGCAGCGCTGTTGCCAGTGTTTTGCGCAGTGGCGGCGCGGGGCTGACCTATGTGGTGTTTTTCGGCACATCGGCCACGGGGTTTGTGCTGGCGGTCACGCTGACCAGTGTGGCCAATGTGGTGTTCATCATTGCCACGATGCCGGTTTTCGCAGCTATACTGAGCCGTGTTTTTCTGGGTGAATTCATAAGCCGCCGCATGATGTGGACGATGGGCGGCGTGTTCGTCGGCATGGCCATCATTCTGGCAGGGTCGCAGAAAACGGCGGGTGCGCATTGGCATGGCGACCTGATGGCGGTGGGCGTGGCATTCTGTTTTGCCGCCGCCATGACCGCCTTGCGCAAGTTGCGGGGCAGCCCGACATTGCCCTTATTGCCGGTGGCGCTGATCGGGTCTGCACTGGTTCTGGCGCCCTTTGCCGATATTATGGGTCCGGTGTCGGGGCAATGGTGGCTGCTGCTGGGGCATGGCGCGTTCATCACATTCGCCAGTTCGCTGATGACATTGGGGCCGCGCTACATCACCTCGGCCGAAGTGACGTTGCTGATTTTGCTGGAATCCATCCTTGCGCCGGTTCTGGTCTGGTATCTGCTGGGCGAAGATCCGGGGCAATTGACACTGGTGGGCGGTGCTGTCGTGATTGCGGTGCTGCTTATGTCCAATCTGGTGGTGATGTGGCAGTTGCGGCGCAACCGGATGCTTGTGCGATAGGGGCAGTGATTGCGGGGGCGGCAGGTTTTCTGGCTCGAAGGTGACGCCCCAAGGCGCGGAATCAAGGGCGCAGCCCGCCGCGCCATCGGCGGGCCGTCCCGCGGCCTGCCGATTGCCCACGGGCATGCCAAGCCTTTGATCAAAGGAATATGCCGCTTGGATAAAGTGCTTCCACTATAACGCCGGACCGGCAGACCTCGGCCCACCGCTGGCGCGGGCTTTGTCGATGGAACCTACGTCCCCTTAAGGCCAGAAAACCCGCGCGCTGACCTCGCCGCCCCTATTGCTGCGCGACGAGCCCTTCCAGAAACGCCGCTGTCTGGGGGAAGCGGTGCTGGTTGTTGCGCACTTCCAACAGCAGATGCGGGCGGGCAGGGTGGTTGGCCAGCAGGTTCATCACGGGCCGCCAGTTGATGCGCCCGTCGCCCGGATGCCAGTGCCGGTCGGCATGGCCATCGACATCCTGCAAATGGATATGCGCCAGATCCGCGCCTGCCTGATGCAGAAAATCAACGACAGGCGGCGCGCTGTAATTGGCATGCGCCAGATCGGCATGGCCGGTATCCACGGACAGTTTCAGGTTGGGGTGGTTGATCCGCGCCACCAGATCCCCGCGATCGGCGGGGGCCGTGTCGTCGATGTTTTCCAGCACTACGGTGACGCCCGCATCTGCGGCGCGTGTCAGCACGGGCGCAAGGCAATCTGTCACCGCGTCAAACAGCTTGCCGCGCAAAAGGCGGTAATTCGTGTAATTCAGACTGTGCCAGAAGGTGAAGGGCGAATGCACCACCATCCACTTTGCCCCCAGCGCCTGCGCGATATCCAGACCCTTGTTCAGGCGGGTTTGAATGATGGCGCGTATGTCGGCATCGGGGTTGGACAGGTCCAGCCCGAAAAATGGCCCGTGAATGCCGCGCGGCCCGTTATGGCCCTGAAGGGCTGCGCGCCACTGCTCGACCAGCGCGCCGGTGTCGCCGGCAATAATGTCGGGACCGACGAAGTCCTGAATTTCGATGGGGCGGTCCTTGTCGAAAAGCCAGTCGCGCAGAATATCCATGTTGTCGATCAGCATCGCTGCGCCAATTGTGGGAACCGTCACGCCGTGTCCTTTCATTTGATGGCCATGTGCGGGACTGCCGCGCATGGGTCACCTTTCAAGCCGCCCGAGACCCGACATGTAAAGCGCGGCTTGCGCAGATCACATATCAGAGACCTTATGTGCAAGCTGCCGGGGGTCTGGGTCAGGCATCGGCACGACATGGTTGCGTAACGGCTAGCGTAAACAGGCCGCAATGGAAACCTGTTTCCGGCCAGCTTGTGTGACGCTGCAACATTTCGCGCTGTTGGGTGGCTTGGATGAAACACGACCTGTGCGCGCGCTCGGGCTTGATGCCAGAACGCGATTCCGGTGGTTCGGGCGCGGGCTTCGTCCAAGATCACATGCCCCGCCGTGGGCAAGGAACACCCGTAATCACGGTGCTTCAGCCCGATGGGATCATGCGTTAGCTGTTTTCACGAACCTGCACCGCTTCCGAGAAATTGCTGAAGAATTTGGCCGCCAGTTTCTTGGCCGTGCCCTGAATAAGGCGGCTGCCAAGCTGCGCCAGCTTGCCGCCGATTTCGGCGCGCGCCTGATAGCGCAGCAGGGTCTGGCCGTCTGGTTGTTCTTCCAACTCCACGGTTGCGCCGCCCTTGGCAAACCCTGCGGCCCCGCCGGACCCTTCGCCTGTCAGCGAAAAGCGCCGTGGCGGGTCTTCGGGGTTCAAGGTGACATTGCCGCTGAAACGCGCCTTGACCGGCCCGATTTTCAGCGTGACCTTGGCTTCCAGTTCGGTGTCGGAATGTTTGATCAACTCTTCGCAGCCCGGAATGCTGTCTTGCAGAATTTCAGGGTCGTTCAGCGCGGCATAGACGGTTTCAATCGGTGCGGGGATCAGGATTTCGTCTTGCAGGTCCATTGGGTGCCTCTTTCTTTTCTTGGGGTGTTCAGCAACAGGGAAACTTGATCTTCGCCAGAAGCTCTGCCTGCTCGGGGGTCAGTCGTGGCCAGAAGCGCAAAAAGGCGCGGCGCAAGGCGGTCATATGCGCCGCCCTTCGCGGCGGGTTGCCACGATTTGCGCAAGGATCGACAGGGCAATTTCTTCGGGGGTTATGGCGTGCAGATCCAAGCCCGCGGGGGCGTGAACCTGTGCCAGTGCTTGTGGGCACACACCGTCTGATTGCAGGCGCGCGGCCAGCGTGGCGAATTTGCGCTTGCTGGCCACGAAGGCCACATATTCCGCCCCGCAGGCCAGTGCCGCGCGCAAGGCCGCTTCATCGCCCTTGCCCTGTGTCGCGATCACAATGAAGCGCTGGCGTGCAGTGGCTGTGTCAAAGGCGAAACTGTCGCAGCATTCCTCGACATCGGGGGCGGGGTCGGGCAGGGCACCGGGGGCGCATAGCGTGCGGTGCATGTCAAACCGCGCCGACAGGTCAGCCAGTGCCAGCGCCACTGGCCCCGCGCCGCAAATAATCAGTTGCGGCAGGGGCAGGACGGGTTCGACGAAAATATCCATGGACCCTTTGGACGGGCAGCCGTTGCGCGCAAAGCGAATGCCGTCGCGGTGCTCGCCCGCGCTGACCCCTTCGGCGTCCAGCAGGTCGGACGGGCGCAGGGACACGAATTGCGGCTGCCCTTCGCGCAGGGCGTCCAGTGCTGCGCGGCTGATGGCCGCGCGCGCGCAGCCCCCGCCGACCCAGCCTTCCGTTAATGTGCCATCGGCCAGAATCAGGGCTTTCGCACCGGGTTTGGCAGATGTGGCGTCCACTGTGCGCACGATTGTGGCAATGGCAAAGGGGTGGCCTGCGCGGCGCAGGCGGTCCATTTGGCGGTTCAGGCGGGCATGGGCAGTTGCAGACAAGGTCATAGGCGGGCAAGCTCCGGTTCCAGTCGGGCCAGATCGGCCAGTGTGGTGGCGGGGGCGAACAGGTCCAGATGGGGAAGTGCTGCGGCCATGCCGCCCGCAACAGGCGCATAATCGCGCCACCCCTTCAGCGGGTTCAGCCAGATGATGCGGCACCCGCGCTTTTTCAGCAGCGAAAGCGCGGGGCCAAGCTGGTCGGGGCTGGCGCTGTCATAGCCATCGGACAGAATGACAACCACGCTGCGCCCGTTGACAAACCGTCGCGCGTAGGTGCGCACGAACAGGTCCAGATTGGCCCCGATGCGCGACCCGCCGCCAACCCCTTCGGCCAGAAGCGACAACCGGTTCAGCATGCGCAGCGGATCGTCATCGCGCAGCGCGCTGGTAATGCGCACAAGGCCGGTGTGAAACAGATAGGCATCAGCCGTGGGATCAGCCCGTGTCAGGCCCGTGATGAACGCCAGATAGGGGCGGGTATAGGCCAGCATGGACCCCGACACATCGCACAGCACCACCAGTTTCACAGGCCGGTCGGGGCGGGTGCGGCGGTGCAGGTGCAAGGGTTCGCCCCCGGTGGACAGGGCCGCGCGCAAGGTGCGGCGCAAGTCCACGCCGCGCCCGCGCCGATGCGCGCGCCTGCGCCGCGACCGGCGGTCGCGGATGGCCGCGCCCAGCCGCGCGGCAAGGGTTTCGGCATGGCGAATATCGTCGGGGCTGACCAGTTCGCGCAGATCCCGCCGCATCAGGTTTTGCACAGACGTGGCCATCAACCGTCCCGTGCCGCCGCTTTCGCTGTCGCCAGTGTCGTGGCCGTCATCGGGGGCGTGGGCCTTGCCGGTGCCGCTGGCCATGCCTGCGCCTGTCTGGCTTGTGCGCTGGTGGTCGCGGGCGGTGCTGCGCGTTTGCACAACCCGCGCGCGCACCCGCCCGTTATTCAGCCAGAACGCGTTGAACAGATCGTCAAAGCGTGCGGATTGGTCTGCATCACTGGCGCAAACCGCTTTTAGCGCGCGACAGACGGTTTCGGGGGGGAATGTGTCCAACCGTGCAAGGGCGGCCATGGCAAGGCCCGTTTCCGCCACGCCCAGCCGGAACCCTTCGGCGCGTAAATGCGCCATGAACCCCGCCAGTCGTGCGGCGGGGCCGGGGTCGCGCGCGGCAAAGCGCGTGGCGCGCGACGGGCGGTTCAGTGTCAGATCGCGGGTCATGCGGCGCGGCCTGCAAGGCGCGCGGCCACTTCGGGCGGGATGGCGGCGCGGTCGGATCGGGTTTTCAAAAGCGTGGCCAGTGCCGCCGCCAGTGCCACAGGGTCCGCGCCCAGATCATTGATGCCAAGCCCGCCAAGCGCTGCGGCAAAATCCAGCATTTCGGCAATGCCGGGTTTCTTTTCCAGATCCTCAGCGCGCAGGGCTTGCACAAAACCTACGATCTGTTGGCCAAGGCCCGCTTCTATTTCAGGGCAGCGGGTGGTCAGGATGGCCAGTTCGGTGTCGCGGTCGGGGTAATCGACATAGGCATACAGGCACCGCCTGCGCAGCGCGTCCGACAGATCGCGCGTGCCGTTCGCGGTCAGAATGACATGGGGGCGTGATGTGGCGGTGATGGTGCCCAGTTCGGGAATGGTGATCTGGAAATCGGACAGGACTTCCAGCAAATAGGCCTCGAATTCTTCATCCGCGCGGTCGATTTCGTCAATCAGCAGCACAGGGGCCTGTTCGCGCCGGATCGCGGCCAGAAGCGGGCGTTCCAGCAGGTAATCTTCCGAGAAGATGCGCGATTCCGCCTGACGCGCGGATTCGCCATCTTCTACGGCGGCGCGGATGGACAGCAATTGCCGCTGGTAGTTCCATTCATAAATCGCCTGCGCGGCGTCCAGCCCTTCATAGCATTGCAGGCGCAGCAATTCGGTGCCCAGCACCGTGGCAAGCGCGCGCGCGATTTCGGTCTTGCCGACACCTGCCGCCCCTTCCAGCAGCAGCGGACGCCCCAGCGCCAGCGACAGATGCAGCGCCATGGCAAGGTCTGGATGCGCGACATAGCCCTGTTCGCGCAGTTTTTCGGTCAGGATATGGGGGTTTTCCATGGGTCAAGCGGGGGCGCGGGTGGTGCGCGCCCCCTGTCCTTTCAGCCGTGCAGGCCAAGCTGGTTGGCGATTTTCCAGATGCGCCAGTGGTCATGCGGCATATGCGCATGCCGCAGGCCAAACGCGCGGAACGCGTCATGCACAGCGTTGGAAAACGCGGGCACGCCGCCGACATTGGGGCTTTCGCCCACCCCCTTGGCCCCGATCGGATGGTGTGGCGACGGGGTTTCGGTGTGGTCGGTGGTGTAGTTGGGCGTTTCCCATGCGGTGGGCAGGAAGAAATCCATCAAGGTGCCGGTCTTGCAGTTGCCCATTTCATCATAGGCGATTTCCTGACCCATCGCGATGGCCAGTGCTTCGGTCAGGCCGCCATGAACCTGCCCTTCGATGACCATCGGGTTGATGCGCGTGCCGCAATCATCCAGCGCGTAGAACTGGCGGATTTCATGCTCGCCCGTGTCCACGTCCACGTCCATAACGCAGATATAGGCCCCGAACGGGTAGGTCATGTTGGGCGGGTCATAGTAGCTTACGGCCTCCAGCCCCGGTTCAATGCCGGGAATGGCCTGATTATAGGCCGCATAGGCGATGTCCTTCATGGTTTTGAAGCGTTCGGGCGCGCCCTTGATCACGAAGCGGTCAATGTCGAATTCGACATCATTGTCGTGCACTTCCAGCAGATAGGCCGCGATCATCTGCGCTTTCGCGCGGATTTTGCGCCCGGCCATGGCGGTGGCGGCCCCTGCCACGGGCGTGGACCGTGACCCGTAAGTGCCAAGGCCATAGGGGGCCGTGTCGGTGTCGCCTTCTTCAATGGTGATGCTGTCTGCGGGAATGCCGATTTCGGTTGCCAGAATTTGCGCAAATGTCGTGGCGTGGCCTTGCCCCTGCGATATGGTGCCAAGGCGGGCAATCGCGCTGCCGGTGGGGTGGATGCGGATTTCGCAACTGTCGAACATGCCCATGCCCAGAATGTCGCAATTCTTGACCGGACCAGCGCCCACGATTTCGGTAAAATGCGTCAGGCCAATGCCCATCAGCTTGCGGGTTTCGCCGCGCCTGAAAGCGGCCACGCGTTCGGCCTGTTCGCGCCGCAAACCGGGGTAGTCGACAGCGTCCAGCGCTTTGGTCCATGCGGTGTGGTAATCACCGCTGTCATATTCCCACCCCAGGGCCGAGGTATAGGGGAACTGGTCGGCGCGGATGAAGTTTTTGGCGCGCAGTTCGGCCGCGTCCATGCCCAGTTCAATGGCCAGCACTTCGATCATGCGTTCGATGAAATAGGCCGCTTCCGTCACGCGGAAGGAACAGCGATACGCCACGCCCCCCGGTGCCTTGTTGGTGTAGACCCCGTCAACGCCCACATAGGCCACGGGTATATCATAGCTGCCAGTGCAGATATGAAAGAACCCTGCGGGGAATTTGGTGGGGTCCGCGCAGGCGTCAAACGCGCCATGGTCTGCGGTCACATGGCACCACAGGCCGGTGATTTTGCCGTCTTTGGTGGCGGCAATCTTGCCTTGCATCCAGTAGTCGCGCGCAAATGCGGTGGCCATCAGGTTTTCCATCCGGTCTTCGACCCATTTGACGGGGCGGCCGGTGACGATGCTGGCCACGATGGAACAGATATAGCCCGGATAGACACCAACCTTGTTGCCAAACCCGCCCCCAATATCGGGCGAGACGACGCGGATATTGTGTTCCTCAATGCCTGACAGCAGCGATGCGACTGTGCGCACCACATGGGGGGCCTGAAATGTGCCCCAAAGTGTCAGCTTGCCATTGACCTTGTCCATGCTGGCCACTGCGCCGCAGGTTTCCAGCGGGCAGGGGTGCGTGCGGTGGTAGTAGATCATTTCTTCGGCCACCACCTCGGCGCTGTCCAGCACCTGTTCGGTGGCGTCCTTGTCGCCTTCTTCCCACAGGAAAATATGGTTGTGATGGCGGCGCGGGCCATGGGCGCCGCTGTCCTGCCCTGCCAGATCCTCGCGCAGGACAACGTCACTTTGCAGGGCGGCGAACGGGTCGGTCAGAACCGGCAGGTCTTCATATTCCACCTCGACCAGTTCAACGGCGTCAGCGGCGATGTAGCGGTCTTCGGCCACGACAAAAGCCACTTCCTGCCCTTGGAACAAAACCTTGCCATCGGCCAGAACCATCTGTTTGTCGCCCGCAAGGGTGGGCATCCAGTGCAGGTTCAGTGGTTCCAGATCCTTGGCGGTCAGCACGGCAATCACGCCGGGCAGGGCAAGGGCTGCTTCCGTGTTGATGGATTTCACCCGCGCATGCGCATAGGGAGAACGCACGAAATCACCATGCAGCATGCCTGCAAGTTTGATGTCATCGACGTAATTGCCCTTGCCTTGGGTAAAACGGACATCTTCGACGCGTTTGCGCGCGCAGCCCATCCCCTTGAGGTTGGCAATCCGGTCGTCGCGGTCTGGGGTCATGTCGTTCATTCTGCGGCCTCCTGTGCGGCGTTGATTTCTGCTGCGGCGGCAAGGATGGATTTGACGATGTTCTGATATCCGGTGCAGCGGCACAGATTGCCGGCAATCCCGAAACGCACGTCATCTTCGGTGGGGTTCGGATTTTCCTGAAGCAGGCGGTGGGCGCGCATAATCATGCCCGGTGTGCAATAGCCGCATTGAAGCCCGTGATGTTCGCGGAACATGCGTTGCAGCACATGCAGGTTGTCGGGGGTGCTTAACCCCTCAATAGTGGTGATGTCCGCGCCATTGGCCTGCACCGCGAACATGGTGCAGGATTTGACGGATTTGCCGTCGATTTCCACAGTGCAGGCACCGCAATGGCTGGTTTCACAGCCCACATGCGGGCCGGTCAGGTTAAGTTTTTCGCGCAATACATAAATCAGCAATTCGCGCGGTTCGACCAGCAGGTCTTCGGCCTTGCCGTTCACGTTCAGTTTTATGGCTGTCTTGGGCATGATGGCTGTTCCTTTCTGGTGCGGGTCAGGCGCGCGACCAGGCGCGGGCAATCGCGCGTGAAATGATGATTCCCGCGACATGGCGTTTGAATTCGACAGGGCCGCGGTTGTCCTCGGTCGGGTCGATGTCGGCCAGCGCGGCGGTGGTGGCTGCACGAATGGCGTCCGCGTCGCAGCTGGACCCGATCAGCGCTTCGGCGGCGGCGTGTGACCAGATCGGCGTGTCGGCAAGGTTGGTCATCGCGACCGACGCGGTTGCAACGCAGCCCCCCTCACGCGTGATCAGCACGGCGGCGGCGGCGGTCGCATAATCCCCGATCTTGCGCTTCTGCTTTTCGTAGGCATAGCCGCCTGCCGTCGCATCAAAGCGGATGCCGGTCAGGATTTCATCGTCTTCGCGCGCGGTCATATAGGCAGACTCGTAGAAATCGCGCGCGGCCACGTCGCGGTCCCCGTCCGGCCCTGCCAGCGTGAATACGGCATCCAGCGCCTGCATCAGACCGGGCATGTCATTGCCGGGATCGCCATTTGCCACATTGCCGCCCACAGTGCCCATATAGCGCACCTGCGGGTCTGCAATCTGCAACGCGGCCTCGCGCAGGATGGGGGCCGTGCGTGCCAGCCCGTCATGCGCGATCAGATCGGCCTGCGTGACCATGGCCCCGATGCGGATGGTGGTGCCGTCGATCCTGATGTCGCGCAGACCGGCAATGTCGCGCAAGTCGATCAAATGCTCGATTGCGGCCATGCGCAGTTTCATCATCGGTATCAGGCTGTGCCCGCCCGCCAGAACACGGGCTTCGTCGCCATGGGTTTGAAGCAGCCCCAATGCTGCCTCTATGTCCGATGGCCGGTGATACTCGAACGCGGCTGGTATCATGTCGTCCTCCCAAATGTGGGGCGGCTTTCGCCACCATGGCGGGACGCTAGCCTGCGACATTTTGTCAATCGAACCCCCCTGCGCCAGCTTCGCGGGTATTTGCACGAACTGCGAAATCGCTGCATGAATGACGTATGCAGGTGCAGCGAAGCCGGGCGGGCTGTGGTGCGGGGGTGGGCGCGGTGCGCAAACCCGGCGCCATCTGTCTGGTGCAGTCAGGCGGGGATCTGTGATTGTGGGTGCCCACGGCCCAGCGGGTGGCGCGGGCTTGGTGCCGGTGCCAGCGTCCCCATCGGGCACAGGTCGCAGCCCCCCGTGCGGCGGCTACCTGATAGACACTGGTTCAGTTTGCATCGTCTGGCATGTTCAGGTGCAGGTCGTGCAACGCTACAGCCCCAAAGCCTCGCGGACATGCCCAAGGCGGGCGCGGCTGACCGGCACTTTGCCCAAGGCGGGCACCGTGTCGAAATAGCAGATGCCCGTATCCTTCTTGCGTTCAAAGCCCGTCACATGACGACGGTTCACCAGATAGCTGCGATGGGCGCGCACGAAATCACCCTGCGGCATACGCGATTCTGCCGCAGCAATGGCCCATGGGCAAAACAGCTTCTGGTCGTCGACATACAGCACCGTGTAATGCCCTTCTGCCTGAATGGCAGCAATTCTGAAGGCATCCATGAAATAGGTGCGCCCGTCTTTTTCATAGGGCACCTTGAGGGAGTTCAGCGCCACCGGCTGCGGTTGGGGGGGCTTGTGCGGGCCTTGCACGGCAGCAACAGGGGCGGGCAGAAAGGTCACGCCGGTCAACAGGAACGCGCCCGAAATCAAAAACACGGCCATGGTCACCCCGAAGGCCAGCGCGGAATTGCTGATCACCGGCCCCGCCCCCGACACGCCGCCTTGCGCGACAAACCCCGTCCCCGCCATGGCGATGAAATGCACCGTGAACACCGCCAAACCGAATCCGGCAGTGCCCAGCACGATATTCTGCCGCTCGCGTCGGGAATAGGTGATCAGGAAGGCAAGCACACTCAGCGCCACCGACACCAACAGCGCGCCAGCAACCCCCGCCACGGAATATACGGGCCGGCACAGCTGCATGCCCGACATGCCGATATAATGCATGGCCGGAATTCCAAGGCCAACAATCACGCCCGCCAGCACGATTCGCCCACGCGTGCGGGTGCCGAAATGCACCACCAGCAATGCCACCCCTGTCATCAGCACGGCCAGCAGAGCGGAAATCAGCGTGGTCAAGGCATCGTAATAAAAGGGGATGGGCAGTTGCAGCCCCAGCATGGCCACGAAATGCATCGACCAGATTCCCCCGCCAAGGGATACGGCCGCCATCGCCACAGCCAGCTTGCGCTGCCCGACCGGCAGTTCGGACGCGCCGCGCGTCAAGGACAGCCCCGTAAACCCCGCCATCAATGCCACCGCAAAAGAGGCAAACACCAGTGCTGTATCATGTGTATAATCAAGCACGGCTCAAGTCCCTCCCAAGACCCCAGAGCAGGCACGCAAGTGCTAGCATGCGCCTTGTGCTGCGACAAGCACGCCGTTTGCAATGCGCGATCGTGAAAGGAATCACCCGATCGCCCCAAAACAGGCTGGCAGGTCACGATCTGCGCCGGTGCTGATTTTCCTTCCTTTTGTCTTTAGTATTATAAAACATATACTTAAGTGGAGTTTTTCGCTTCATTCGCTGCGCGTCATGCCCTTTTTTATCTGAATGTCATATTTTCCTCTTGCGTGTGAAAGAGTGATTGCCTAGATAGCGCTTCACCGGCGGCGGGAAGCTGCTGGTTGCCTTGGGCGGCTTGATGCGGAAGTGTTATTGCTGTTTTGGGTTTGAGATTTAGGGACAGGTATGCATGTGGATGCGCCTTATGTATGGCGCTTCTTACGTGTGTTTTTGTTTCTGTGCTGTTTGAAATTTTTGGAAACTTGAAGAGATATGTGGGCGGTTTGGTCTATTTCGATGGATCGGCCTGACACATATCGGCTCGCTAGGGTGGTTTCGGCTGCCCGATGATGTGAGTGTCAGCTTCACTGTTTTGCGGCTTTTGTTTCTTTGGAACGGAAGCACAGAACAGAGATAACGTGGTCGGATGTAATGTCTGATCATGTGATATGTGCTTGGGTTTGACGTCAAGGATATGGATTTCGGTCCATTTCAACTTGAGAGTTTGATCCTGGCTCAGAACGAACGCTGGCGGCAGGCTTAACACATGCAAGTCGAACGAGATCTTCGGATCTAGTGGCGGACGGGTGAGTAACGCGTGGGAACGTGCCCTTCTCTACGGAATAGTCCTGGGAAACTGGGTTTAATACCGTATACGCCCTTTTGGGGAAAGATTTATCGGAGAAGGATCGGCCCGCGTTGGATTAGGTAGTTGGTGGGGTAATGGCCTACCAAGCCGACGATCCATAGCTGGTTTGAGAGGATGATCAGCCACACTGGGACTGAGACACGGCCCAGACTCCTACGGGAGGCAGCAGTGGGGAATCTTAGACAATGGGGAAACCCTGATCTAGCCATGCCGCGTGAGCGATGAAGGCCTTAGGGTTGTAAAGCTCTTTCGCTGGGGAAGATAATGACGGTACCCAGTAAAGAAGCCCCGGCTAACTCCGTGCCAGCAGCCGCGGTAATACGGAGGGGGCTAGCGTTGTTCGGAATTACTGGGCGTAAAGCGCGCGTAGGCGGATTGGAAAGTTGGGGTGAAATCCCGGGCTCAACCCCGGAACTGCCTCCAAAACTATCAGTCTGGAGTTCGAGAGAGGTGAGTGGAATTCCGAGTGTAGAGGTGAAATTCGTAGATATTCGGAGGAACACCAGTGGCGAAGGCGGCTCACTGGCTCGATACTGACGCTGAGGTGCGAAAGTGTGGGGAGCAAACAGGATTAGATACCCTGGTAGTCCACACCGTAAACGATGAATGCCAGACGTCGGGCAGTATACTGTTCGGTGTCACACCTAACGGATTAAGCATTCCGCCTGGGGAGTACGGTCGCAAGATTAAAACTCAAAGGAATTGACGGGGGCCCGCACAAGCGGTGGAGCATGTGGTTTAATTCGAAGCAACGCGCAGAACCTTACCAACCCTTGACATGGGTATCGCGGGACCAGAGATGGTCCTTTCAGTTCGGCTGGATACCACACAGGTGCTGCATGGCTGTCGTCAGCTCGTGTCGTGAGATGTTCGGTTAAGTCCGGCAACGAGCGCAACCCACGTCCCTAGTTGCCAGCAGGTTAAGCTGGGCACTCTATGGAAACTGCCGATGATAAGTCGGAGGAAGGTGTGGATGACGTCAAGTCCTCATGGCCCTTACGGGTTGGGCTACACACGTGCTACAATGGTAGTGACAGTGGGATAATCCCAAAAAGCTATCTCAGTTCGGATTGGGGTCTGCAACTCGACCCCATGAAGTCGGAATCGCTAGTAATCGTGGAACAGCATGCCACGGTGAATACGTTCCCGGGCCTTGTACACACCGCCCGTCACACCATGGGAGTTGGGTCTACCCGAAGATGGTGCGCTAACCTGTTCGCAGGAGGCAGCCAGCCACGGTAGGCTCAGCGACTGGGGTGAAGTCGTAACAAGGTAGCCGTAGGGGAACCTGCGGCTGGATCACCTCCTTTCTAAGGATGATCCTTGCAGATGGGCTTGCCCATCTCGTGGATCACTTAGCAGCAGCAAACAAAGCTGCATATAAGACCGGACCGTCCTCATATCTCTTCAAGACAAAAGGTAGCACGCGGCAGGCTGGATAGGTTTGGCGCTGCATCCTGATCGGGGCCTTAGCTCAGCTGGGAGAGCGCCTGATTTGCATTCAGGAGGTCAGGAGTTCGATCCTCCTAGGCTCCACCATCAGATCCGGTGGATCTGCCGTAAGCAGGATCGTCCTGAGCAGACAGCCGCCCTGATCACATGTATTGGCATTGGGGTCGGTAGCTCAGGTGGTTAGAGCGCACGCCTGATAAGCGTGAGGTCGGAGGTTCAAGTCCTCCTCGACCCACCAGTGCCAAGGCAGCCAGGGCTGCGCAACAGAAAATCCCGACATGATCATCAAGCCAGCTTATGCGCTGGTTTGATCGTCCTGTTGGACGCAAGAAGGGTCCGGCCCTTCATTTTGACATCGTTCAGAGAGAAACATATCAGTGTCATGCTGACATCCCCGCGTGTGGGGGCGTCAGTGGTCGCAAGACCACAGAGCATGAGACTATCAAGTCAAGTACACTAACCAATAGTTCTGGATCCGCACGGGTCCAGAGCGGGAAAAGTATACAAGCTTTTGGTTCAGATTGTGTGCAGGGGACACAAAAGGCCCTGCACGTCAGACGATGTCTTGCCGCTTGCGGTGGGGCGCAGTTTGGCTCTTTCTGGATCAAATCAAGCGCGATAAGGGCGTTTGGTGGATGCCTTGGCAGTAAGAGGCGATGAAGGACGTGATACTCTGCGATAAGCTTGGGGAGTTGAGAATAAGCTTTGATCCCAAGATTTCCGAATGGGGCAACCCACTTGAAGATTTTTGGTTATTGCTTCGCAATGCACACTCCGTGACTGAGCTAGTTTGATTGTCTCTGACAATCGGGCCCTTGGTCCGTGGTCACCTTTGGTGACCGGGGAATGCAAAGCGAAGTGGCTATCCGAAAGTCTAACCAAGTACTTTTAGGCTGAATACATAGGCTTAAAAGAGCAAACCCGGGGAACTGAAACATCTAAGTACCCGGAGGAAAGGAAATCAATAGAGACTCCGTTAGTAGTGGCGAGCGAACGCGGACCAGCCGAGCCGAGATTGTGACTGGAATGGCCTGGAAAGGCCAGCCATAGCGGGTGACAGCCCCGTACAGGAAGCATGATCGGACGTATCAAGTAGGGCGGAACACGTGAAATTCTGTCTGAAGATCGGGGGACCACCCCCGAAGGCTAAGTACTCCTTACTGACCGATAGTGAACCAGTACCGTGAGGGAAAGGTGAAAAGCACCCCGACGAGGGGAGTGAAACAGACCTGAAACCGGACGCCTACAAGCAGTCGGAGGGACCTCGAGTCCTGACGGCGTACCTTTTGTATAATGGGTCAACGACTTGGTCTATCTAGCAAGCTTAAGCCGATAGGTGTAGGCGCAGCGAAAGCGAGTCTTAAATGGGCGCATGAGTTAGATGGATCAGACCCGAAACCGAGTGATCTAGGCATGGTCAGGCTGAAGGTTAGGTAACACTAACTGGAGGGCCGAACCCACATCCGTTGAAAAGGATCGGGATGAACTGTGCCTAGGGGTGAAAGGCCAATCAAACTCGGAGATAGCTGGTTCTCCGCGAAATCTATTTAGGTAGAGCGTCGCACGAATACCCCGGGGGGTAGAGCACTGGATGGGTAATGGGGCCCCACAGGCTTACTGATCCTAACCAAACTCCGAATACCCGGGAGTAATATGCGGCAGACACACGGCGGGTGCTAACGTCCGTCGTGAAGAGGGAAACAACCCTGACCTACAGCTAAGGCCCCTAATTCATGGCTAAGTGGGAAAGCAGGTGGGACGACCAAAACAACCAGGAGGTTGGCTTAGAAGCAGCCATCCTTTAAAGATAGCGTAACAGCTCACTGGTCTAAACAAGTTGTCCTGCGGCGAAGATGTAACGGGGCTCAAGCCATGAGCCGAAGCTTAGGATGCGAGCAATCGCATGGTAGCGGAGCGTTCTGTTCAGTACTTCTTGCGTCTTTTGCACCCATTGCGGGTGCACCGGACGCAGAGCAAGTCTGCTGTGAAGCCGGCCCGTGAGGGACCGGTGGAGCGTTCAGAAGTGAGAATGTTGACATGAGTAGCGACAAACAGGGTGAGAGACCCTGTCGCCGAAAGTCCAAGGGTTCCTGCTTAAAGCTAATCTGAGCAGGGTAAGCCGGCCCCTAAGGCGAGGCCGAAAGGCGTAGTCGATGGGAACCAGGTTAATATTCCTGGGCCAGTGGGAAGTGACGGATCTCAAAGATTGTTCGCCCTTATCGGATTGGGCGGGCCGTTCAGAGGTTCCCGGAAATAGCCCCACACCAGACCGTACCCGAAACCGACACAGGTGGACTGGTAGAGAATACCAAGGCGCTTGAGAGAACCATGTTTAAGGAACTCGGCAAAATACCTCCGTAAGTTCGCGAGAAGGAGGCCCGTTCAGGAGGCAACTCTTGGGCGGGGGGCACAAACCAGGGGGTGGCGACTGTTTATTAAAAACACAGGGCTCTGCGAAGTCGCAAGACGACGTATAGGGTCTGACGCCTGCCCGGTGCCGGAAGGTTAAAGGGAGGAGTGCAAGCTCCGAACTGAAGCCCCGGTAAACGGCGGCCGTAACTATAACGGTCCTAAGGTAGCGAAATTCCTTGTCGGGTAAGTTCCGACCTGCACGAATGGCGTAACGACTTCCCCGCTGTCTCAAACATGGACTCAGCGAAATTGAATTGCCTGTCAAGATGCAGGCTTCCCGCGGTTAGACGGAAAGACCCCGTGCACCTTTACTACAGCTTCACACTGGCATCAGGATTGCGATGTGCAGGATAGGTGGTAGGCTTTGATATGGGAACGCCAGTTCCCATGGAGCCATCCTTGAGATACCACCCTTCGCACTCTTGATGTCTAACCGCGGTCCGTTATCCGGATCCGGGACCCTGTGTGGCGGGTAGTTTGACTGGGGCGGTCGCCTCCCAAACAGTAACGGAGGCGTGCGAAGGTTGGCTCAGAGCGGTCGGAAATCGCTCGTCGAGTGCAATGGCAGAAGCCAGCCTGACTGCAAGACTGACAAGTCGAGCAGAGACGAAAGTCGGCCATAGTGATCCGGTGGTCCCGAGTGGAAGGGCCATCGCTCAACGGATAAAAGGTACGCCGGGGATAACAGGCTGATGATGCCCAAGAGTCCATATCGACGGCATCGTTTGGCACCTCGATGTCGGCTCATCTCATCCTGGGGCTGGAGTAGGTCCCAAGGGTATGGCTGTTCGCCATTTAAAGAGGTACGTGAGCTGGGTTTAGAACGTCGTGAGACAGTTCGGTCCCTATCTGCCGTGGGTGTTGGAGACTTGAGAGGAGTTGCCCCTAGTACGAGAGGACCGGGGTGAACGATCCACTGGTGGACCTGTTGTGGCGCCAGCCGCAGTGCAGGGTAGCTATGATCGGACAGGATAACCGCTGAAAGCATCTAAGCGGGAAGCCCCCCTCAAAACAAGGTCTCCCTTGAGAGCCGTGGTAGACCACCACGTCGATAGGCCGGAGATGTAAGCGCAGCAATGCGTTCAGTTGACCGGTACTAATGGCTCGATAGGCTTGATTTGATCCAGTAACAACCAAACTGATCAACAATCAAAGCAACCAAAAGCATTGACCAAAATACGTCGGGATTAAATAATCCCCGCTGATATGTGTTTCTTCTCAGGTTTGGTGGCAATAGCGCGAGCAAAACACCCGATCCCGTCCCGATCTCGGAAGTTAAGTGCCGCCGCGGCAATGGTACTGCGTCTCAAGACGTGGGAGAGTAGCTCACCGCCAAACCTGACAAGAAACACACAAAAATCTCTCTCAACGATCAACAAAAAACCAACGCGGGGTGGAGCAGCCAGGTAGCTCGTCAGGCTCATAACCTGAAGGTCACAGGTTCAAATCCTGTCCCCGCAACCAAATTACACCATAATATCAGTGCCTTACATAGCGC